>JAFUWW010000041.1 GCA_017471085.1 Bacteroidales bacterium | reverse complement strand
GCGGCACCGCTCCCTGCGGCGGGCCAGCCCGCATCCCCGTTTTGGACCATTCCCTCCGGGGCCATGCCTCCCTTCGCCCGGCATCTACCGCAGCTCATGCCGAGAACAATAGCCGGCCGGAAGGCGGTCCCTTGCCGCGTTGACGGCCGCAGGGCTTTCCAGGGCCGATTTCGTGGCAACGCGGCAGCGAAACGGGACTTATCGGGCAAGAACCTTGCCGCGTTGACAACTGCAGCGCACTCCAGGGCGGATTTCGTGTCAACGCGGCAACGAAACGGGCTCTATCGGCCCAAGACCTTGCCGCGTTGACGGCCGCAGGGCACTCCAGGGCCGATTTCGTGTCAACGCGGCAACAAAACGGGCCCTATCGAGCCAAAACCTTGCCATGTTGACAGCCGCAGGGCTTTCCAGGGCGTATTTCGTGTCAACGCGGCAACACAGCAGGGACAGAGGCCAGAACGCCGTGCGGACGGGAAAACGGCCCGAATCCCGGCAGAGCAGAGACAACGACCGGCACCAACCACAAACCGCAAATGTCAAATCACCAACCCCACAATTATACCGCTCTTTTTTGAAGATAATGCGATATATCTTAAAGAATCCGGCAAAATAACAAAAGAAAAACGGCGTATTTTTGTGTGTAACAGAAATTACACCTGAAATGAAACGTTTTTTGACTTCCCTTCTCGCCGTCATGATGACGGTCCTGGCTATGGCCCAGCAGCCGCAGCCGCCCCAGATTCCCGTATATTCTTACCGCAGTGAAGTCCGCTCCGACGCCGGTCGCCTGGGCCTGGGCGCCCCCACTTTCGTGGTTTATCCGGATGCAGCCGTCGACAAGGCCGCTGCCGCCGCCCTGGCACAGGACCTGGGGCTCACCGCCCTGGCCGATGAATTCGCCGGCACCGTCTATGTAGTGAATCCCGTGGGAGCCAAATACAACAATGCGGCCGATTTCGAGCAGTACAAAGCCCTGCTGAAAGAACTGAGGGCCATCTACAACCTCAAGGTGATCGGCATCGGCAACGGCGCCACCTTCGTGAATGCCTGCATCGCCGGAAACGCCGGTGAAGTGGCCGGCATCGTCTCCCTCAACGGCAAGCCCGGGAAAGCGGTGAAAGGCGCGCCCGAAGTTCCCGCCTATATCGGAGGAAACAACGCGGCCAAAGCAGCAGCAGCCTACAAGACGCAGAACGCCGCCGCCACGGACCCGCTGGTGCAAGTGGTGGTGAACCCCGACAAGAACGCCTCGCTGAAAGACCTGGTGGCCGATGCGTGGGACAAGCTGATGAGCCGGAACTACCGCTACAGCAACTACATGCACACCTGGTACACCGGAGGGGAATTCGGCCAGTACGGTCCTTATGAGCTGGAACCTTATATCATGCCGGAGCAGCTGGGCATCGTCCGCAACGTGGTGCGCAAGGACCTGATGGGCAACGGCGAGTTCCTCTGGTACGAATACATTCCCCGGAACCTGCTCAACGCCCCCGCCAAGAGCGTACCGCTGATGGTGCTCCTGCACGGACACGGCAATGACCCCCGCACCCAGGCCGAAGCGGCCGGTTTCGTGGAACTGGCGCCTTCCGAAGGCTTTATCGTAGCCGAACTGGAATGGGAAGGCAACGGCAATCCTGTAATGGGGCTGGATGGCATCGAGCAGGTAGTCTATGAACTGCTGAACAAGTATCCTCAGCTGAATCCCGCCAAGGTCTATGCCGAAGGCCTCTCCGCCGGCGGCGCCACCTCCAACTGCCTGGGCATCCGGAAATCCTTCCTGTTCGCAGGCGTCGGCGCCCACTCGGCAGGCATGCTGCCTTTCATCCACCTGGGTGCGTCCCGCGAATCCCTGATGAACGAAGCTGCCCAGAAAGCCGGTCTGATAGAAATGCCGTACTTCTCCGTCACAGGCACCCAGGACCTGGGCATCTGGTTCAGCGACCGGGAGCCGGATCCTTCCCAGAACAACCTCTTCCTGGGCTGGAAGACCTACGCCACCATGAACGGCATCGACTTCCCCGAAGCACCGGATTTCTCCAAGGACGCCACCTTCGGCGTGGAGCTCCGCGACCGCGAGACCATCGTCACCAACAAGAACGGCATCACCATGGATACGGGCCGTCTGTACAAAGGCAACAAGCCCCTGGTGCAGCTGGTGGCCGTCAACGGCTATGGCCATTGGGATTTCAAGCCCGACGCCAAGCTGATGTGGGACTTTTTCAAGCATTTCTCCCGCGATCCCAAGACCAAGAAGCTGATTTATTCGGAATAATCGGTATCTTTGCAAAAACAAAGACCATGAATAAACAGCTTATATCCTTCATGGCTGCCGGAATGGCGGCCATTCTGTTCTCTGCCACCGCCATGTCCCAGGAACAGCGGCGATTCCAGATGCCCAAACTCAACGCCAGGGTTATCCAGGCGGGTGAAATCACTCCCGAGACAGGCCTGGTGCGCCACCCCTGGACCGGGAAGACGGTGCTTTTCATCGGCGATTCCATCAGTGACAGCATCATAGCCCGGCACGATTTCAAGCTATACTACGAGCACCTGGCCGACTGGCTGGGCATCACCCCGGTGGTCACGGCCATCAGCGGGATGGAGTGGAGCGCAGTGCCCATGCAGCTGAACATGTACAAGGAAGCCAAGGGAGAGCAGGTTCCGGATGCCATCTGCATCCTGCTGGGCACCAACGACTACAACATGGGACTCCCCCTCGGACAGTGGTACCGGGAAGTGGTGAAGGACGTCCGCTGGGGAAACGGTCCGGACAGCGCCGTGACCTCGCCTCGCACCTGCCGGGAAATCGACTATGACAACGGCACCTTCCGCGGCCGCATCAACGCTGCCATGAAACTGCTGAAAGACACGTTCCCGGAGACGCCCATCGTACTTCTTACTCCGCCCCACCGCGGCTACTTCTATTTTGCCGACAACAACGAGCAGCCCGACGAGCTGGTGCAGAACCGCATCGGCCTGTATCTGGACAGTTATGTCGATGCCATCAAGGAAGCGGCGAACGTATGGAGCATCAGCGTCATCGACCTGAACGCCGAGGCCAACCTGTTCCCGCTGCTGGATTCCCAGGCCGCCTTCTACACCAATCTGGAAACGGACCGCCTGCATCCGGCCGGAGCCGGCCATCTGCGCATAGCCAAGGTGCTGCTGCAGCGCACCTTCCTGATTCCCTGCAGATAGACGGGTTTATGACAGCAAACGGCACCGGATTCATCTCCAGTGCCGTTTTTCTTGTATAAAGCTCTGTTTAGCGGATGGGCTGCCGGCGCTTCCAGGCGAAGTACTCTTCCATCAGCTGCAGCTGGGGCTTGTTGGGTGTTTCAATCAGGGAAGTACCGTTCTTGAAGAACATCACGGTCTTTTCGCCGTCCTTGTACACCGGCCAGTTGTCCAGGCCTTCGCCGTTGGGGTCGCCAGTCTTCACGAAGTTGCCCCAATAGGTGTTCATGGCATCGCTCACGGCCTTGTCGGCTCCCTCGAAGGGACGGCCCCAGGAAGAGCCGAACACATAGGAAAGCTCGGAAGCATGGTTGGCGCCGCGGGGTTTCGGAGCGCCGGGACCGCCGAACATCGGCCTTTCCGGATCGAACTGGTCGAAGTAATACAGGTAGACCTTTCCCTTGCCGGTCTTGTTCTGCAGGTTAGCCCAGGCCCAGGTGGGCCAGGAGAAAGCGGTCTCGCGGAAAATGTCGGAGAGGGCTCCGTACGTCTCCTCGTCGGTGGAGACGGGATAAAGCTGCAGCATCCTGTCGGCAAAAGGACCGTACTCAGCCTTTATATCGGCCTGATACTTGGCCAGCTGGGTGGGACGGCAGAACATGGCGCCTTCGTCGGAATTGGTGCCGATGAGCACGTTCACGTCGTTGTAGTTGCCTGCCTCGTACATCTTGTACTGGTCGTCCGGGAGCACGTAGCCGTCGACGGTGGGCCAGAAACCGCCCACGCCGCCGGAAGCCTCGTCCGAGACCAGGGTCTCCCAGGGCGTCTCGCGCAACTGTGCCAGAGAAGAAACGCCGATCCGCTTCATCCAGTCCAGGCCGTACTGTTCGGAGCCCTTCACGTCACGGATGCCGTTGTTGTCCACACGCACGGCATCAACCGGGCAGAAGGAACCGCCGCTTTCGGAGATGGCGCCGCGGAAGAGGCCCTTGGCCAGAGGAGAGGCGCAGAGCATGCTCACGGCAATGGCGCCGGCACTCTCGCCCATGATGGTCACCTTGGCAGGGTCGCCTCCGAAGGCAGCAATGTTCTCCTTCACCCACTTGAGGCCTTCGACCATGTCGAGAAGACCGTAGTTGCCGGAAATGCCGCGCTCGTTCTCGGCGGAAAGCTCCGGAAGGGACAGGAAGCCCAGGGCACCGGTACGGTAGCTGAGGCTTACATACACAATCCCCTGCTTGGCGAACTTGGCGCCGTCATTGGAATTGGCGTCGCCGGTGATGAAACCGCCGCCATGAATCCAAACCAGCACGGGCAGCTTGTCCTTGGCCGATGTAGCCGGGGTCTGGATATTCACATAGAGACAGTCTTCCGTCACTTTGGGAGCCGGCGCTCCGGGCCAGGAACGGGTCTGCTGCGGGGGCATGCCGGCGAATTCAGTCGCCTCCAGAACACCGCTCCAGGGCTTCTTGGGCACCGGGGCCTTCCAGCGGAGTTCCCCTACGGGAGCCTCGGCGAAAGGAATGGCTTTGAAAGAGCCCAGGCCATGTTCCACGGCGCCTTTCACCTTGCCCTGCTTCACCTTGGCTTCCGTAATTACCTGCACGCCCTGGGCATAATAGCCGCCGTCTTCCAGACCGGCCTTGATGTTCTTGATAAGGGCCGTGGAAGAGAACGTGGCGCCGGTCACGGCATCCAGTTCCACCGTCTTGGCCTCTTCCAGGGTTTTCCCGTTGAGTTTCTCAAAGAGGCCGCTTTCGCGCACCATCTGCATATAACGGGGACCTTCCCGGTTGGGAAGAGGCTGGATGCCGGTGATGACACCCTTCACCACCGTGATTTCCACAGGGGTGGGACCATTGAAACCGATGATGTCCTCGGTGAAATCAGTGGTGTTGATCCGGAGCGTGTCCGTATTCGCTTTGGCAGAGGCGTTTCCGCAAGACGTACTCACTACGCAGGCTCCGCCCAGGACGGCACCGATGGCCGTCAGAAGAAGAAGTTTTTTCATTATACCTAGTTATTTTGCACAAAAATATGGCGATTTCGGGAAACCGTCAATCGCCATATATGATTAGTTGCTTATTTGAGCCCGTCCGGATCACGATAGCTCACATTCACACCATAGTCGCGGATGCGGCCGTTCAGTCCCATCATGGCCTGACCGTTGGTATCTCCCTTGCGGGTTCCTTCAATCATTTCTGCCGACATTTTCTTGAGGTCGGAGATGCGCTGGAGGGTTTCCGGGTTGGCGCCCATATAATGGCCGGGATACATCTTCTCGATGCCGTGGCGCTTCATGTAAGCCTCGATGCGGGTGGTGGTGGCCAGGAGCGTGGAGAAGTTGGTCGTGAGCAGCAGGTTGCCGCTGCCGAAAGCGTCTCCGCTATAGCCCCATTTGCGGTCTCCTTCCATCTCGAAGAAGGTGGCGCTGCCCGGGGTGTGGCCCGGCGTGAAGATAACCTCTATCCGGCGGCCGCCGAGATCGAAGACCTGGCCGTCTTCCAGATAGTTGATCTTGCCCTTGTAACCGGCCATGAACTGCGGAACGTTCACGATATCGGCCACATTGATCCAGATCTCAGGGAAGTAGTTGATGGCACTGCCCGTATGGTCCGGATGCACGTGGGTGGCGATGAGGATGACGGGCTTGGAAGTGATTCCGGCCACGATCTTGTCCAGGTCGTCGATCTTGGTGCCGGCATCCAGCAGGATGGCCTTGTCACGGCCTTCGATAATATAGATGGTCTCGTTGGCCATCAGGTGGCCGTTGCCTTCCCAGGTGTGTTCATCGATCTGACGGATAATCACATCGGGGCCGCTGTAGACCTCTTTCTCCGCATATTTGAGCGGCGGCATCCCCTGGGGTCCCTGAGGGCGCACCGGGTTCTGGAAAAGCGGGCCTTCCATCAGTTTTTCCGCATTCACATAAGGGGAGAAAGCCAAAGCGGCCACTCCGGCGCCCATCCATTTGAGGGCATCACGTCTTGAAATATTACCCATATTCAAAGTTTTGTTTCTGTTGTTGCAAAGATAGTCATTCACGCTCCAATTCCCATCACATTTTCTTCAAGAATACAAGCAATTCTTTTAGAAAAGACTCCTGC
>JAFUWW010000040.1 GCA_017471085.1 Bacteroidales bacterium | reverse complement strand
TATGGTGGTACACCGCCCCGATGCCCGTCCGCACCTTCCTGGAAAAGTCCGGTCTGGACTGGTCCGGCAAGACGGTTATCCCGCTCTGCACGGCCTATACCGCCGAATACAACACCCTCCAGGACATTGTGAAGGCTACGCCCGACGCCGAGCATTTGGACGGTCTTGCCGTCATCACCACCAAGATGAACGGCGAAGGCATCGACAAGAAATTCCCCCAGATTGATGCCTGGCTCCAGAAGACCAGGCTGATGAAATAGCCGCCAGAAACGGAAATAATGTACGTAGAATCCGCCATTTTCGTAAGTGGCGGATTCTCGTTTATTCCGACCTTTGCAACAGATAAAAGCAATGATTATGAAGAAAATGGCATTTGCCCTTGTGGTCGCACTGACCCTCCTTTCCTGCACTGATCATCAACAAAAAGACAATACCATGACTGAGCAAAAAGTTACCTTCCTGAACAAAGACCTGAACCTGAATCTCGCGGGAATCCTTCGCCTTCCCGAAGGGTTCGACCAGAACAAGGACTATCCCGCCGTCGTTGTGACCGGCCCCATGCTTTCCATCAAGGAGCAGGCACAGAGCGTCTATGCCGAAAGGCTCACTGAGGCAGGCTATGTTACGCTCGTCTTTGACGGATCTTACTTCGGCGAAAGCGAGGGGATGCCCCGTTTCCAGGAGCTACCTAACGTGAAAGAAAGCGATATCGAAGCCGCCGTGGACTATCTTGTCGGCCTCCCGTATGTAGATGCGGAACGCATCGGTGGCCTGGGCATCTGCGGATCCGGTTCCTATATGTCTGTCGCCGGAGTGAAAGAACCCCGGCTGAAGGCAATCACGGCCATCGTCCCGGCCATTTCCGACATCTCCACTTCGCCGATGATGGGCTTTTTCAGGCCGGAGGCAGAAGTAGTCGCCGCCAAGGCGGCCTATGAAAAGGGCGAAGGCGGTTTGATGTTCCTGGATTTCATGCCTCGTGCCTTCGACGAGGGAGCCGCCTACTACTACACCGCCCGTGGCAACCGCAAAGGCTGGTCTAATCAGGTCGTTGCCTGGTCCCAGCTGGAACTGGTGAAATACAACGTGACCAACATCATGAAGGACATGAAGAAACCTTACCTCGTGGTAAGTGGCGAGAACGCCTGGAGCCGTCCGTCTTCCACCGAAATCTTCGAGGCAGTCCCGCACGGCAACAAGGAAATGGTGGTTCTTCCCGTCGCTTCCCACTTCGACCTGTACGACCTGGAACCCTTCGTGAGCCAGGGAATGGAGCATATCCTTCCGTTCTTCGGCAAGAACCTATGATGAGTCTCCGAGTTTTCACCTGTTTAAGCGTGTTTCTCGCAGTTTCCTTAGGCTGCGAGAAACCGCTTCCTGATATTCCGGAGGATAATCAGGGGCAGCAGGAAGTTGCCAAGGATGCTGAACCGGACCCGAACCCGGGTTCCCAGGGGACCAGCAATAAAGGGTCCATCGACAAAGATGTCACCATTCAAAGCAAGATACTGGGAAGGGAGATGAAATACTCCCTGTACCTTCCGGCCAATTACACGGAAGGAAAGCAATACCCCGTGCTCTACCTGCTGCATGGCTACGGCGGCGACCAGAACGATTGGTGGGAATTCGACGACCTGGCAGATGATGCCGATGCGATGATCGCATCAGGCGAGATCCCCGAGATGGTTATCGTCACACCGGACGGCGGCACGTGGATGTATATAGACAACTGTTACGGCAACAGCATCAACTACGAGCAGTATTTCTTCCAGGAACTGATGGCCGACGTGGAGTCGCGCTATAGCATCCGCCGTAACCGCCAGTCGCGGGTCATCGGTGGTTTCTCTATGGGAGGCTACGGTGCTTTGCGCTACGGGGTGATGCACCATGAACTATTCTCTTATGTCTATGCCATGAGCAGCGTCATCGGCGGCTACGGTGCGGTGGACATGAGCGAAATCGTCAGGAACTACCTTCCCTCCGACTTGCCGGGAATTACCCTTGAGTGCGGCGACCGCGATTATTTTACGTATGAAAACCGGGAGTTCTCCGCCTTGCTCAAAGAGCTCGGCATCGCCCACGATCATATTGAACGCAGCGGCGGACACGACTGGACGTTCTGGAGCGCCTGCACGCCGAAGATATTGCAAAAGGCAGGCGACCTGTTTAAAGATACCACAGACAAAAGTAACTGATTATGAAAAGAGTATGTTTAATTCTCTTCGGAGCGCTGGCTATTTTCCCTGCCTGCGATAAACCCCTTAACGAGAATCAGGAGGAGGGGTTCAACGGCAAGTCCATCGTGGTGTATTTCTCAAATCCGCTTCCCGGCGTGGATGCTGTGGCCGGAGCCAGCATCACCATCAAGGATGGCCAGAAGTATGGTTCCGTTCAGTACATGGCCGAAGTAATCAAAGAAGAGACCGATAGCGACATTCACCGAATTACCGTGGAAGAGAACCACTATCCCACTGTTTATCGGGAGTTGGCCGATTTCGCCAATGCCGAAAAGGCCGATAACGCTCGTCCGAAACTTACCTCTACGCTGACCAACCTGGATGACTATTACGTCATCTTTCTGGGAACGCCCATCTGGTGGTACACCTTGCCGATGCCCGTCTTCTCTTTCCTGGACCAGTACGACCTGAGCGGCAAGAAGGTCATTCCCTTCACCGCCCATGAGGGAAGCGGCCTCGGAGGTGCTCCCGCCACCATCAAAGCCGAAGAGCCGCATGCCACGGTAGAGACCAATGGATTCTCAGCCCGCGGCACGCAAACCTCCTCACAGGACGACGCCATCAAATCCTGGTTGAAAAGCCTTGGCTTCTAATCTGTCGGGAATAGTTTCAGCAGTGCATTGGACAGAAATCCTATGGAAGGATGGCTATAGTCTTTCCGTAAAAAATGCTTTGATCTTGGCCGATATCTGATCCACATACTCCTTGACGAAGTATGTGCGGATATGGGTAGCGCCGGGGACGATGAAGAGTTCCTTGTCTGTCGTGCGGCTGGCCTTGGCAAAGGCTTCCTCCGACATATAGCGACTATCGGCAATCTCACCGGCGATGATGAGCAGCGGTTGGTCGATGAGGTCTGCGTGGTCCGTAGCGTCCCAGGCCATCATGTCCATCAGGGAACTCTTGAGATAGGTCCCGGGAGCGTTGGGGCTCTTGTGGGTTACGCCATAATAGAAATAACCGTCCCGGTAAAGATCCACTTTGATCTGGCGCGCTTCCTCCGGTGTCCAGTTCATGAATCCGGCCAGTTCTGGTTCTGCCCCGGCCGCTTCATTCTGGCGGGCCAGACTGGCTTCGCGCTGCCTTTCGGCAATATTGTTCATTTGTGTGCGCATATAGCCATTGCGGCGCACGTCACCGGTATTGAAAAGACTCAGCGTTCCGACCGCCTTGATGCGCTTGTCCACTTGCGCTGTGGCAAAGGTGTAGCCGCCACCCCCGCAGATGCCAAAGGCGCCGATGCGCTCCGGATCCACTCCGGGATACTGCTGGATGAAGTCAATGGCCCCCATGATGTCTCCCATGCGGTTGGCGGGCTTGTCGGTACGCCGGGGCACCCCACCGCTTTCTCCCTGATAACGGGCATCAAAGGCGATGGTGACAAATCCGGCTTCGGCAAGCTTCTGGGCATAGAGGCCTGCTACCTGGTCCTTGCTGCCACCGTTCGGATGTGCCACCACTACAGCGGCATAGCCCTTAGCCTGGTCATAACCGGCTGGCGTATATACATTCGCCACCACATCAATGCCGTCAACTTGGTAGGTTACCCGATGGATATTTACCTCTCCGGGCATATTCTCGGAGATCGCATCCTCATAAACCAGCCCGAAGGCATTCGGAGTCAAAGTGGGGCCCTCGTCCCCATAAGTCTGTGCTTTTGCCATAAAACCAAGTGCAATAAAAAACAGTGTAACAATCTTTTTCATCAATTCTTCGTATTAGTTTCCCAAAACCTTACCGCATCTTCAATCCAGCCTTCGGCAACGGTGCCGGTGCCCAGGCCGAAGCCGTGCGGGAGGCCTTCATAAGCATGAAACTCAGTAGGTATGCCGGCCTCGGACATGGCCGCCAGGCGGCTCTTCATGCCCTGCCAGGAGGCGATGCCGTCGGAAGTACCACAACAGGCATAAGTGGGAGGGTCATAACGGGTCCAGTCCCCGTGCCCGGTGTACTGCATGACCACGGCGCCTGCCCGGGGAACTCCGTAGGCCGATGCGGTGCTTCCCAGCGTCGCCGCCATCCGGGCACCGGCACTGCCGCCCCAGAGGGAATAGCCGTCCATGTCGATGCCCAGTTTGTCAGCATTGGCAACCAAGAGGGCGATCGTCCGGGCAAGGTCGTCCATCGCCGTTTCCCAGCCAGGCCGATAGATGAGCGCAAAGGCGTTGTATCCTTTCTTCGATAGTTCAAGGGCATGCGGGAAGCTGTCGTGCATGGCTCCGACATAGGAAAAGCCGCCTCCGGCGTTGCAGATG
>JAFUWW010000039.1 GCA_017471085.1 Bacteroidales bacterium | reverse complement strand
TGGCGGGCCAGGGCCACCAGGCCGGCGTCCAGCTGGGAGTTGAGCACCAGGAAGGTGTCTCCGGGGCGGATGTCCTCCGGAACGGCGTTCAGGAATTCCACCGGAATGTCGTACTCCGTGGTGAAACGCTTCACGCCTTTTGTAATATGGCTGCCATACAGGGACATGGGAAGGGTGATCACCCGCATCATCCGGGTACGGCGCCTGGGCCCCAACCCTTCCGTGAGTCCCTGGTAAATGTCGTTCTCGAAGTCCTGGTACACCGCACCGTAGTTGCCCGGGAAGTGGGGTTGCAGGCGGTCCAGCATGATGAGCTTGCGGAAGGGGATGCGGGCAAGCTGCTTTACCACCTTGGCCTGGGTGGGGGCGTCCAACGGGAAGTGCGGGGCCAGGATGTAATAGTCAAAACGGTCCAGGTTGTCATCCAGGTAATGTTCCAGCAGGTCGATGCTCTGGTTGTGGTTCAGGATGGTGATTTCTGCCTGGCCCTCCAGTTTCTCCGCGAAGGCGTTGAAAAGTATCTGCTTATAGACGGAAAATTTGTCAAAGAGGACCAGTATCTGCGGCTTCACGTCCGTATTCACATCGGCCGCATAGAAACCCTTTCCCTGCTTGGGCACTATGACTCCTTTGTCCACCAGGATGCCGTAGGACTTCTTGACCGTCTCTTTGGAGATGTCCAGCGTGGCGGCCAGTTCGTTCATGGAGGGAATCTGCTCCCCGGCTTTTAGTTTGCCGGCGTGCAACGCTTTCTCCACCTGGGTAACCAGCTGTTTATAAATGGGGTCTTTTCCGGAGGCGTCAATCTGGATTCTCATAAGTTTCAGTGTACGTGATTTTTACAAAGGTAAGAAAAAATCCGGATTAATCGTCAAGGGGGATGGGAACGCCCTCCGGCGGGAAACGTTGGAGCCCGCTGCGGGCCAGGTCGCTTTCCGTATCCATGTCAAAAGTGTTGTACCCCCGGGCACGGAGTACATCCACCAGGGCGCGGGCACGCTTCCGGAAACCTTTGTATTCTTTGGCCGATGCCGGCGTCCACGCTGTCTCCGCCAGCGCCAGCAGGCGAGGGTAGAGCATGTATTCGGCATGCTCGGAGGTGGGGATGAGTTCCGTCCAAAGATTGGCCTGTACCCCCAGGAGATGATGGGCATCCATTCCCGGGGCCAGCGGCTCATAGCCATAGGCGAAGCGGAGGGAAACCAGTTCACCCACGGCCTTGGGCTCTTTCCGGATAAGGTCCTGGTAGTAATTGAAGTAGCAGTGCGTATTGGGAGACATGATGACATCGTGCCCCTGGGCCGATGCACGGACACCGCCGGAGGAACCCCGCCAGCTTTGGACCACGGCATTTTGCGGCACGCCCGTTTCCAGGATTTCGTCCCAGCCGATGATCCGGCGTCCGTTTGCGGCCACAAAACGCTCAATCCGGCGTACCAGATACCCCTGCAGCTGTTTCACCTCCGTGTAGCCTTCTTCCTGCATCCGGCGGGCGCAGTTCACGCACTGCGACCAGGTTTTCATGGTGGCCTCGTCTCCGCCGATATGGATGAGCGGGGAGGGGAAGACTTCCATCACTTCCTTAAGGACGGCTTCCAAAAGCCGGTAGGTGGCTTCATTGCCCGGGCACAGGTCCCAGGCGCCGGTGTGCAGGCGTCCGTCCGGAAGTTCGCAAAGAACCTGGGGATAGGCGTAGCCCACCTCCATGGAATGGCCGGGCATCTCAATTTCCGGAATAATGGTGATATAACGCCCGGCGGCATAGGCCACCAGTTCCTTCATCTGGGCCTTGGTGTAGTATCCGCCGGAGGCGCCGGGCGTATCGGCCTTGGCAAATTGGTAACGGCCGGCTTCCCACTCATGATAGGTATAGCCCATGCGCCAGGCGGTGAGGGCGGTAAGGTCCGGATAGGACTCGCTTTCCAGCCGCCAGCCGGCGCTGTCGTCCAAATGCAGGTGAAGCACATTGAGCTTCAGCAGGGCCATGGCGTCTATCTGCTTTTTCAAAAATTCGATGCCATGGAAACTCCGGGACTCGTCCAGCATGAGCCCCCGGTGCCGCAGGCGCGGATAGTCGAAGATTGTCCCTTCCGGCCTCTCTCCTAGCAGTTCCAGCTGCTCCAGTGTCTTCTGTGCCCGAAAACGCCCCTGAGGGGTGAGCGCCTCAACCTTGATGCGCTTTTCATAGAAGGTAATGCGGTATGCTTCTTCCTGCTGCCAGGGCTCCAATTGCGCTACAGCTTCTTTAAAGGATGTCCCATCCTTTTCCGGCGTATGCTTTACCGGTGCCGGTACCAGTCCCAGGGCGGCTGCCAGGATGATAATCAGCTTCATTTTGAGAAAAATCCCAGGGTGGTGATGACCGGCCTGCTGGCTTCGGCGGAGGTGTCGTTGACATGGCCTGCTCCCTTCACCCACATGCCGGTGGATCCGCCGCCGTCCAGGTTGAGTGCTCCTACGCAGCCCAGGCCCTTCATGATGGCGGCCATTTCAAGGGTCGTGGCGCCTTGGGACGCGTCAATCCTTCCGTCTACGACGCAAAGGACCACGCGGCCGTCTTCCAGATAGCCCACGGCCGTGCGGTCATGGCGTTCGGCCACGCCGAAAATGTCTCCCGGCCACATCTCGTAGTTGGTCTCCCAATAGCCCTTGTCGGTCTTTTTGTCGTTGATGGGACACTTCCCGCGCTGGAGCAGTACCGGGCCGCAAGTAATGGCGTTGTAAGGCTCCCAGGATGCCCTTTCGCAAGGATAACTGTCTGTTCCGCCGGGGCATACGGCCTCTCCTTCCACGCTGGGGATGGGTTGGTCATATACATAAACGGTCCCATGGGACGGGGTGTAGGACCAGTAGACGCCGGGTTTGCCGCCGGCATCTACGCCAAACAGGCCGCGGGACACAGTGTGAAGCTTGCCATCGGCCTTTCCCTCCACCTTGGGGCCCCAATACTGGCGGTCTACGTCCCAGTTGTCGTCTTCTACGCGGAACCAGGGCGTCTGCTGCCCGTCGTACAGGGCGAAGCCGTTGGGCTTTCCGCTGGCGCCAAAGATACCTCCGTTAATGAGTACCAGGCATTTCTCCTGGGCCGATGCCTGTGCGTCAATGGTCTTTTTGTTCCCGTTTCCGGGGAAGAGGACGCGGAAGCGGATGTCTCCGCTGCAATCCGCCACGGCATACCAGGCCCGGAGCGGACGGCCGTTCAGCGTTCCTTCCGTTTTGAACAGCTTTACGGCGGCAGGAAGTTCCGTTCCCGTCACTTCGTTCCAGGAGAAAGTGACCGGCTGGATGGGATTGGGGTCATCCTCCGGCTCCGGTTCGGGTTCCGGTTCGGGCTCCGGAACCGGGAGGGTGACGGCTTCCGATACGGCCATGGCGGAAAGGATGTTCCCTTTCTTGAAGGCCTGTACGCCCAGGCGGTAGGTTTTCCCCGCTTCCAGGTCCTGGAAGGTGTAGGAACTGCTGTTGGCCGGCAGCGTGGCCCGGGGACGGACATCGATTCCGCTCAGGAACACGTAATAGCCGTCTTCGTCCGTGCAGTTGTCCTGCCATTCCAAAAGGGCCGATGTCTGAGAAATCGCACTGGCTTTGAGGGCGGTGGCGGCGGGAAGCGAAGCGGGTTCCGGGGTGTTTTTTCCGGAACAGCCCATGAAGGCCGTCAGCAGGGCCGGGAGGAGGAAACATCGGTTTTTCATAGTTCAGTTACTTTTTCTCAAATACAAGTACCACCAGTTCATGGGTTCCCAGTTCCAGCAGGTTGCCGGCACATTTGGGCCGGCCGATGCTCCGGCTTTCCCGGAGTTCATAGCCCGGCACTTCGATGCGGCCTTTCTGCTTTTTCTCACCGGTGTTGGTGACCACCACGGCCATACGCTTTCCTGCGGTGTAGCTGCGGGCCGTCAGGGCCGGATTGGTGCAGCGAAAACCGTCGGTGGCGGTGTACCGGCCCTCTAAGAGCAGGTCCGGGAAGGCATGGCGGATGGCGTTCACCTGGGCCAGATGCTGCTGGTACACAGGCGTTTCGTCAATGAGTCCGCGGCAGCGGAACACCTCTATGTCATTGCGGAGGCCCTTGAGGAGCGTGTTGTTCACGCGGCGGGGTACGTCGTTGTCGTCCCGCACGCAGCGGTCGCTCCAGACCACCTCCGGGAAGGTATAGCGGAACCATTCGGGGAAGCTTTCCGGCAGGGCGGTGAATTCCACAATATGCACGAAGTCACAGAACTGGCTAGTGCAGTCGCTCAGCCATTCCGTGCCCAGGGCGAACTCCGGATCCTTGGCCTTGATATGGTCTCGGATTTCTTTAAGGGCTTCGGCTTTGTACCGGCCGGTGAAGATATCCTGGACGGGGTATTCGCGGGAAAGGTCCCAGTTGGGGAATTCCTCCGCCACGCCCAGCTGGTCGTAGAAGACGGCGTCGGCCCCATAGCTCATGGCCCGGTCGGCCCAGGCGACAAGCTGGTCCCGCCACAGGCGTTTGGACATGTCGGCAATCACGAAGGTGCGGGAGTCGTAGTAGCCCAGGGTGGTACCCTGGCCGGTGAATTTGTAGTGCTCCGTGAATTCGCGGCCGGTGTTGTCCTTGTTGGCCACCTGAGACCCGCCGCCCCGGTAGAAATCGCTTTCCACGTCTATCAGACGGCCGTTGAAATACAGCAGCAGCCTGTTCTTGACCGGAAAGGCAGTGCCAGCACTCCGCGTCGCTTCGCGACCCTGTACGGGCAAATGCTCCGTGCTGGCACTGCCTTTCCGGTAATCGGCGATGGCCTGTTTCCAGGCCTTTTCGCCGCCCTGCGTGTCGTCGATGGTGTAGTTGGGATAGCCGTTGTCCATCCCTTCCTTCCACCAGCCGAAGGCCAGCACGGCGTTGCAGCCCACGGATTCGCCGGCCCGGGCGATGCGGCCCGGCAGGTCCGTGTACTTGCGGAGGTACTCTCCGTACTGGTGCTTGAAGATGATGCGCTGCCAGCCGGTCATGTCCTGCACCCACTGCGGCACCGGGGCGTGATGCCACCATGTGTCGGCCCAGCGGCGGTAAATGCGGGATGTGGCCGTCCAGTTTCCCTTGTAGGGCAC
>JAFUWW010000038.1 GCA_017471085.1 Bacteroidales bacterium | reverse complement strand
GTGTGCTTTAAAGCGGATGTGCAGATGTGGCTAAAGCACGAAATGGGGCCTGGAAGGGCGAAAGTGTGCTTTAGGCAGGTGATGCAGCGGTGGCTAAAGCACGAAATGTGACCTGGAAAGGTGAAAGTGTGCTTTAGGCAGGTGGTGCAGGTGTGGCTAAAGCACGAAATGGGGCCTGGGAGGGCGAAAGTGTGCTTTAGGCAGGTGGTGCAGGTGTGGCTGAAGCACGAAATGGGGACTGGAAAGGCGAAAGTGTGCTTTAGGCAGGTGATGCAGCGGTGGCTGAAGCACGAAATGTTTCCAAGAACGTAATTGGACAAAAATGCTTATTTTTGCAACAAGAGTCAAATCGTTGCCATCAAGCCCGAAATACATCAAGCCCGAAATACATCAAGTCCGAAATACATCAAGCCGGAATCCTCTTTAAAACAACAAGCCCCTATGATCAAGAAAGTATTGCTGAGCATTGCCGTTTCCGTCGTTTCCTGCTGTCTGGTCTGCGCACAGGAGTATAAGCCGTACCTCTCCCAGGAAGAAGTGAGGAGCAGCATCCGCCTGCTGCCTCCGCCGCCGGAAGAAGGGACCATCGAGTTCCTGATGGACAAGATTGCCTACTGGGAATACTTCCGCCTGCGGACGGAGAACCCTGAAAGGGCTGCCCAGGCCGTGGCCGATGCCAGTTTCTCTGACCTGGGAGCTAAATTTGCCGACGCCCTGGGTTTCTACATCACAAAAGAGTCGATGCCGGAAACCTATCTGCTGCTGAAGCGCTCCATCGAGTGCTTCGGTTCCTCCGGGAGCAATGAGGCCAAGGCTTACTACAAGCGTACGCGCCCCTTCGTCTACTTCAGCAGCCACACCCTTACGCCCGAGGCCGAAGGATGGCTCAAGACCAATTATTCCTACCCCTCCGGCCATACCGCCAATTATTTCGGCCTGGCTTACATTCTGGCCGATTTGTACCCGGAGCGCACCGAAGCCCTCCAGCGCAGGGCCGAACAGGGCGGAATCTCCCGCCTGATTGTGGGAGTTCACTGGGCAAGCGACGTGGCAGCCGGCAAGATGGTGGCCGCCTCCGTATACGAATACCTGAAAAAGAATCCGGAGTACCAGGCCCAGTTCCAGAAAGCCTGGGTGGAGGTCCAGTTCCAGAAAGCCCTGCTGGAGCAGCCTGCAAATGAGGCGGCCGTAACCGTAGAGTAGCCCCTACCGAAGCATATCCTCCGTATTGGAGAGGGACATGCCGACGCTGAACAGCAGATTCACGTTGGCGAGGGTTCCCGTGAGGTCCCAGTCTTCATGATACTCGTCGCAGGGCTTGTGATACCACAACGGCATGGGATATTTCTGCGGAATGGCAGGCTGGGCTGGATGCAGCCCGTTCTCCCAGACCACGGCAGGAACGCCCTTCTTCACAAAATTATAGTGGTCGGACCGGAAGAACCAGCCGTCGGAGTTGTCATCGTCAAAGAAGATGGTGCGTCCCTGGGCGGCAGCAGCGGCCACATAGTAATCGTCCAGACGGCTCTCCCCTCCTCCCAAGACGGAAACGTCGGTAGTATATTCCGCCGGGCCGATGCTCTCGAAATTGAGGCAGGCGACCGTCTTTTCCATCGGCACGGCAGGGTGCTCGCAATAGTACTGCGACCCGAAAAGGCCGCTTTCCTCCGACGAAGGAAAGAGGAAAAGGACCGAGCGGCGGGGCGCCGACGGCAGTTCCCTGAATTTCTTGGCAAGAAGCAGCACGGCGGCCATACCGGAGGCATTGTCGGCGGCTCCATTATAGATATCGTCCCCGGTTTCATCGGGCACGCCGATTCCCAGGTGGTCCCAGTGGCCGTTCAACACCACGGCCTCGTCAGCAAGGTCCCTTCCGGGAAGGATGGCTCCCACATTGCGGGTCTCCTGAATCTCGTAACTGACATTCAGGTCGATATCGCCGCGCACCTTCAGCGGGAAGGCCTTGAATCCAGGATGCCTGGCGGCAGCCACGGCGGCGTCCATGTCCATTCCGGCTGCCTGGAAAAGCTTCCGGCAGCCGTCCTCGTGGATCCATCCTTTCACGCCCAGTTCTCCCGCATTGCGGGTTTCAGGGTCGTAGAGGGCCAGATTCCCTTCCAGATGGCCGTTCACGCAGACATGCCAGCCGTAGCTCGCCGCCTCCGTATTATGCACCACCAGGCAGCCGGCGGCGCCTTGCCGGAGGGCTTCCTCGAACTTGTACAGCCAACGACCGTAATAGGTCATGTTGCGGCCTCGGAAAAGGGAAGCATCGTAGTAACCGGGGTCGTTCACCAGGGCCACCACGATCTTGCCGCGGACATCGACCCCCTCATAGTCGTTCCATCCGTATTCCGGCGCATGGATGCCGAACCCGCAGAAAACGAATTCCGCCTTGTCCAGGGCCACTTTGTCCGTCGCACGGGCCGTCCAGACCACCAGGTCTTCAGGGTAGCGGAGCACCGCCCTGCGCTTTCCCTTCACCTTCACCTGGCTCTTCTCCGGCGTACTGGTGACGGAAATCATCTGGAAAGGCTGGAACCAGCTGCCGTCAAAGGCGGGCTGGAGTCCCATGCCTTCCAGCTGCCCCGCCAGATAATGGACCGTGACATCCTCATAGGGAGTCATCGGCTTGCGCCCGCCGAACTCGTCGGAGGAGATGGTGCGGATCCAGTTCCTCAGAAGGGTTTCATCGTCCTGAACGGGGTAAAGTTCCCTCCGGGCAGCCTCGAAATCGGCTATATACTCCGGGCATGCCTGCATCCGGACAAAACAGGCCGATGAGAGCAGGCGCGAAGCCTCCACGTCGCTCTGCCAGTGGTAGCCCGCAATCACGCGGCTTTCCCCCCACTCGTATCCCGCCTTCAGCAGCGTGTCCTGCCTTTCTGGATTCAGCTGGGCAAGTACCATCGCCATCCCCCATCCCCGCACGGAATGGCCGGACGGGTAGGAGCCCGTGGTCCGCTCTTCCTCCTCGTACTCCGGAATCAGCGTCCCCTCGTTGTAATACACGAAGGGGCGGGTGCGGTGAAACGCCTTCTTGGGCTTGGTCGCCGTGCTCCTGAAGGTGCGGATGCTCCGTTCCAGCAAAGTCATTGTGAGCGGCGTGGTCTCCCTGGAAAGGGGCCGGCCGAAGGCGCCGCTGAACATGGCCGCCATGGAATCCACATTGGTGGTTCCCTCCCTGACGGCACGGAGGCCTCTGGGACCGCTGCGGAACGTCTTTCCCCACAGATGCATGGCCTCGTCCCTGGCAAAGCCGGGTGATCCGGCTTCCGGCGGCGCTTCCAGGAATTTCACGGCGTCGGGAAGGTCATCGACACTCAGATAAGCCTTGGGCTGGGCAAGGGCATCCGGCAACAGGGCCAGGGAGACCAGGGTGGTCAGGAGAAAAGGCAGGATTCGTTTCATACGCGAATATACACCATTTGGGGGATTTCTCAAAAGAAAAAAAGGGCCCTGCGGATTGCAGGGCCCTCTCTCTGTAAATGAACCGTTAAAGGTCGTTCATCGCCTCTACGGCTTCGGCCTTGGAGCCCACTACGATATCCTGGTAACGGGCCAGACCGGTGCCGGCCGGAATCAGGTGACCGCAGATGACGTTCTCCTTCAGGCCTTCGAGGTAGTCGACGCGGGCCCTGATGGCGGCTTCCGAAAGCACCTTGGTAGTCTCCTGGAAGGAAGCTGCCGAGATGAAGGAACCGGTCTTGAGGGCGGCGCGGGTAATACCCTGGAGCACCTGGGAAGCGGTGGCCGGACGGGCCTCGCGGACTGCCATCATCTTCATGCCCTGACGGTCCAGCGAGGCATTCTCGCTGCGCACGTCGCGGGCCGAAATGATGTCGCCTTCCTCGAAGCGGAGGCTGTCACCGGCATCCTCTACATAGAACTTGCCGAAGATGGAGTCGTTGCGGTCCATGAATTCCAACTTGTCCACCAGTTCCTCCTGGAGGAATTCGGTGTCGCCGGGATCGTTGATCTGGACCTTGCGCATCATCTGGCGGACGATGATCTCGAAGTGCTTGTCGTTGATCTTCACGCCCTGCAGACGATACACGGCCTGGATTTCATTGACGATATACTCCTGCGCCTTCACGGGACCGAGGATGTTCAGGATGTCGGTCGGGGAAATGCCGCCGTCGGACAGACGGGTACCGGCCTTCACGTAGTCGTTCTCCTGAACCAGGATCTGCTTGGTCATGGGCACCTCGTAGGAGCACTCCTTGCCGGAACGGTTCTTCACGGTGATCTTGCGCTTACCCCTCTTCACATCGCCCATCTTGAGCACCTGGCCGTTGATTTCGGACAGGATGGCGGGGTTGGAAGGAGTACGGGCTTCGAAGAGCTCGGTCACACGCGGCAGACCGCCGGTGATATCGCTGGCCTTTCCAATGGCGCGAGGGATCTTGATGATCACGTCGCCCACCTTCACGGTGTCGCCGTCATTCATCATGATATGGGCGCCCACCGGCAGGTTGTACTGACGCAGGATCTCGCCGTTCTCGTCCACGATAAGCATGGTCGGGGTCTTGGTCTTGTCACGGCCTTCGATGATCACCTTGTCGGTGGAGGAGAGTTCCTCGGAATTCTCGGAGTTGTAGGTGACGCCTTCGACCATGTTCTCGAAGCGGATCTTACCGGCCGTTTCCACGATGGTGGTGGCGTTATAGGCATCCCACTCGCAGATGAGGTCTCCCTTGTGCACGGTGTCGCCGTCCTTGAAATAGAGCACGGAGCCGTAAGGGATGTCGTACTGGGAGTAGTTCATGCCGGTGCGCTCGTCCTGGATGCGGAGTTCCGTCATACGGGACACGACCACCTGGCTCACGGAGCCGTCCTCGTTTACACGGTCGATGGTACGGAGTTCGTCGAAAGCGAGCTTGCCTTCGTACTTGGACTCGATGGAAGAATCGGCCACGGCACCGGAAGCGGTACCACCCACGTGGAAGGTACGCAGGGTCAGCTGGGTACCCGGTTCACCGATGGACTGGGCGGCGATGACACCCACCACCTCACCGGTTTCCACCATGCGGGAAGTAGCCAGGTTGCGTCCGTAGCACTTGGCGCACACACCCTTGCGGGATTCGCAGGTGAGCACCGAACGGATTTCAACCTGCTCGATCGGGAGCGTGTCGATGAGGGCGGCGACATCCTCGCGGATTTCTTCGCCGGCGGCGATGATGAGCTCTCCGTTGAGCGGGTTGATGATATCGTGCACGGAGGTACGGCCGAGGATTCTCTCACCCAGGGATTCCACCACTTCGTCCTTGTTCTTGATGGCGGTGGCGATGAGGCCGCGGAGGGTGCCGCAGTCTTCCTCGGTGATGATCACGTCGTGCGAGACGTCTACCAGACGGCGGGTCAGGTAACCGGCATCGGCCGTCTTGAGGGCGGTATCGGCCAGACCCTTACGGGCACCGTGGGTGGAGATGAAGTACTCTAGCACGGACATGCCTTCCTTAAGGTTGCTTACGATAGGGTTCTCGATGATTTCTGCGCCGGCAGCACCGCTCTTCTGGGGCTTGGCCATAAGGCCACGCATGCCGCAGAGCTGCTTGATCTGCTGGGTTGAACCACGGGCTCCGGAATCCAGCATCATGTACACGGGGTTGAAGCCCTGCTGGTCTGCGGAGATCTGCTTCTTAACAACGGCGGTAAGCTGATTGTCGATGGAGGTCCAAAGGTCAATCACCTTGTTGTAACGCTCGTTGTTGGTGATGAAGCCCATTGCGTAGTTGGTCTTGATGTTCTCGACCTCGGAGTAGCCTTTTTCGATGAGGCTGGTCTTCTCCTGAGGGACAAGGACATCTCCGAGATTGAAGGAGATACCGGCACGGAAAGCTTGGTCGTAACCAAGGTTCTTGATGTCATCAAGGAACTTTGCGGTGCGGGTGACACCGGTGTGCTTGATGACGTTGGTGATGACGGTACGGAGGGCCTTCTTGCCCAGGACTTCGTTCACGTAGGGAACTTCATCGGGCATGAACTGGTTCACGATGATTCGGCCGGCGGTGGTCTTCACCATCTCATAGCCCTTGGAGAGGTCCTGCTTGTCCTTGGGCAGGCGGACCATGATGGGGGCGTGCATGTCGATGACCTTGCCGTCATAGGCGATGATAACTTCCTCGGGGCCATAGAACTTCTGGCCGTCACCCTTTGCGCCGGGGCGCTCCTTGGTGATGTAGTAAAGACCCAGGACCATATCCTGTGAAGGAACGGTGATAGGGCTGCCGTTGGCAGGGTTGAGGATGTTGTGGGAACCAAGCATGAGGAGCTGTGCCTCCATGATGGCTGCATTGCCAAGGGGCAGGTGGATAGCCATCTGGTCACCGTCGAAGTCGGCGTTGAAAGCGGTACAGGCAAGAGGATGCAGCTGGATGGCCTTACCCTCGATCATGCGGGGCTGGAAAGCCTGGATACCCAGACGGTGCAGGGTAGGTGCACGGTTGAGGAGCACCGGATGACCCTTCATCACGTTCTCAAGAATGTCCCAGATGACGGGATCCCTGCGGTCTACGATCTTCTTTGCGCTCTTTACGGTTTTCACAATGCCGCGCTCGATGAGCTTGCGGATTACGAAAGGCTTGTAAAGCTCTGCGGCCATGAACTTAGGCAGACCGCACTCGTGCATGTTGAGCTCAGGACCCACAACGATAACGGAACGTGCCGAATAGTCTACACGTTTACCAAGGAGGTTCTGACGGAATCGGCCCTGCTTGCCCTTGAGGGAGTCGGACAGGGACTTTAGTGCACGGTTGGAGTCGGACTTGACGGCCGATGACTTCTTGGAGTTGTCGAAGAGGCTGTCCACGGCTTCCTGGAGCATACGTTTCTCGTTGCGGAGAATCACTTCCGGAGCCTGGATCTGGATGAGCTTCTTGAGACGGTTGTTGCGGATGATTAC
>JAFUWW010000037.1 GCA_017471085.1 Bacteroidales bacterium | reverse complement strand
TTTTCCGCGAGACGGCAGAACATGTCGATGAGGTCCACCGAGGGCATGTAGCAACCCTTCTTGAGGAGATACGGGGAGGGGTAGGTGATGAACTTCCGGTAGCCGCACCGGATGTCGATGACCGTGTCGATGCCGATGGCCTTCATGTACCGGAAATCCCGGTCCCACTCCCGTTCGCCCCAGTTCTGGTGGGGAATGTCGTGGGAGATTTCATCCAGGAAGGTGCCCGTGATGGGCAGGGCGTTCCCCTTGGGAACAATGAGCCGGCTTTCGACGGACGGGTCCGGCTCGATGCCGTATCTGTCGCTGCCGGAAGAGGATTTGCAGCCGGATGCCAACAGGGGGGCGGCAGCGGCGGCAAGAGCGCTTTTCTTGAGGAATTCTCGTCTGTTTTCCATATCTATCGGTTTAACAGTCTGTGCTTGGAGAGGAGGCTGGCGCCCACCGCACCAGCCTTGTTCCCGAGACGGGATACCTTGATGACGGTGTCGTTGTTCACCAGGTTGAGGGACAGGCGGCTCACGGCACCCAGCAGGGGCGGCATCAGGTACTGCTCCGTCACGCACAGGCGCCCGCCGATCACGACCACGTCCGGGTTGAACAGGTTGATGAGACCGGCGACGGCGCGTCCCAGGGTGCTTCCCACCTGTTCCACACACTCGATGGCCGTCACGTCTTCCTTGGCCACGGCGTCCAGAATGTCATTCAAGGTTATTTCCCGGCCTTCGGCAAAGGCGGCCGAGAGGATGGAGGGATGGCCTTCCGCCAGCCTTTCCCCGATGAGGCGGTGCAGCGCGAGTCCGGAGGCACCGGTCTCCAGGCAGCCCACCTTGCCGCAGCGGCAGATCTGGTGGTTGTCCAGCAGGGGAAAGTGGCCGATTTCGCCGGAGAAGCCGGATTTGCCGTTGAACAGTTTCCCGTCCAGGACCATGCCCATGCCCAGTCCCCAGCCTACGTTCAGGAAAAGGACCGTCCGGGCGTCGCCCGCAATGCCGCTCATGTATTCGCCGAAGGCCATGCCCCGGGAGTCGTTCTCGATGAAGACCGGCCAGCCGAATCCCTGTTCCAGGATGCTCCGGATGGGTTTTTCCTCGCTGATGTAATAGCTGTAGCTGTACCCGGTCTGGTGGTTGACCCGGCCGGTGAGGTTCACGCCCACGGCACGGACCTGGGAGGGGTCCAGGTGGTATTTCCGCAATTGTTTCTTCACGCAGGCGCACAGGCCGAGAACCGACTCTTCCGTGCCGGTCAGGGTAAAGGAGATCCCGTCCTGGAACTGGATCAGCCGGCCGGTGAAATCCGTGACGGCCAGCGTGAGTTCGTCTTTTCCTACCTCCACGCCCACGAAGAAGCCTGCGTCCGGGTTAAGCCCGTACAGGCTTGGCCGGCGTCCGGTGGCCGATTCCTGCTTGCCCCAGTCGGACAGGATGCCCGCCTGCTCCATCTCGCTGACGATGCGCGTGACCTTGGGTATGCTGGTTCCCAGTTCATGGGCGAGGTCCGAGAGGGAGTAGGTGTCTCCATTCTCGCAGAGGGCGAGAATGTTTTTTTTCTCCGCAGGATAGCGGTTTTTCAGCAGGCTGTCCAGGAAAGGTTCCATGATTGTATCGAATTGACGCAAAGATAGGATTAATCCGACAATTATACAAGCGGCAATATACTCGAACTGTTAAAATCGACATTTTTATTTTTAATAAAATGTTAAAAACCTTTGATTTTTTCCTGGCGTTTATTAAATTTGTCGCAGACCATACGGAATCCGTTTACAAAGAATCGTCCTATGAATGCTATTGACTTTGGAGCCATGGCGGCACGTTATCGTAAGGAATTGTACGACAACGTCTTGCCTTTTTGGCTGGAAAAATCCCAGGATAAGGAGTACGGCGGTTACTTCACCTGCCTGAACCGGGATGGAAGCGTCTTCGATACCGACAAGTTCGTCTGGCTGCAGGGCCGGGAGGTCTGGCTGTTCGCCATGCTGTACAACCAGGTGGAGAAGAATCCGGCCTGGCTTGCCTGCGCGCAGCAGGGAGCCCGCTTCCTGGAAGAATACGGCCATGACGGGAACTTCGACTTCTATTTTTCGCTCACGCGCGAGGGAAAGCCCATCATCGCCCCCTACAACATCTTCTCCAACACGTTCGCCTGCATGGCTTTCGCCCAGCTGGCGGTCGCAACGGGGAATGGGCATTATGCCGACATCGCCCGCAAGACCTTCCAGCGCATCCTGGACCGCCGCTCGAATCCGAAGGGCCGGTGGCTGAAGGCCGTTCCCGGCACCCGTCCCATGAAGGACTTCGCCCTCCCGATGATCATCTGCAACATGGCCCTGGAGATCGAGCCCATCATCGAGGACAAGTCCCTGCTGGACAAGACCATCGACGAGGCCCTGCACGAGGTCTTCGACGTGTTCTACCAGCCTGACCTGGGCGTGATGGTGGAGAACCTCGCACCGGACGGCAGCCTCATCGACTGTTTCGAAGGCCGGCGCATCAACCCCGGACATGACCTGGAGGCCCTGTGGTTCATGATGAACCTGGGCATCCGCCTGCACCGGCAGGACATTATCGACAAGAGCATGGAAATCGCCCTCCGGGTCATCGACTACGGCTGGGACAAGGAGTACGGCGGCATCTTCTATTTCATGGA
>JAFUWW010000036.1 GCA_017471085.1 Bacteroidales bacterium | reverse complement strand
GGCCACCCACGCCCACGTCACCGGCAGGGATATCCTGATCCGGGCCGATGCAGTTCCACAGCTCCAGCATGAAAGCCTGGCAGAAACGCATGATTTCGTCGTTGGACTTGCCCACAGGGTCGAAGTCCGAGCCGCCCTTGGCGCCGCCCATCGGGAGGGTGGTGAGGGCGTTCTTGAAGGTCTGCTCGAAGCCCAGGAACTTGAGCATGGAAGGAGTCACGGCCTTGTGGAAGCGGAGACCTCCCTTATAGGGACCGATGGCACTGTTGAACTGGATACGGTAACCGGTGTTGGTCTGGACCTCGCCTCTGTCGTCGATCCAGGTAACACGGAACGTGAAGATGCGGTCCGGCTCTACGATGCGTTCCACGATCTTTGCTTTCTCGAATTCGGGATGCTGGTTGTAAACTTCCTCGATGGATTCGAGCACTTCCTGAACAGCCTGCAGATACTCTTTCTCCAGCGGATACTTGGCCTGGAGGCGTGCCATGATGTCAGTCGTTTTCATTTTAAACGGTTTGTTTAGTGTTATTGTAATAAAAAATAGGAATTCCCATTTATTCCGTTACAAATGTAAAGAATAAAAAGGGAATTCCCAATTAATTTTTAAGAATTTCGAAGAATCTTACTGCTGAGCGGCTGCAGCCTGTGCCTGAAGCTCCGCCTGGAGCGATTCGAGGGTGCGGTCGGCCGGAATGTTGAGGGCCTTGCGGGCATCGGCGGTAAGGTCGACGATGATGCTTTCGTCAAAATAAAGGAACTGGGAAGCATCGAACACGGCGGCGAACCCCTTGGCCTTGGCCAGTTCGCTCACAGCCTTCTGGGCTTTCTCCTGGATGGGAGCCATGAGCTGATTCTGCTGCTGCTGGAGTTCCTGGGAAATGGTCTGCTGGAATTCCTGGAGACGGTTCTGGATATCTACAAGTTCGCGCTCCTTGCTCTCACGGATGGCGGCGGTCCAGGTATTCTGCTTCTGCTGATACTGGGTTGCCTTGCTCTGGTATTCTTCCACCATGGCGGCATACGTTTCTTCAGCTTCTTTCTGAGATGCGTTGATGGTTTCGCGGGCCTGGTCCATTTCGGGCATGAGCATGACCAGTTCGTTGAAATTCACACGGCCGAACTGCTGGGCAGAGGCGGAAAGTGTTGCAAACACCGCAAGGGCGATGACAAGAATCTTTTTCATATCGTTTTTCTGATTAGTTTTTGTTTCCTTTTTCTATATGCTATACAAAATGAATGCCTAGAACTGCTGACCCAGCACAAAATGGAACTGGCTGCCGCCGTTGACGGAATCGTCGAAGCCATAGCCCCAGTCCACACCCAGCAGGCCGATCATCGGCAGGAACACGCGTACGCCCACACCGGCGCTCCGCTTGATCTGGAACGGATTGAACTCACGGATGTCGCTCCAGCAGTTACCGCCTTCCAGGAAAGCCAGCACGAAAATGGTGGACTGCGGCTGCAGGATGACCGGATAACGGAGCTCCACGGTGAACTTGTCGTAGACGTTGCCGGCATAACTCACGCCCCGCTGGCTATAAGGGGTCACCTTCTTCGGGGTGAGGGAATAGTCTTCGTAACCGCGCAGGGAGATGATTTCCGCGCCGTATGTCATATAACCCGACATACCGTCGCCGCCTACCTGGAAGTTCTCGAACGGAGAATAACCCCAGTTGCGGTTGTAGTAGCCCAGGTAGCCGAACTGCGCACGGGTCATGAGCACCAGGTCTCCCACGAGCTTGGAATAGACGGTACCGTTGAACTTCCATTTATGATACTCGATCCACTTGTAGCGCTGGGCCGATGACCAGTTGTCATAATTCACATCCTTCCAGCTGTTTACAGCGATCTTTTCTCCGAATTCGTCGTACGAGTACCTGCGGAACAGGGAGTACGGAGGCGCAAACTGCAGGGAGGCGGAGAATTCCGAACCGGAACGAGGGTAGATCTGCTGGTCGGAGGAGTTGCGGGACAGCGAGATGGTATAACTCAGGTTGTGGGAGACGCCGTCGTTGAAGGCGAAAAAGCCATTCTCCCAGTTGGTAAGCTTATAAGTCTGCCAGCTGAGACTGTTATACAGCACGAAGTAATTGTCCGGCCATTTGAGCCGGGTACCCAGCCCGGCGTTGAAACCGTACACCTCGAACATCTTGTCCGTGGAAAGGATGCCGAAGTAGAGCATGGAGTTCGTCATCCTGGAATAGTAGCCGGACAGGCTGAGGGAAGTAGGTTTCTTGCCGAACAGCCAGGGCTCCATGAAACTGGCGCTCAGGTTGGTATAGTACTGCCCGTTGGTCTGGAAACGGAAAGACAGGCTCTGGGCGTCGCCCAGGGGAACCGGCCGCCAGGCGTTCTTGTCGAACATCCGGTATGTGGAGAAATTGTTGAAACTGACGCCGGCCGTGAGAACGAAGGTGTTGCCGCCCCAACCGCCGGAAAGTTCCAGCTGGGAAGAAGGCTTCTCCGTTACATTATAATGGATGTCTACCGTATTGTTGAGCTGGTTGGGGATGATGTTGTAACCGCTGCCCTGGACCATGATTGCCTCGGAATCGAACTGGCCCATGGAGGCGATTTCGCGGATGGACCGTTCAAAATCCGACTGGCGGTACAGGTAGCCCGGGCGCGTCATCACCTGACGGCGGATCACCCGCTCGTTGGTAAGGTCGTTTCCGCTGATAACCACATCGTTCAGACGGGCAGGCTGGCCCTCGGAAATACGGATTTCAACATCGACGGAGTCGTTCTGGATGTTCACTTCCACCGGAGTGACGTTGATGAACAGGAAGCCGTTGTCCCGGTAGAGTTTGGAGACATCGTAATCCGATTCCTTTCCGCCGCCGTGCAGGCGCTTTTCCAGGGTTACCAGGTCGTAGACATCGCCCTTTTTCACCTGGAGCACATCGTTGAGCGTCTCGGAGGCGTAGACGGAGTTGCCCGTCCAGGTGATGTTGCGGAAATAGTATTTCTTGCCCTGGTCGAACACCATGTCGATATCCAGATGCTTGTCGTCCACGTAATAGACGGAGTCCCTCACCAGGCGGGCGTCGCGGTAGCCGGCCTCGTTGAAGGCTTCCAGGACGGTTTTCCGGTCCGTCTTATACTCCTTTTCCTTGAACTTTTTGGATTTGAAGAAGTTATACCACTTGTTGGAGTGGGTTTCCTTCATGTTCTTGGAGAGCTTGTACTCCGACACATCTTCGTTGTGGCCGATAAAGTTGATGTTCTTGATCCGCACCTTGCTGCCCCGCTTGATGTCGAAGTTCACCCGGATGGCGCTGCGGATCATGGAGTCTTTCTGGACATCCACGTCCACATCC
The DNA here is from genome assembly GCA_017471085.1 of Bacteroidales bacterium. The sequence continues at coordinate 44,849 of JAFUWW010000036.1, read as the reverse complement.
ACTTTCAGGTAGCCTTTCTCCTTGTAGTAGCGCTTGATGATGTCGATCGAAGCGTTTTTCACATAGTCCGAGTATTCGCGGCCGGGACGGAGGTTCAGACGGTCCTGCAGGTCTTTCCGTTCACTGGATTTGACGCCGGAATAGGTCCATCTGGAAACACGGGGGCGCTCCCGGACCACGACCTTGAACCAGGCGGTATCCCTGGTGGGGCAGAGGGAATCCACGACCACGGCCACATCTTCGAAATACCGCTGGGCCACCAGACGGGACACGATGGAGGTGATATCCTCTCCGGGAACCGTCAGTTTCATGCCCTGCTGCATGCCGGTCTGTTGAAGGATCTGGCGTTCATTGAAATACTGGTTGCCTTCCACGCCGACGCCGCCTACCACATAAGTCTGCGGACGGTTGTAATCTATTTCTATGGAACTGCGGTTCTCCTGCGCCCGGAGGGCGGTTCCCCCCAGAAGCAGAAGCGCTGCACAGATGAGCCGTTTAATAGTCATTCCTGATGCTGTTATCCTGCAAAGATAATCATTTTATTTCACTTTCCCATATCTGCGGTCCCGGCGGGCATACTCCCCGAGGGCGGCATGGAACTCCGCTTCCCTGAAGTCCGGCCACAGGACATCGGTGAAATAAAACTCCGTATAGGCACACTGCCAGAGCAGGTAATTGGAGATGCGAAGCTCGCCGGAAGTGCGGATGAGCAGGTCCGGGTCCGGAATGCCGGCCGTAACCAGATACCGGTCGAAATCCGGCAGCTCCATGGCCTGGAATTCTTCCGGAGAAAGGGTTGCCGCAGCTTTTTTCATGGCCTGGAGGATGTCCCACTTTCCGCTGTAACTGAGGAAAACGATGAGCGTCATCCTCTTGTTGGCGGCCGTCTGCTGCATGGCCGCGTCGATGGCGGCGTTGACTTTATCGCTGAGACGCTCCCTATGCCCCAGGGCAACGAAACGGATATCGTTGTCCATGAGGGTCTTGAGTTCGTTCCTGATGTATCTGAGGAGCAGTTCCATCAGGGCGTTCACCTCCGCGTCCGGGCGGTTCCAGTTCTCTTCCGAGAAAGCATACAGCGACAGATATCTGACACCGGCTCTGGCGGCGGTCTCGGTAATGACTCTCACGCTTTCGGCTCCTTCCAGGTGACCGAAGACACGTTCCTTGCCCCGAGCCTTGGCCCAGCGTCCGTTGCCGTCCATGATGATGGACACGTGCTGCGGTATGTTATTATCCATAAATTACCCGTTGTTTCTCATGTCTTCTCCCCAGAACAGCCGCGAAGTGAGGGCCTTCACGAATCCGGTCTTGGCGAGCCGGATACGTTTAAGCGAAAATTGTGCCATCTCCACATGGATGGTCCAGCCCGGCTGGATTTCCACCGTCCGGTTGTCCATGGACATGATGGCGCTGCCGTCGCGCGATTCAAAGGAGATGTCCACCAGGGCCGTCTCCGGCAGCACAATCGGGCGCACGTTCAGGTTGTGCGGAGCGATAGGGGCCACCACCAGCACCTTCGTATCCGGCATGCAGATAGGCCCGCCCACGCTCAGGGAATAGGCCGTGGAGCCGGAGGAGGTGGCGACGATGAGGCCGTCCGCCCAATAGGTGGGCAGGGGTTCCCCGTCGATGCTCACGTGGATGCCCAGCACGGAAGACCCGCTCCGGTGCACGGCCACCTCATTCACCGAATAAGGCAGCATGCCGATGCTGCGGCGCGCCTCGGGGCCCTTGAGCGTGGCGTTGAGCACCGTGCGGTACTCGATTCGGAAGTCTCCCTCCATCAGCGCCTTTTTCACGGCCTCCGGGCGGTTTTCGCACAGGAAACCGATACGGCCGAAATTCACACCCAGGATGGGCAGGCCGATGTCGGCGACCACATGGGCGGCCGAAAGGAAGGTGCCGTCACCGCCCATGGAAAGAACCAGGTCCGTTTCCGGGCGGACGTCCGCTTTGGTACGGATTTCGTAGACTTCAAACGTGGCGGATTCCAGGTCCTGAAGGAGCGTGGCCATCCGCGGGTCTTCCCGCAGGGATTCCGCCAGAATAAAATATCCAATTTTCATCGCACGAATCAATTTAACCGCCAAAATTAACACATTTCTTATAAATTTCATTATTTTTGTGCCAATTCAGTGAAAGATATGACAAAACTTAGTGTCAACATCAATAAAATTGCCACCCTGCGCAATGCGCGGGGCGGCAATGTGCCGGACGTGGCCAAAGCCGCCGTCAACTGTGAAAAATTCGGAGCACAGGGCATTACCGTGCATCCCCGCCCGGACGAACGCCATATCCGCTATGCCGATGTCCGCGAACTCCGCCCCCTGATCACCACCGAATTCAATATAGAAGGGAACCCCATCCCCTCGTTCGTGGACCTGGTGCTGGAAGTGGTGCCGGACCAGGTGACCCTGGTGCCGGACGCCCACGATGCCATCACCTCCAACGCCGGCTGGAACACCTTGAAGAACAAAGCGTTCCTCACGGAAGTCTGCAGGAAGTTCAAGGACAAGGGCATCCGGACGTCCATCTTCATCGACCCGGATCCGGACATGGCGGAAGGTGCCGCTGCCTGCGGTGCAGACAGGGTGGAACTCTACACGGCCGATTATGCCGCGGAATATCCGCTGGACAGGGAAATCGCGATCGCCCGCTATTTGGAAACCGCCCGGGCCGTCCGTTCGCTGGGACTCGGCCTCAACGCCGGGCACGACCTCTCCCTGGAAAACCTGGCCTATTTCGTGCAGACAATCCCGTGGACGGACGAAGTTTCCATCGGCCACGCCATCATCTCCGATGCCATCTACATGGGGCTGGAACAAACAATTCAGGCCTATCTTGGGGAAATCCGAAAAAAATAGTTAAATTTGCAGGCTATCTTCAATAGAATATAACAAACAACAATAGAATGAAAAAGAGTATCCTTATCTGCGGCGCAGCCGCACTGATCGCCCTCGTTGCTTCCTGCAACCAGAATCCGGCCAAAACGCCTGCAACTCCCGCCGCCGGCTCCGACAGCACCGCAGTGGCCGGCAGCATCGTCTTCTTCGACATGGACAAAGTGATGAACGGCTATGATATGGCCAACGACCTCAACTCCGTCTTCGAGACCAAGGCCTCCGGCATCCAGGCCGAGATCGACCGCCGCGGCAAGAAGCTGGAAAAAGACGTGGCCGACTTCCAGAACAAGGCCGACAAGGGCCTCCTCACCAATTCCGTCGCCCAGGTCCAGTACCAGAAACTCCAGGAACAGCAGCAGCAGTACCAGCAGTATGTGGTGAACAAGCAGCAGGAAATGGCCGAAGAGCAGCAGGTGATGATGAACCAGATCGCCGACGCCATCTCCAACTTCGTCAAGGAATATAACCAGACTCATCAGTACGCCATGATCCTGGCCACCTCCGGCAGCGTCATTTCCGCTCCCGTGGTCACCGGCGACCCCCGTCTGGACATTACCGATGAAATCCTGTCCGGCCTCAACGCCGCCTACATCAAGAGCAAAGAGACCAAGTAAACGTGAAGGTAGCCCTTCTGTCCAGTTTTTACCCCCTCAGGGGCGGCATTTCCCAGTTCAACGCCAGCTTGCTGGAAGGACTGGGAAAATGCGCTTTTGATACCAGGGCCTACAGCTTCTCCCGGCAATATCCGGACTTCCTCTTCCCCGGCAAGACCCAGTACGTCACCCCGGACGACGAGGCCGTCCCCGTGCAGGCGGAAGCCATCCTGGACACGGTAAACCCCCTCACCTACATCAAAACCGCCCGCGCCATCCGGGAATGGGGAGCGGACCTGCTGGTCATGAAGTACTGGATGTCGTGGTTCGCCCCGTCGCTGGGCTATGTGGCCCGTCATGCCGGGTGCAGGAGCATCGCCATCCTGGACAATGTCATCCCGCACGAAGCCCACTGGTTCGACAAGCCCCTCACCCGCTATTTCCTGAAAGGGTGCAGCGGTTTCGTGGCCATGTCCGCCAGCGTGGAGGCGGACCTCCTGCAACTGCAGCCCGGTGCTCCGCACATCGTCCTCCCCCATCCGCTCTACTCCCATTTCGGGGAAAAAATGCCCCGGGAAGAAGCGGAAAAGGCCCTCGGACTCCGTCCGGGCCTCAAAACCCTCCTTTTCTTCGGACTCATCCGCGAATACAAGGGCCTGGACATCCTCCTGGAGGCGTTCCGAACCCTTCCGGAAGACTATCAGCTGGTCATCGCCGGAGAGCCCTACGGCTCCTTCGACAAGTACCAGTCCATCATCGACACCCTCCCCGGAAAAGACCGCGTCCACGTTTTCCCGGACTACATCCGCGACTCGCAGGTGAAGAAATTCTTCTCCGCGGCCGACCTCGCCGTCCTCCCTTACCGGAGCGCCACCCAGAGCGGCATCAGCTCCATCGCCTATCACTTCGACGTGCCCATGGTGGTGACGGACGTAGGCGGACTCAAGGGCACCATCGGCGACAGTGGCACGGGAATTGTCGCATCCTCTCCGGAGCCGCAGGTCATCCGCGGGGAAATCCTGCGCTATTTTGCAGATCCCTCCATCGGCCGCAGCTGCAAGGAAGCCATCCTGCAAGAGAAGCAGCGTCTGAGCTGGGACCAGTTCTGCCGCTCCCTCACCGGCTTTGCCGCTACCTTATAATATAGAAGCAATGAAAAGATTCATCATCCTGGTCCTTACCACCGTCCTGGCCGCCTGCAGCACTGCCGCGTTCGCCCAGGACAACAACGGCGGCTATACTCCCACCCCCGTGACCGTATCCAAGGAGAAAGTGAAACTGAACGGCAAAATCTACCTTTCCCATGTGGTATTGGAGCGCCAGACCCTCTTCAGCATTGCCAAAGCCTACGGCGTTAGCGTAGAGGAAATCTACGAAGCCAATCCCCCGCTCAGGGAGACCGGCCTGCAGAAGAACGCCATCATCCTCATTCCCTTTAAAGAGAATGCCGCCACGGCCGTGCAGGAAGCCCCTCAGGAGCCCGGGAAGGCCGCCTCGTACATAGAGCACACTGTCCGCTGGTACGAAGACCTGGACGACATAGCCCGCAAATATGGCGTCACCGCCAAGGAAATCATGGATCTGAACGGGCTCAAAAACAAGAAACTGCAGACCCGCCAGGTGCTCAAGATCCCCGTGAAGGGGGAAGCCGCCCCCCAGGGCGATGAAAACCAGGACCATCAGGAGGTGACCGAAGAAGCGCAGGAAGGTCCCGTCAACGGCCAGGCCGATACCGACGGCTACGATGACGGAGAAGACCCCGCCCCGCTCGACGAAGTCCTCCGCCCGGACCAGGTGGACAGCACCCGCCTCAGATGGAGTTCCAAAGACAATGTGAACTTCTCCCTCATCCTTCCCCTGAACGCAGGCGGCAAGGTAAGCGACGTGAACATGGACTTCTATTCCGGCGTGCTGATGGCCGTCAAGGACCTGGAAGCCGGCGGGCTCAAAGTGAACCTGAACGTGTATGACTTCACCGCCGGTTTCCCGCCCATCGACGCCCTGGTAAAGGACGATTTCGTGCTGGGCCCGGTGGCCAGCCGTGACCTGGAGGCCATCCTCCAGCGGGTGGACGGCCGCGTGAGCGTAATTTCCCCGCTGGACCAGAAAGCCGGCACCCTTGCCGCCAACTACCCGAACTTCATCCAGGCCCCCACTCCCACGGAGAACCAGTACGACGACCTGGGCCGGTGGGTCCGTGAAGACTACCGCGAAGGGGAGCGCATCCTGTTCATCACCGAAAAGGGGGCAGGCAACGTGACGGCCTCCGTGGCCATCCGCACCGCCCTGGCCCGGGAAGAACTCCCCTACGAGATTCTCAGCTATGCAATCGTCGAAGGCCGCGGCATCCCCAACCTCCTTCCGGAAAAAATGACAAAGAATGGGGTGAACCGCGTTGTAGTAGCCTCCGAAAGCGAAGCGTTCATGGGTGACGTGATCCGCAACCTTGACATCATGCAGGGCAAAGGCTACGAGATAGTCATGTATGCGCCGTCCAAGGTGCGCACTTTCGACACCATCGAGGGCAGTGCCTACCACCAGGCCCAGCTGCATATCAGCACCTCGTATTTTGTCGATTATGACAGTCCTGCCGTAGACCGCTTCGTGAAGGCCTACCGCGCCTTGTTCCAAACCGAGCCCTCCCAGTTCGTCTTCCAGGGCTACGACACTGCCAAGTACTTCGTGACCATGTGCTCCCGGTATGGTTATTCATGGACCAGGATGCTGGGCATGAACCAGAGCATCGGCCTCCATACCAACTTCCAGTTCTCCGTCGACAGGAACGGCAATTACCACAATGCCGCCGTAAGGCGCATCGTCTACAATAAAGATTATACCACTACGCTCCAAAAATAATTTCCATGGAACCTGTCAAGTGTCTCATCCTGGGCGGCGGCCCCGCCGGTTTCACCGCAGCCATCTATGCCTCCCGCGCCAACCTCTCCCCTGTCCTGTATGAGGGAATCCAGCCCGGAGGGCAGCTCACCACCACCACCATCGTGGAAAATTTCCCGGGATTCCCGGGCGGCGTAGACGCCAACACCCTGATGGACTCCATGCGTGAACAGGCCCGCAGTTTCGGGGCCGATATCTGCCAGGGAACCGCCACAGCCGTAGATCTTGGCAGCCGTCCCTTCCGGATCACCATCGACGGGGAGAAGGAGCTGGAGGCGGAGACCCTTATCATCGCCACCGGCGCCCAGGCCCGTTACCTGGGCCTTCCCTCCGAAGAGAAATACAAGGGCTCGGGCGTATCGGCCTGCGCCACCTGCGACGGGTTCTTCTACCGCAAGAAGACCGTAGCCGTGGTGGGCGGCGGCGACACGGCCTGCGAAGAAGCCCTCTACCTGGCCGGCCTGGCCAAGAAAGTGTACATGATTGTCCGCCGTGACGTTTTCCGCGCCTCCCGCATCATGCAGGAGAAGGTGCTCGCCAAAGAGAACATCGAGGTCCTGTGGAACTGCAACACCCAGGAGGTGCTGGGCGACGGTTTCGGGGTCACGGGCGCACGGCTGCTCCGCAAGGACGGCACCGTCTTCGACATCGAACTGGACGGATTCTTCCTGGCCATCGGGCACCAGCCGGCATCGGCCCTTTTCGCGCCCTGGCTCACGCTGGATCCCGCCGGATACATCGTCACGGACGGAAAGACTTCCTGCACCAGCATTCCCGGCGTCTTTGCCGCGGGGGATGTGCAGGATCCCAGATACCGCCAGGCCGTCACGGCCGCCGCATCCGGCTGCATGGCCGCCCGCGATGCCGAAAAATTCCTGATTGAACAAAACAGCTAACTCATGAGATTCCTCAAGACAGCAACCGCGGTTGCCCTTCTTTGTGCAGCAGTCTGCGCCTGCCAGACGCAGTACGAAACGCTCCTCGCCTCCTCCGACGTAGATGCCAAATACGCCGCGGCCATGGAGTATTTCCAGAACAAGAAGTATTCGAAGGCGGCCCAACTGTTCGAATCCATGGCCGTTCTCACCAACGGAACCGCCAGGGACGATACGGTCCAGTATTACTGGGGCCTCTCCAATTACCGCAACAAGGATTTCTACACGGCCGAGAGCAACTTCGCCTCGTTCATACAGACGTTCCCGCGCAGCCCCTTCTCGTCCGACGCCCAGTTCTACCGCCTGGACTGCATGTACCGCGCCACCTACCGCTATGAACTGGACCAGACGCCCACCCGCGCCTGCATGGCCGCCATCGCGGAATACGAACGGGAGCACCCGGACGATGCCGCCCACCTGGAAGCCTGCGCCCTGATGAAACACGACCTGCAGGACCGCCTGGACCGGAAGGACCTGGAAGCCGGCCGGCTGTACTACAGGATGGAAGACTACCTGGCCGCCCGCGTGAAACTGCGCAACGTGCTCAAGGACAACGCCGACAATTTTTACCGCGAAGATGTCCTTTACTATACGGCCATGGCGTCTTATCAGTACGCCCGCCTGAGCGTGCCGGCAAAAAGACGGGAACGGTATCTGGTTTTCGTCGATGATTACCTGAATTTCATCGGGGAGAATCCGGAATCGCACTACCGCAAGGAGCTGGACGGCCTGTACCGCAGGGTGCAGGGCATCCTGGGCACGTCCGGAACCGCGGACGAGGCAGCCGCCCCGGCCGCCGAATAAAAGATTTTTGAAACTAACCCGCGCAACGCGGTGTATTCAAAATAGACAAGATAACTATCATATATGGACAACAAGAAGAAAATTCCCGTTAACACGGTAACCCGCGACATCAAAAACCTGGCCGCTCCCACCGGAAACATCTACGAATCCGTAGTCATCCTTTACAAGAGGGCCAACCAGATAGCCATGGCGGAGAAGAAAGAACTCACCAAGAAGCTGGAAGAGTTCCGCAACGACCGCGACACCATGGAAGAAGTGTTTGAGAACAAGGAGCAGATCGAAATCTCCAAGTACTATGAGCGCCAGCCCAAACCGGGCCTGGTGGCCATTTCCGAATTCGAGAACGGAGACTTGTTCTACCGCAAGGCTCAGAGCGAGAATCCCATCGACATCAAAGGCGAATAAGGCATGCTGACCGGCCTCCACGTCTCCAATTATATTCTGATAGACTCTTTGGATATTTCATTTCCGGAGGGTCTTGTCATTATAACCGGAGAAACCGGAGCCGGCAAATCCATCCTGCTGGGAGCCCTGTCCCTTGTACTGGGGGCCAAGGCCGATGCAGGCACCATCGGCCCGCACGCGGAGAACTGCGTGGTGGAAGCCACCTTCGATACCGGCGGGGCCCCAGCCCTGCTGGCGCTGCTCAAGGAGAACGACCTTCCCGTGGAAGACGGGGAGCTGGTCCTGAGGAGAGTGGTGTCGAAAAGCGGCCGTTCCCGCTGCTTCGCCAACGACGAGCCCGTTTCCGTGGGTGTCCTGCAGGAACTGAGCACCCACCTGGTAGACATCCATTCCCAGCACCAGACCCTGCGGCTCTCGGACGAACGCTTCCGGATGGAAGCCCTGGACCTGTATGCAGGAGCCCGCGGACTCCGGGAACAATGTGCCGATGCCTGGCATGCCCTGCAGGAAGCCCGTCATGCCCTGGAATCGCTTCGGGAGCAGCGCGCCGCCATGGAGCGGGAGAGAGATTACAACGAAGCCCTCTGGCAGAAACTGGACCAGGCCGGTCTCCGGGAAGGGGAACTGGAAGAACTGGAGGCCGAGCAGAAACAGCTTTCCCACGCCGAAGAACTGAAAGAAATCCTCTGCGCCGTGGAAGCCCTGCTGGGCAGCGGCAGCGAAGAGGAAGCCCCCCTGCCCCAGCGCCTCCGGGATGCGGAAAGGCTCATCCGGAAAGCGGGCAAGTTCCTTCCTGCGCTGGATCCTCTGGCAGAAAGGATGGAATCGGCCCGGCTGGAGCTGGAAGACATGGCCGATGAAGTGACGGCGGCGAACGCCCGCATGGACGTATCCCCGGAAAGGCTCGCCTGGGTGGAGGAGCGTCTGGGTGCACTGTACGCCCTGCTCAAGAAGCACGGAGTGGGCACCGTGGCAGAACTGATGGCGGAAAGAGACCGCCTTGCCCTGCTGCTGGAAGACGCATCGTCCCTGGACAGCCGGGAAGCAGAACTGCAGAAAGCGGCCGGCAAAGCCGGAGAGACTTACCAGGCGTTGGCAGAAGAGCTTCACGGGAAGCGCGCGGCAGCATCGGCCTCTTTTGCCGATGCCATCCAGGCCCGCCTGAGGGAACTGGAACTGGACCATGCGGTATTCCAGGTGGCACTGGAGCCCGTGGCAGCCGGCCCCCACGGAAAGGATGCCGTGCAGTTCCTTTTCTCGTCGGCCTCGCGGACGCCCGTGGATGTGGCCAGATCGGCCTCCGGCGGTGAACTTTCCCGGATCATGCTCAGCCTGAAAGCGCTGATGGCCGGTTTTACGAAGATGCCCACGATGGTGTTCGATGAAATCGATACCGGCGTCTCCGGCAGCGCCGCCGACAAAATGGGGTCGCTCGTGTGCCGGATGGGGCGTGACATGCAGGTCTTTGCCATCACCCACCTGCCGCAGGTGGCCGCCAAGGGAAATGCCCATTACGTGGTATCCAAGGCCGATGACATCACTTCCATCCGCCAGCTGGGCCAGGAGGAACGCGTGCTGGAAATCGCCCGCATGCTCTCCGGTTCCACCATCACCGAGGCGGCCATCGCCAATGCCAGAACCTTGTTGAATTAGCCCCATGGCTTCGCTGCAACCTCATACTGTCCCTTCCCTGGACGAATTCCGGACCTATCTCCGCCGGCACAACCTTAAGGCTACCCGGCAGCGGCTGGCCGTGCACGAAGTCATGATGGACCTGGGCCATGCTTCGGCCGATATGGTCTGCGAAGAACTGGGGCGGAAGGGCTCCAAAGTGACGGTTGCGTCCGTCTACAACATCCTTTCCCAGCTGGCCGACCTCCGCATTTACGGAAGGCGTATGTCGGCCACCAACAAGATGTTCTTCGACGTAAACACCACCCGCCACATCCACCTGTACGACAGGGAGAACCACACCTACAGAGACCTTGTGGACGATGAACTGTCCGCATTGGTGACTTCGCACCTGAAAAGGCGCAAATTCAAGGGCTTCTCTGTGGAAGACATCGACATTCAACTTATTGCCAGACCCACCAGAAAATCAAAAAGTCTATGAAAAAGTATATCCTCCCCCTGCTGGCCTGCCTGCTGGCCGCTTCGGCCTGCGAACTCAAGGACGAGTATTACGTCAAGAATATCCAGGATATTGTTACCGCCGTCAGCAAGACAGAACTGCAGAACGACTACGGTACCGTTTACACCGTCACCGTAGACAATACCGACGGTGCCTGGAAGAAGGACGTCCGCTACCTGATTTCCTTCGACATCACCAACCGCCAGTACGACATCGACCTGAATGCCTATAAAGAGTGCAACCTGGTTACACCGTCCCCCCTTGCGGGAGAACTGCCTCTCGGAGATCCTGTGGCCATCGAGAGCCAGACCATCAGCGGCGGCTATTTCAATGTGTTCTTCTCTTATTACAAAAAGAAGGACAGCTCCTATCCGCACCGTTTTTCCATGCATTTTGTCGATGATTCCGAAAAGGGCATCCTGGAACTGTACCTGACCCACGACGGAAACGGAGAGAATCCGGCTTTCCTGGATAAGGAAGAACTGGAACTGACCTCCGACCTGTACTGTTTCCACCTGGCCGGGCTCCTTCCGGAAGGCACCTACCGCACCCTCTGGCTCTATATCGACGAGGTCGATCAGGAAGAAGGCGTAAAAGTCATCAAACGCAACGGCTACCGTCTCTACGACCAGAGCATCATCTTCTAAGCAGATTTATTTTGTTAATTCAAAATAAATCCCTACATTTGCAATCCCATACATGGTGGATGTAGTTCAGCTGGTAGAGCATCGGATTGTGGTTCCGAGTGTCGTGGGTTCGAGCCCCATCATCCACCCTCAAGCGCCCCAGAAGCCGTTTTGGCTGTCTGGGGCTTTTTTGCCCGTTGCTCACCCGAACGGCGGAGAAGAGAGTTTCCGGAGGGTTATTTTGATTTTCACGTGAAAAACCTTATATTTGTGTGATACACTGAACACACTTTTTTATATATGGCAAAACGCGAAATCAAGTTTTCCCTCGTTTACAGGGACATGTGGCAGAGTTCCGGACGATATACCCCGCGGGTAGACCAGCTGGTAGAGGTGGCTCCGGCCATCATCGACATGGGCTGCTTCGACCGTGTGGAAACCAACGGCGGCGCATTCGAGCAGGTGAACCTCCTGTTCGGCGAAAACCCCAACAAGGCGGTCCGCGCCTGGACGGCTCCCTTCAACAAGGTGGGTATCCAGACCCACATGCTGGAGCGCGGTCTCAACGCCCTCCGTATGAATCCGGTGCCGCTGGATGTGCGCGAACTCATGTTCAAGGTCAAGAAAAAGCAGGGTACGGACATTGCCCGCTCTTTCTGCGGCCTCAACGACCACCGCAACCTCAAAGGCTCCGTCATCGGCGCCAAGAAGGGCGGAATGATTTCCCAGGTTGCCCTGTCCATCACCTACTCCCCCGTCCATACCGTCGAGTATTACATGGGAATCGTGGACAAAGTGGTGGAATACGGTGCAGATGAAATCTGCCTCAAGGATATGGCAGGCGTCGGCCGTCCCAACATGCTGGGACAGCTGGTGGCCGATATCAAGAAAAAATATCCGCACATCAAAGTGCAGTACCACGGCCATACCGGTCCCGGTTTCTCCATCGCCTCCATGCTGGAAGTGGCCCGTGCCGGCGCCGACTATCTGGACGTAGCCGTTGAGCCTCTCTCCTGGGGCAAGGTGCATCCGGACGTGATCACCATCCGCGAGATGATGCGCGCGGACGGCTTCCTCGTAAAGGACCTGAACATGGATGCCTACATGGAAGTACGCCGCCTCACCCAGAAATTCATCGACGATTTCCTGGGCTACTGGATCAACCCCACCAACTCCCAGATGAGTTCCCTCCTGGTTGGCTGCGGCCTTCCCGGCGGCATGATGGGCTCCATGATGGCCGACCTCAAGGGCTTCCAGGGTGCCATCAACGCAGCCCAGCGCGCCCACGGCCGTCCGGAGATGAGTCTGGACACCCTCATGGTCAAACTCTTCGAGGAAGTGGAATACGTATGGCCCCGCCTGGGTTATCCGCCTCTGGTGACCCCGTTCAGCCAGTATGTGAAGAACACCGCCCTGATGAACCTGTTCAACATGCTCAACGACAAGCCGCGCTGGACCACCATCGACAAGGACACCTGGGGCATGATCCTGGGCAACATGGGCAAACTCCCGGGCGAACTGGCCCCGGAAATCGTTGCCCTGGCAAAAGAGAAGGGACTGGAATTCAGCACCGGAAACCCGCAGGACAACTACCCCGACGAGCTGCCCAAGTTCCGCAAGATGATGGACGAGGAAGGCTGGGATTACGGCGAGGACGACGAAGAGCTCTTCGAACTGGCCATGCACGAGCGTCAGTACCGCGACTACCGCAGCGGCATCGCCAAGGAGCGTTTCAACAAAGACCTGGCCGAAATGAAAGCCAAGGCCGGCGCCCCCATCGTAATCGAACGTCCCGTAGTGGAAATGCCCAAATTCAAGGTCGAGGACTATGTGGAACGCTATCCCAAGGCCACTCCGGTGCAGTGCCCCGTCAAGGGCCAGCTCCTCTGGGAAGTAGATGTGGACGATGCTTCCAAAGCCCCTGTCGTGGGTAAGAAAGTCAAAGCCGGACAGGTCCTGGGCCATGTCCAGACCTACTACGGCCTGGAAGAGGTAGTCGCCGCGGTGGACGGCCTTCTGGTGGCAGTCCTGGGCAAACAGGGAGACCAGGTAGCCAAGGGCGAAATCATCGCCTTCGTGCAATAATTCCCTTTCACACACGTAAAATGGCTCCTGGTGATTCCCGGGAGCCATTTTTCATAAGAACAGACGACACTAGTCTTTTGTCAGGACGATATGGGAAGAATAGAACTTCCCTTCTTCCAGCGTAATGCTGGCTTTGGAAGTGGAATACGTGTCGGGATAGGTCCGGGCCGAGATGGTCACAGGGAAATCATAGTGCGGATACATAGAGACATAGATGACATCCAGATAAGGATACGACGGTTCAATCGTATACGCGTCGTCAGGGCCGAAGCTGATGACGAGCTGGTTGATTTTGTTGGTAATGTCGGTGGACCCGTCGGTGAACGTGAGTTTCCAGATGCAGTGGTCCACCCACATGTCAACTCCTCCGGGAATGGACACAGAACTGCCGGCAACGGAAAGTGTCCCCGTAGCGCCATAGGCCGAAAAATTCTCATTGATATCTGCCAGCGTCCCCCGCTGAACCCCTTCCTGCAATCCTTTTCCCTCTTTCCAGTGTTTGTAAGGGAAACCGAACAAGATGTCTCCACCATTCTTGGGGTCTGTCAGTTCAACGGAAACGGTGGCATTGCCGCTTCCGTCCACGGCCGTCACGATGCCCCTGGCCTGGGAACGGGAATACAGCCCGCCGTTGTCATCATAGTCCACCCAGACGTAGTCTCCCACTTCCCAGGTTGTGGCGATGCCGGAACCGGTATCGGCCATGATGCTGCGCGTGAGCAGATCCTCCTGGGAAGAAAGCATGGTGGTAAGGGTGAACACGGGTTTTTCCTGTGATTTGGTGCAGGCGCCCGCCACGGCCGCAGCCAGCAGCAGGGCTGTCATCTTCAGATATGTATTCTTCGTTTTCATCTTTCTGAATGATTAGTCGTTAAAGGGATCGCCGGCATTGGGCAGGGTGGGGATGCCGGGCATCGAAGTTCCGGAATCCGGCGCCACCACATAGGTCCAGGTGCTGGTGCCGTCGCCGTGGTCCACCCCGGAGACACTGAGCGTGTAGCCGGGAGCGGCGTGCACATTGAGCGGGACTCCGGTACTGGGGTTCCCCGCGGCATCGGCCGTCATAATACCCCGCGTTCCTATCGTATTGCAAACAGTGCCGAGAATCAGGGTTCCGCTTCCTTTGAAAACCACTTCCCCATACCCCCTGTCCACCAGAATGGCAGGATGCTCTGCAGAGCCCCATAACCTGGTCTGTCCATCCAGGACAAGGGTCAGCGGGCCGCGGTGAAGGTGTTCAATAAACGATGTTTCGGTTGTGGTGAAGCCCTGCGGCATTCCGTACGAAGTTCCACAGAACCGCACGGTGGCGCCCTCAGGCTCCGAGGAACTGTCGTTCCAGCGGAAACGACTTTGATCCCCATCTCCGCTCAGGGTGATGTCCAGCCCGGGATTCACATAGTAGTAATAGTTGTCCAAGTCCCCTATCTTATATAAAGCGGACGAAATCTGCGCGGGCTGAACGGGAGATCCACTTCCGGTAAGGGTGACGGCAGGCTTTGGAAGCGGGATCATCTCAATGGTGGGCGCATAAAACTTTCCGTTCGTTATTTTCCCATCCGTCATTTTACTCATGTCGTAGACGATTTTATTTACATCATCCAGAATAGCAAATGCCATCCAATCTGTCTCAGGACTCACAGAAGGGGCCTCATAACAAAGCGACAACCAGACGGGGTCGGTGGAATTACTGCGGAAGACCTCTCTGGGGATCTTTCCATCGGCCATTTCACCATAATACTCCCGCGTACCGTCCGGGCTGTCCTTGAATACTAGATTTCCCATGACCGTTTTGATCCAAAGAAACTGGATGGGAATGGGATTGCCCGTATCCGCATCCACAAAAGTGAAACGGAAAATGCTGTAGGGATTGGTGAAATGGGCGTTCTCCAGCGTGAGCTTCCGGTTCACTTCATCTACAGCCGTAACACTGACCGTAGCCACGCCAAAATCCCGAAGGGTTTCAAAAGTGCCGGTCTGCTCTTCATAATCGAAGATTCCGCCCCCAAAGGGGGAATAGGGACAGTAGCGCAGTTCCAGGACATCTCCAACGGCATATTCCCCTTGCAGGGAGCCCTGAAGATTGACAGAAGCGCCATCGGTATCCGGACTCAGGCACAGCGCATCCAGCGAAGCCCGCGTCTTGTTGTAGACATACACCTTGTCCGTCGTCTCAAAAGATGTGAGCACCTTCATATTCCCGGAGTCAAAGGCCAGCGCCTTGGTTGCCGCGTCCCCGCCTTTGCTGGCCGCTACGCTTACTTCCCAGACAAGGGTCTTTCCGGGTTCCGGAGCCTCCTCCGGTTCAGTGGCATCCACATCCGCCTGCTTGTTGCAGGCTGCCGCGCCCAGCAGCATGAGCACGGACAATACAGGAAAACAATACTTTTTCATATACACTCCTCCTACCATAATACCCAGTCAAAATCATCTCTGAGCCCGCCGAAAGGTTCCGGATCTCCGGAAACCACCAGCATTACCTCCGTGTCCATCTCTACAGGAACGGACTCCGGACATTCGTACAACATTTTTTTCTGTTCCATAGGCACTTTGTTTAAAAGCATTCCGACTATAAATCTATGGATAATCTGTCAATTGTTCCCCTGCTTCGAGCCCCCTTTTGACGAAACGGCCTCCCGGATTGACGAACGGCCCCGTTTTCTGGACGAACGAAAAAAAGCAGTTGACACACAGCCGGATACAACAAAAGAATGATACAATTTACCTATCTTTGCAACAATGGAAAAGTGTTTACAATACCTGCTGGCGGGACTGCTCCTTGTCTCCTTCCCGGCTATGGCGGCAGGGGCGGCCATGGAAAGCAGTATCAGCCACCGGCGCTTCACCACAGCCGACGGTCTGCCCCAGATGCAGACAGAGACTGTCTGGCAGGACACCCGCGGCTATATCTATATAGGCACCCTGTCCGGCTTCGTCCGTTATGACGGACGTACCATGACTCCCTTTCTTGGCGGAAGGAGGGAGAACATTGTCGCATTCCAGGAGACGGAGGGCAAGGTGAGCGCCTTCGGATTCGTAAGGAAATGGACTTTCCGGGGAGAAAAACTGGACATGAAACCCATCGACCCGGAGGGGCGGATGCTGCTGAACAACTTCAATTCCGCCGACCTTCCTCCGGGATATGTGCTGCTGGAAGACCGCCGGGAGCAAGGCCGGGTCCTCTTTCACCTGGAGGCCGGCGGAAGGAGGGTCCGCGTACTGGAATCCCCCCTGCTGGACGAAATGACGCCGGACCGGAAGCTGTACCTTGATTCCCTGGGCGTCTTCATCCCCACCCCGGAAGGGCTCTATGTGGCCGATGGGGGCAAAACCCGGAAAATCGGGACCCAAAAAGACGTCTTCTCCCTCATCCGGCGGGGAAGACAGCTGATCGCATTGTCGGGCGACGGCCTGTACACCGTTGAAGGGGACAGCCTCCGGCTGCTCTGCCCTCATACCTTCGAGGCCCCCGACTATGGCCTCTCCGCCCGCCTGAACTCCCAGGGACAACTCATCATAGCCGATTCCCACACGCTCTGGCGCTATGACTGCCTCACCGGCGGGCCGATGGAGCAGCTCGCCACGGGATTCAACCTGATCAAGAACCTGTTCATCGACAAATGGGACCGGCTTTGGGCAGCCACCTATCAAGGTGTATACTGCTTCTTTCAGGGACACATCGTCAACCACCGACTCACCGACAGGAACGACATCGTACGTGCCATCGCATTCACCGGCGGACATCTCGTGGAAGGGACGCTGAACGGAAGCGTCCTCATGGACGGAGAACTGCTGGACAGACAGGAGGGGAATTTCTATGCCTCCGGCGCCGCGGCCGTTGCCGGGAAGGTCTATCTGGCCGGCAACGGAGACGTGGCCGCCGCGGGAGAAGACGGCCTGCACTGGCTGGGGTTCCCTCCGGAGTATTACCGTTTTGTTTCCAGGATGGGGACGCAGGTGATTGCCGGCACCAGGAACAGCCTGCTGTCATACAACCCGGAAAACGGCCTCCTGGATACGCTCAGCATGGAAATTGCCCATCCCTGGTACGCTGTGGACGATGGTCTGGGACAACTGTGGGCAAGCGGAAATCCCGGGCTGTACTGCCTCTCCCGTACCGGGGAGGGAGAAACCCTGGTCCGTAAAGTGAAAGACACCCCGTCGGCCCTGGTCATCACCGCCCTTTCGTCGGATGGGAAGGGGCATGTCTGCTTCGCCCTCGGGGATTCCCTCTTCGTCATTTCCCAGGGGAAGATCCGTCCGCTCCGGGAAGTGCAGTCTTCCCTTTCAGGACATGAAATCCGTTCCGTCCATCTGTCGCCGCGCGGGTATCTTTCGGTTGCGGCCATCGACGGACTCCTGGTCTCGCGCATGGACGGGGACCTGCATGCAGAGGATGCCCGCTGGTTCGATTCCGGCAACGGATTCACGGCCATCGAACCGCAGATGGGGCCGATGGCGGAAAGCGAAGACGGCACCCTCTGGCTCGCCGGCCTGGAGGAAGTAACCTCCTTCCGGCCGGAGGATCTCCTCCTTGACGGAGAGCAGTCCACCTTCATCCCGGCCCCCCGCCCCTGGTGGCAGCGGGGCTGGGTGCTTCTTTCCGGCATCCTCATCCTTTCACTGCTGGTATGGCTGGCTGCCGGAAAAGCCGAACAGCGCCGGAGCCGCAAGCGGATGGAAAAGCTTGAGCGGGAGAAACGGCAGAAAGAACTGCAGCTGTCAGCCATCCGGCTCAAAGCCATTCCCCATTTCCACGCCAACGTACTCTCCAGCATAGAGTATTTCGTGATGAACCATTCTGCCGACGAGGCCTCCCGCTACCTGAAGCTGTATTCCGATTTCACCAACCAGACTTTGCTGGACATCGACCGGCCGGCACGGACCCTGGCGGAGGAAGTGGACTATGTGCACACGTACCTTGAGCTTGAGAAACTGCGCTATGGAGAACGCCTGCAATACAGGATCGACATAGCCCCCGATGCCGACCAGTCCCTGATGCTGCCCACCATGCTGCTGCATACCTATTGCCAGAATGCCGTAAAACACGGCATCGCGTCCAAGGCCAGTGCCGGGAATATAGCCATCACTGTCCGCCGGCAGCTGCGGGACGGCGCCGACGGCATCCTCGTGAGTGTCCGGGACGACGGCGTGGGAAGGGCCGAAGCAGCCCGTTCCGGCGGCTATTCCTCCAAGCAGGGGCTCAGCATCCTGCGGCAGCAGATCGAACTGTACAACAAAACCAACCTGCACCAGATCGAGCAGCAGGTGACCGACCTCTCCGACCAGGAAGGCCACCCCGCAGGCACTTGCTTCACAATATGGATTCCGGCCGGTTACCGTTACTGAGAACAAGCATGGAAAAACTCAAGACCATCGTCGTCGAAGATGAAAGGCTGCCCCGCCTCGCCCTGCTGGCCAAACTGGAAGACTGGCTCTCCGTCCTGGATGTCATTGACGTGTGCGACAGCTATGAGAGCGCCCGCGACAGCATCCTGCGCAACCGTCCGGACCTGCTGTTCCTGGACATCCAGCTTCACGGTCAGGATTCCCTGAAGCTGCTGGAAGAGCTGAAACAGAGCATTCCCATCCCCCATGTCATCTTCACCACCGCCTATTCGGACCGCAAGTATCTCATGGGGGCCATCAAACTGTCTGCCGTAGACTATCTCCTGAAGCCGATCGGCAAGGAAGAACTGGCGCACGCCATTGCCAAAGCCGTAGAAAAGACCGTCTCCGCCCGGAGCGGCGGAAGCGGGAAACTGTGTTTCAAGACCGGGAACAGCCTGCTGTTCATGGCCCCGGACGAAATTGCCGGCTTCAAGGCCGAAGGAAACTACTCCACCCTCATCTCCTTCGAACGGGAGGAACTGGTCCTGGAAAGCCTGCTTTCGCTGGAACAGCGTCTGCCCGGAAGCACATTCCTCAGGGCGGACCGGAGCACCATCGTGAACATCCGGAGCGTCTGCCGCCTGAACCTTCAGGAACAAACCTGCACCCTTCAGGGGGCCGATGGACGGCAGAAAGCAATGAAACTCTCCAAAAACGGACTGGATCTCCTGACGGAAAAACTGCAGGAGAATCCGGATCTGATGAGAAAATCGTAAAAAACACGTAAAAAATCGGTTGAAACAGCACATCTGCCAGGGCGGGGGTGCCGTTTTTCCGTTCCAAGCATTATCTTTGACCGGACAATCGATTGTGGCGATATGAGGATCAAAGACTGGAGCAAGGCCGACAGGCCCCGTGAAAAAATGAAAGAGAAGGGCGCCAGGGCCCTCTCCAATGCCGAATTGCTGGCCATCCTGATAGGCAGCGGGACCGGCGGGAAGAACGTGATGGAGGTGGCGCAGGAACTGCTGTACGGAACGGGAGGCAGGCTGGCGGCACTGTCGGCCATGTCGCTGGAACTCCTGACCAAACAGAAGGGGCTGGGGGAAGTGAAGGCCATCACCATCCTCGCCGCCCTGGAACTGGGCCGGCGCTCCTTCGAAGACCTGCTGCAGGTGGAGAAGCGGGCCATCACCTCGCCGGAACTGGTGTTCCAGCTCATGCTGCCCCTCCTCAAGAACCTGGACCATGAAGAATGCTGGGTCCTGTTCCTGAACCGCGCCAATTTTCTGATAAGCAAGGAGATGATATCGTCCGGAAGCCTGGACTGCACCCCGCTGGACACGCAGCGGATTCTGAAACGGGGCATCGAGAAACAATGCCGCCACATCATCCTGGTACACAACCATCCCTCCGGATCCCCCCTCCCCGGCGAGGCCGACATCCGCCAGACCGAACGCGTCAGGAAAGCCCTGGCCCTGGTGGGCATTTCCCTGCTGGACCACGTGGTGGTGGCGGAGGGTTCCTTTTTCTCCTTCTCGGAAGAGCGGACAGGAGGGCTCCCGTGAGGCTTGCCTTTCCCGGACTTTATTCTTATATTTGTCCTTCGGATAGTAAATTCGAAGCCACATGAAAGTCATCAACATCGGGGAGAACAACTCCGTCCTCAACACATTCATCGCCGAGATGCGTGACGTCCGCATCCAGAAAGACCGTCTCCGCTTCAGGACCAACCTGCAAAGGGTGGGAGAAATCTTCGCCTACGAGATTTCCAAGACGCTGGCGTATTCCATAAAGGATGTCTCTACCCCGCTGGGCATCGCACAGGTGTCCACCTACGACACCCCGCTGGTCATTTCCACTATCCTGAGGGCCGGCCTTCCCCTGCACGAGGGCATCCTGAACGTATTTGACTCGGCCGAAACAGCCTTCCTGGCCGCTTTCCGCAAGTATGGGAAAGGCGATTATTTCAAGATCCGGGCCGATTACTGCACCACCCCTTCGCTGGAAGGGAAAACCCTGATCCTGGCCGACACCATGCTGGCTACCGGCTCTTCCATCGAGATCGCCATCCAGAAGCTGGAGGAAGAAGGCGGCACCCCCGCCCATATCCACCTGGTCTGCCCCATCGCCAGCCACTATGCCCTGGACAACCTGGGCAAAAAACTGGACGACAACGTTACACTCTGGGTAGCTGCGGTAGACGAAGAACTCACCAGCCACAGCTACATCGTTCCCGGACTGGGCGATGCCGGCGACCTGGCCTACGGTGAAAAACTGTAGCTCTACCTTCCGCTTGCTTCCATCGTGATAATGAGGCTCACCACCTCATTGTATTCCCTGGCTCCTGAACTGACGCCGTTCTGCTTGAGATTGGTGTCCATCAGCCAGGACTGGATTCGGTCTATCCACCCGATCCGCTTTTCTTCCCAGTATTTTCCTTCCGCCGCGTATTCCTCCCGGATATCCAGGTTGATCGTCCTGATCCAGTAGCGGAAATACTCTTCCGTCATATAGGAACGCACGCTCGTGATCACGTGGGGAAGGATGGAGTAATAGCCGCTGTACCGGAGGCGGTCGTCCTGCGAGCGGGTGCAATAGACATAGGCCCAGTAATTGGCCTCCGCCTCACTGGTAACCCCGGAAAGATGCGCCATTTCGTGCGCCAGCGTGAAGGGCCAGTCCGTTTCCAGGACATCCCGGTTCACGTGCACTTCGCAGAAAAACGGACCCATGAAGCCGGTAACGCCCACGGCGGAATACAGCTGGTTGAGCAGGGGCCTCTTGGGATGCTGCCACGCCCGGAGCTTCGCATAGCCGCTTTCCGGCAGGGTCTTCTGATAGAAAGACCGGATATCGGCCTCCAGGGAATCCCGGTCGAAGGGTTCCCTCTGCGGCGCATATTCTTTGTTCAGGGAGTCTGTATAAGAATAGAGGAACTGATTGAACGTGTCTTCCAGGAAAAGCTGTTTCTGGATGCCGAGACGGGGAAGCAGCGGCGTCCGGAAGTAGTTGCAGCCCCAGCCGAGATAGAACCAGACCGCCAGCCACATCACCACCAGGGCGCTTTTTCCCAGCCACCGGAAGAAGGACTTCTTCTTGAGAAGCGTCCCTGCAAGGACCAGCAGAAAAGCACCTGCAAACCCCAGGACCACCATTTCTTCCAGGGAGAACGGGACGATGGAAGCCGCGAACGAAAGCGCCGTCATGATGCCGGGATACAGCCTTGTCGCATAGAAATCGGCTACCGGAGTGAACCAGCGGCAGCAGAAGCAGAACAGCAGCAGAAAGAGGCCTATGCAGTGTACTTTTTTCATTTCCTGCAAAATTAGCAAATTCCGGACTGATTGCCAACCTCCCTTTCAGCTTATTCTCATGGAAAATGCTTAACTTTGCAGTCTATGACCAAGAAAGCATATATCGAGACATACGGGTGTCAGATGAACGTGAACGACACCGAGGTTATTTTTTCCATCCTGAAGAAGGCCGGATACGACCGTACCGAAAAAATGGAAGAGGCCGACCTGATCATGGCCAACACCTGCTCGGTGCGCGACAATGCCGAACAGCGCATCTGGGGCCGGATAGAAGTGTTCAACCAGGTCCGGAAAAAACGGCCCTCCGCCCTGGTCGGCATCGTGGGATGCATGGCGGAACGCCTGAAAGACAAGCTGCTGGACACCGGGAAGGTGAACCTGGTGGTAGGACCGGACGCCTACCGTTCCCTCCCCCGCCTGCTGGAAGCCATCACGCCGGACAGCCCCCAGATAGACGTCCTCCTCTCAAAGGATGAGACCTATGCCGATATCACCCCGGTGAGAACGGACAAGAACGGCATATCGGCCTTCATCTCCATCATGCGCGGATGCAACAATGTCTGCTCCTACTGCGTCGTGCCATACACCCGCGGGGCGGAGCGTTCCCGCGACCCGCATTCCATCGTGCGGGAAGCCTGCGACGTTTTCCGGAAAGGATACAAGGAGATCACCCTGCTGGGACAGAATGTCGACAGCTATCTCTGGAAAAGCGACACGGAAACCGTCAATTTCGCCGGACTGCTTTCGAGAGTGGCCGCCATCGACCCGTCGCTGCGCGTGCGCTTCGCCACTTCGCACCCCAAAGACATCAGCGACGAAGTCATTGAGACCATGGCCGCGTGGGACAACATCTGCAAGCACATCCACCTGCCTGTCCAGTCGGGCAGTTCAAGGATGCTGGAGAAGATGCGCCGCAAGTACGACAGGGAATGGTACCTGGAACGCGTGGCCAAAATCCGCAGCGTGATGCCGGAGTGCGGCCTCACCACCGACGTGATCGCCGGTTTCTGCTCGGAAACGGAGGAAGACCACCGCGAGACGCTGAGCCTGATGGAACAGGTAGGCTTCGACTGGGCCTTCATGTTCGCCTATTCCGAACGTCCCGGAACCCTCGCCGCCCGCAACTATCCGGACGATGTGCCTGCCGACGTAAAGAACCGCCGCCTGCACGAAATCATCGACCTGCAGAACCGGAAGTCACTGGAGCGGTACCGTGCGCAGATAGGGAAACGGCTCCGCGTGCTGGTGGAAGGGCCTTCCAAGCGGAATCCCCAGGAGCTCTGCGGGCGTGCCTCCAACAACATGATGTGCGTATTTCCCGCCGCCGGACAGAAGCCCGGCGATTACGCCGACATCATCGTGACCGACTGCACCTCGGCCACCCTCATCGGCAAAACGGCCTAGCCTCCCGGGCAACTTGGTACAAAAACTGCAATAGTCCCGAAAAAAACATTAACTTTGCATCGCGATGAAAGCAATCCGACATATCCTGCTGCTCCTTGCCACGGCGCTCGCGGTAAGCAGTTGCGCAGTCACCAAGATCAAAGACATCTCCCTGGTTTCCACCGGGGTTAAATATGTCGTCCCCACCTCCACCCGCTCCATGGATGCCATGCTCCTGCTGGAAGTGGACAATCCGTCCATCCATTTCAATGTGTCGGACGTGACCGGAACCCTTCGCCACGGAGACAAAGCCCTGGCCCATTTCGTCTCGGGCCAGACCTCCATCCAGGGCAAGTCCCATCAGGTGTATGAACTCCCCTGCACGATAACCCTGGCCGACGGAGTTTCCCTCCTGGACATTCTGGTATATGCCGCCCGCACCAACAAACTGGAAGGCCTGAAAATGGACGTAGACCTTCGCGCAGCCCTCAAGAACGGGCTCAGCAAAGTGCTGGAATTCCATGAAATCGACCTTTCGCAATTCTCCAGATAAGATGAAAAGAATCCTGCTCATACTCTGTGCCCTGCTGGCGGGAACCCTTCTCCGCGCCCAGGACACCACCGGCGTAGCACGGGTAGACACCACCTATGTGGGCAAGAACATCCTCTCCGTCATCGGCCCCCTCGCCCATGTCTCCCAGTCGGATCCGGTGCGTCAGGCCTTGCAGAAGTATATCAGTTCCAACGCCGAAAAGAAGATTTCCGGCTACCGCATCCGTGTTTTCTACAACAACGACCCGTCGGCCCGCAGCCGCTCGGAGGCTATCGTGAAAACCCTGGAAGACCAGTACCCGGACATCAGCGTCTACCGCACCTTCGAAAGCCCCAACTACAAAGTGACCGTAGGGGATTTCCGCACCAAGGACGAAGCCCTGCGAATTTATAACGCCCTGAAATCTTCCTATCCCACCTCCTATATCATCAAGGAGTACATCAACTATCCCCGGTAAACCATGGCCGCCATCAAACAGGGACTCGAGCAAAAGCTGCAGCAGAAGCTTTCACCGCTTCAGATTCAGACCATCAAGCTGATAGAGATGCCGGTGCAGGCCCTGGAGCAGCATGTCCGGGAGGTGCTCAACGACAATCCCGTGATAGACGACACCCCGCAGGGCGGCGGTGACGACGAGCCCCGAGACGTGTCCATCTCCGAGGTGGAGGAGCACGAGCAGAGCGGCGGTTCCCTGGAAGAGAATTACGGCTCGCAGGACGATGACATCCCTTCCTACAACTTGCATGTCAACAACTGGGGCAAGGACGAGAGGCCGGAGTACAACACTTTCTCCGTAAAGCAGAGTTTCACCCAGAGCCTGCTGGAGCAGCTGGGCTACCGGAATCTTTCCGAGCATGAGCGTACCGTGGCCACCTTCATCATCGGCTCGCTGGACGATGACGGCTACCTCCGGAGGGACATCGAGTCCCTGGTGGACGACCTGGCCTTCCGCGCAGGCGTGGATTCATCGTCCGAAGAGGTGGAAAAACTGCTGAAAGTGATCCAGGAATTCGAGCCTTCCGGCGTGGGGGCAAGAGACCTTCGCGAATGCCTGCTGCTGCAGCTGGAAGACAAGAAACGCACCCCTTCCGTGGACAATGCCATCCGTGTGGTGCAGGACCAGTTCGACGCCTTCAAGAACCGCCATTTCCAGAAAATCATGACCCGGCTGCACTTGTCGGAGGACGAAATGAAGGGGGTACTGGACGAAATCCGCCGGCTCAACCCCTCCCCGGGTGGCCAGATCGACGACTCGTACAACGACCAGGCCCAGCAGGTGGTGCCGGACTTCCGCCTGGACTACGAAAACGGCCAGCTCATCCTCTCCATGCCCCGTTTCTCCATCCCGGAACTCCGGATCAACCGGAAGTACTCGGAAATCATGGAAACGGGCAAGGTATCCCAGTCCAAGGCCGACAGGGAAGCCGCCACTTTCGTGAAACAGAAGATCGATTCCGCCAAGTGGTTCATCGAGGCGCTCCGTCAGCGGCAGAACACCCTCTCCAGCACCATGCAGGCCATCATCGACTATCAGCACGACTATTTCATCGACGGGGACGAGAGCTCCCTCAAGCCCATGGTGCTCAAGGACATAGCCGAAAAGACCGGATTCGACATCTCCACCATTTCCCGCGTGGTGAACAGCAAGTGGATCGAGACGCATTTCGGCATTTTCCCGCTCAAGTACTTCTTCTCCGAAGGGCTGGAGAACAACGACGGCGAAGAGGTCTCCACCCGGGAGATCAAGAAGGCCCTCCGCGAGATGGTGGACGGCGAAAACAAGCACAATCCGCTCACGGACGACGAACTGGTGGACGGACTCGCCGCCAAGGGTTACAAAGTGGCCCGCCGCACCATCGCCAAGTACCGCGCCCAGCTGGACATCCCCAAGGCCCGCCTCCGCCGCGAGCTTTAATCCTTTCCCACACCCTGCTTTCCGTCCATGAAATCGGCCGGTTTTGTGGACGAAAACCTTATTTTACCCTTCCCATCCACGATCCGGGCCGATTTCGTGGATGGGTTCTTTTTTGGCTGTTGAAAACTTTGTGGAAGAATTTGGAAAAAAGTGTAAGAAAATGGAAAACTTTCACTATCTTTGCAATCAGCGTGAAAGTATAAAGTTCAACTATGGTCAGATTTTACGGAACAGCCAGCGGAAAAGTAGACGACAAGGGGCGCATCGTGCTCCCTGCCGCCTTCCGTGAAGCGATGGTCCGCGGCGGTTCCGAAAATATGACCATGATCGTGAAAAAGAACGTTCAGCAGTGCTGCATCGACCTTTTCTCCGCGGAGGAATGGGAGAACAGAAGCGACAAGGTGCTGAGCGGAATAGACCCGGAACTGAATACGGAAGACGCTGATTTTTGGATCAATTACAATGACGGCGTCTACACCATCGTCCCGGACGGAAAACTGGGCCGGCTGAACATCCCGTCAGAACTGCTTGAGAGTGCAGGTATTACCAAAGAGGTAGTGTTCGGCGGTGTCGGCTACAAGCTCCAGATCTGGAATCCGGAAACCCGGAAAGCCGGTCTTCTCTCTGACGAGAAGTTCAAAGAAACCGCATCGAGACTGTCCTCCAAGAAATAAAGGAGGGTCTCGAAATGTCTGAATATCATATCCCTGTACTCCTGGCGGAAAGCATTTCCGCTCTGGTCACGAATCCCGACGGAACATACGCCGATGCCACTTTCGGAGGCGGTGGTCACACCGCCGCCCTACTTTCACGCTTAAACGATGGCGGGAGGGTCATCGCCTTCGATCGTGACATCGATGCCATAGCCAATGCCCCGGAAGACCCGCGCCTGACATTGGTTCACAACAATTTCCGCTTTATAGAGAACTATGCGGAAGAGCTGAGACGATCCTTCGCTGAAGCGCAGGACGACAGATGCCCGGTCAAGCCGGGGGTGTTTGACGGAATCCTGGCCGACCTGGGGGTATCGTCCCATCAGTTCGACACGGCGGAACGGGGATTCAGTTTCCGGTTCGAGGACGCCCCGCTGGACATGCGGATGAACCGGGAAGCCGCACTGACCGCCCGCGAGGTGGTGAACACCTACACCGAAGCCGACCTGGAACGCATCCTGAAGTTGTACGGCGAGGTGGACGGAGCCCGGAACATGGCGAGGCTCATCGTACAGGCCCGTACCTCCGCCCCCCTGGAGACTACCGGAGACCTGGACCGTGCGATTGACAAGATGCTCCCCCACAACGCCGCCCACAAGGTTCTGGCCAAGGTTTACCAGGCGCTACGGATCGAGGTGAACCAGGAAATGCGTTCCCTGGAGAAATTCCTGGAAGGCGCCGCCCGCTCCCTGAAACCCGGCGGACGGCTGGTCGTGATCACCTATCACAGTCTGGAAGACCGCATGGTCAAAAATTTCATGCGCACCGGCCATGTCGACGGGACGGAAGAAAAAGACACCTTCGGACGCGTTCACGCACCGCTGGAGGTGATCAGCCGGAAACCCATCGTCCCGGAAGAAGAAGAAATCGAGCGGAACACCCGCGCCCGCAGCGCGAAACTCCGCATAGCGGAAAGGAGGGCTGGAGCATGAGCATGCATACTGTCTGGACCGCCATCCGCAACTCGCTCAAGGCCATCCGCAACGGGGAGTTCCTGCTGCGCGTCAGGGCCGACAAGCTGTATATGCACATCCTCTACCTGTTCCTGCTGATGTGGCTTTCCATCATGCTGAGCCTGCAGGTAGACAAGACCCTCACCACGGCCGGCGCCAACAAGGCCGCCATCGAGGAACTCCGGATCCACCACGCCGAAAGGGAAGCCGCCCTGGTGAAACTGCGCAGTGCATCCGGCATGGAAGAAAGACTGGAGAAGATGGGCTCCAAGGCCACCTTGCCGTCGGAACCGCCCACTATTATCAAGAAACGATGACGAAGAAGAGCGAAATACAGGACACCATCGAAAACCGCGACAGAATCCACGTGGTCATGTTCTTCCTGTCCATCGTGTTCCTGATCCTGTCTGTCCTCATCCTGGCCCGAATCGTCCATATCCAGGCCAGTTATACCGTGGACTCCAAGGTCATCGGCCTGTTCCGTCCCAATTCGCAGCGGCATGTGGAAGAGCCTGTCCGCGGGCGCATCCTGGCCACTGACGGCCGTCCGATGGCCATTTCCGCCCCGCTCTACGACATCTACATGGACTGCACCATCCGCAAGCGGGAGTTCGAGGAGAAGGGAGACACCGAGGCCGAGAAAGCCTGGCAGGAGAAAGCCCGCGAACTCAGCGCCGCGCTCAGCAACGAGTTCGGCGACAAGAGCGCAGAGCAGTACCTCAATGCCATCCTGGGCGGCCGCAAGAAGGGAAGCCAGTATGTTTCCATCCAGAAGAATATCGACCTGAACACCCTCAGAAGAATCCAGACCTTCCCGCTGTTCAAGGAAGGAGCCTACCGGGGCGGCATCATCGTGGAAGTGCACGAGGAGCGCATCTACCCGTACGATTCCCTGGCCCGCCGCGTCATCGGCTATGTGAAAGACACCCTCCGGAGAGGCCTGGAGGCCAATTTCGACTATGAACTGCACGGAACCCCGGGCTACGAGTGGCGGCGTGTGACGGACGACAATTCCTGGATCCGCGACCTGGACTCCACCGTGGTCCGCGCCAAGGACGGCAACGACATCCGCACCACCCTGAACGTCGACTTCCAGGACATCGCCGACCGGGCCCTCCGCAAGCAGATCAACGAGAATGACGGCATCCGCGCCGGCATCGTAATCATCATGGAGGCCCAGACCGGCGCCATCCGCGCCATGGTGAACCTTTCCCGCGGTGAAACGCCGCAGACAACCCTCTGGGAGCGTGAAAACCTGATTCTCCGCGAAGTGGGCGAACAGGGTTCCGTGATGAAGACCGTCTCGCTCCTCTCCCTGGTGGAAGACGGCTACGTGAAGAGCCTGGAACAGACCATCCCGACCAACAACGGCTTCGTGCCCAACTACAGGCAGGACGTCCATATCCTGGACTACCAGCGGGAGACCGGCCGCCGGGAAATCAGCGTGATGCACGGATTCGAGATTTCGTCCAACTACGTATTCACCTATCTGGCGGAGAATTACTACGGCAACCGTCCGCAGGAACTCTTCGACCATATCTACTCGTACCGCCTAGGCGAGGCCTTCGACTTCGACATCAGCGGCCTGGGCACGCCCGTGGTGAACCGGCCCGGCACGCCCGGCTGGAGCAAGACCACCCTGGGCACCACCGCCTACGGCTACGGCATCAGCGTAACGCCGCTGCACGTGGCCACCTTCTATAACGGAATCGCCAACAAGGGGCGTATGATGAAGCCTTATCTGGTGGAAAGCGTGGAGAAAGACGGCCGCGTCATCAAGCGCTACGACCCTTCCGTCCTGAACAACATCTGCTCCAGGAATACGGCCGATACGGTGACCCGCGCCCTCCGCTCCGTGGTTGTGAACGGTACGGCCACCCGCCTCAAAGGCGCCAAACTTTCCGTCGCCGGCAAAACGGGAACCGCCCAGGTGGTTCTCACCCCGCAGGAGCGGAAAGGCAGCATCGACCCGTACCATGATCCGGTGGGCAGAAAGAAGAACCAGGGTACTTTCGTGGGCTTCTTCCCGGCCGAGAATCCCAAATACACCATTCTCGTCACCGTTTACTCCTACTTGTCCGGACAAAGTTTCTACGGCGGTACGCTGCCTGCGCTTGCCGTCCGGGAAATCGTGGACAAGATTTACGCCCTGGATCCGGAGTGGCAGCCTCAACTTGCCAGGACCGGGACTGTGCCCGTCATGAAAAAAGAAGAAAAATGAAACTGAGAGAAATCATACAGGATATGGAAATCCTGGCCCTGCATGGCCGGGACGATATTGAGATCACCGCCCTGTGCAGCGATTCCCGGAAAGTGACGCCGGGCGCCCTGTTCGTGGCCGTAAAGGGCTACGCCAGCGACGGCCACGCCTACATTCCGCAAGCCCTGGAGAAAGGGGCGGCAGCCATCATCTGCGAAGAGATGCCGGAAGGGGACACCCTTTCTGGAGCATTTGCCCGTACAGGGTCGCGAAGCGACGCGGAAGAAAGGGAGTCCCCTTCCCGCACCACTTTCGTACAGGTGAGCAATTCCCGCAAGGCGGTGGCGCTCTCGGCCGACGTTTTCTACGGCCATCCTTCCCGTAAACTCACCCTGGTGGGCATCACCGGCACCAACGGAAAAACCACCACCGTGACCTTGCTTTACAACCTTTTCAAGGAACTTGGCTACGCCTGCGGTCTGCTTTCCACCATCGCCAATTATGTCGATGACACGAGGCTGGAGACGGAAAACACCACGGCCGACCCGATCACCATCAACAGCCTGCTTTCCCGCATGGTGGAAAAAGGCTGCAGCTATTGCTTCATGGAAGTCAGTTCCATCGGCGTGGAACAGGACCGGGTCACGGGACTTGCCTTCAAGATGGGCATCTTCTCCAACCTCACCCACGACCACCTGGATTACCACAAGACCTTCGCCGAATACCTGCGCTGCAAGAAACTCTTCTTCGACAACCTGTCAAAGAATGCCATCGCCCTCGTCAACGCCGACGACAGAAACGGCAGCGTGATGGTGCAGAACACCAAAGCCCGGGTAGTCACCTATTCCGTGAAAGGCCTGGCCGACCACACCGCCCGCATCATGGAGCAGAGTTTCGAGGGCATGCAGCTCAAGATAGACGGCATCGAGACCTGGTGCAAACTGATCGGAGAGCACAATGCCTACAACCTGCTGGCCATCTACTCCACCGCCGTGTGCCTGGGTGCGGACCCGACCGAAACCCTGGTGGCCCTTTCCAAGCTGGAGAGCGCCCCGGGCCGGCTGGAGAATCTTCGCGGTCCCAGGGACCTGAGCGTAATCGTGGACTACGCCCATACGCCGGACGCCCTGCAAAACGTGCTCAAGACCCTCCGCGCCATCGCCCCCGAACGGCAGCTGATCTGCCTGTTCGGCTGCGGAGGCGACCGGGACAGGACCAAACGTCCGGAAATGGCCCAGGTGGCCGAAAAGCTGGCAGACCGGCTGGTCATCACCTCCGACAATCCCCGGACCGAGAATCCGGAAGAAATCATAGAGGATATCCGGAAAGGCCTGAGCGCGGGCGCCATGGTAAAGACCCTGGTGATCACGGACCGCCGCGAAGCCATCCGGACCGCCATCCTCACCGCCCCGGAGAGCGCCACACTGCTCCTCGCCGGCAAAGGGCACGAGACCTACCAGGTCATCGGCCACGAGAAACACCACTTTGACGAAAAAGAAATCGTGAACGAAACCTTCAACCTGCTTAAGAAATGATCTACCATCTGTTTCAATATCTGGAAAGCCAAGGCGTGGACTTCCCCGGCATCGGCCTGATGCATTATCTGAGCTTCCGGGCCATCCTGGCGGCCGTGACGGCCGTCCTTACCGCCCTGTTCGCCGGCAAGCGGATCATCCGCTGGCTGCAGCGTCAGCAGATCGGCGAGACGGTCCGCGACCTGGGACTGCAGGGCCAGATTGAAAAGAAAGGGACCCCCACCATGGGCGGAATCATCATCATCCTGTCCATCATGACAGGCGTGCTGCTGTTCTGCGACCTGACCAATATCTACGTCATTCTCCTGATTGTGAGCACAATCTGGTGCGGTGCCCTGGGCTTCACCGACGACTACATCAAGGTGTTCAAGCACAACAAGGAAGGCATGTCGGAGAAGGGAAAGCTTATTGCCCAGGTGATCCTGGGATTCATCATCGGCCTGACCGTCTGGATGAGCCCAGATATCGTGGTCCGCGAAAAGGTGGCCGTTCCCGAGAGCGTGGAAAGGGTCCTGGAGACCGAAACCACCGTTACATCGGGCCGATATGTGCATGAGGACGTGGTGAAGAGCACCAAGACCACCATCCCCTTCGTGAAGAACCATGAATTCGACTATCGTTGGCTCTCCCCCGTCAAGGGTGCATGGGGCTGGTACGCCAAGTGGGCCATCTACGTGCTCATGATCGTTCTCGTGATCACCGCCTGCTCCAACGGCACCAACCTCACCGACGGACTGGACGGCCTGGCGGCGGGGACATCGGCCATCGTAGGGGTGGTACTGGGCATCCTGGCGTGGCTGGGAGGCAACCTGATCGACTCCAACTATCTGAACATCATGTATATTCCGGGGTCCGGCGAGATCGCCATCTTCATGAGCGCCTTCGTGGGAGCCCTCATCGGCTTCCTGTGGTACAACTCCTATCCCGCCCAGGTGTTCATGGGCGACACCGGAAGCCTCACCATCGGCGGGGTCATCGGCGTGAGCGCCGTGCTCATGCGCAAGGAACTGCTGCTGCCCCTGCTGTGCGGTATTTTCTTCGTGGAAAGCCTCTCTGTGCTCCTGCAGCGCTTCTATTTCAAGGCGACCAAGAAAAAGACCGGCGTAGGACACAGGATCTGGAGCATGACGCCGCTGCATCATCATTACCAGGACAAGAAGGCGCCGGAAGGCCCGGTCATTTTCCCGAAGCCGGTTCCCGCCCAGCATGAGGCGAAGATTACGGCCAGGTTCTGGATTGTGGGGATCATACTGGCGGTGAGTACGTTGGCATTGTTGAAATTAAGGTAGAAGATTCCCGGTCAGCCGGGAATGACAAGCAGAAAAAAAAGACAAATAAGATATGGCAAGAGTAGTTGTATTAGGCGGAGCGGAGAGCGGTGTGGGCGCCGCCGTGCTGGCAAAAGTGAAAGGGTATGATGTGTTCCTCAGCGACAAGGGGCAGATCAAGGAGAACTATGCGGAGACCCTGAGAAAATGGGACATTCCCTTCGAGCAGGGGAACCATACGGAAGAACTGATCCTCAATGCCGACGAGGTAGTGAAGTCGCCGGGCATCCCCGGAACCGTTCCCATGGTGCAGAAGATCCGCGAAAAAGGCATCCGCGTGGTGTCGGAGATCGAGTTCGCCAGCCGCTTCGACACGGCCAAGAAAATCTGCATCACCGGCTCCAACGGCAAGACCACCACGACCTCGCTCATCTATTACCTGCTCAAGAACGCCGGGCTGAACGTGGGCCTCGGCGGGAACATCGGCCAGTCTTACGCCTATCAGGTGGCCACCGAGCACTTCGACTACTACGTATTGGAAATCAGTAGTTTCCAGCTGGACGACATCTACGATTTCCGTCCGGACATCGCCATCATCACCAACATTACCCCGGACCACCTGGACCGC
This sequence comes from Bacteroidales bacterium, assembly GCA_017471085.1. The sequence goes on along the minus strand of JAFUWW010000036.1, from coordinate 11,673 downwards.
TACGACCACAAGATGGAAAACTACGTGGCCGCCAAGTTCAACATCACCAAGAACCTGCGCAAGGACGACTGCTTCATCTTCGATTCCGACGATGACATTACCATCGGCCATCTTTCCAACATCGTGCTCCGCTGCAAGATGCTGCCTTTCTCCCAGGAGAAGGAAGTGGAGCAGGGCGCTTTCCTGAAGGATGACAAGATCGTGCTCCGCTACGAAGAGGAAGAGACCGACCTGTTCCTGCAGGAACTGGCCCTCGGCGGCAAGCATAACATCTACAACTCCATGGCCGCCGCCCTGGCCGCCAAGGTGACCGGCATCGACAATGAGATCATCCGCAACTCCCTGGCTACTTTCCAGCCCATCGAACACCGGCTTGAGCCCGTGCTCAGCATCAAGGACGTGCTCTATATCAACGATTCCAAGGCCACCAACGTAGACAGCGCCTGGTATGCCCTGGAATGCCAGAAGCGCCCGGTCGTATGGATCGTGGGCGGAACCGACAAGGGCAACGACTACAGCGTCCTGAACGACCTGGTCAAAGAAAAGGTGAAAGCCATCGTCTGCCTGGGCGTGGACAATACCAAGATCCATGCAGCCTTCGAGGGGATGGTAGAGACGATCACCGATGCCGGATCGGCCGAAGAAGCCGTGCAGAAAGCCTCCAAACTGGCCGTGGAAGGCGACGTGGTGCTCCTGAGCCCCTGCTGCGCCAGCTTCGACCTGTTCAAGAACTACGAAGACCGCGGCGAGCAGTTCAAAGCCGCCGTCAGAAGTCTGTAACGCATTATGGAAGAAGAGAGAAAGAAGACCAGTACGCTGGGTTCCCTCTGGAACCTCATGGACCGCTTCAGCGGGGACAAGGTGATTTTCCTGATCGCCCTGTTCCTCATGCTCATTTCGGTCATCTCGGTGTTCAGTTCCACCCCGCTTCTGGCACGGGAACTGGGCAGCGACCGCATGAGCATCATGATCGACCAGCTGAAAGCGGTGGCGGTGGGCTTCGTCATCATTTTCCTTCTCTATTTCTTCGGCAGGGTGGAATGGTACCGGAAACTGTCGATGCTGGGCTTCCTGGTGAGCCTCGGCATCCTCACAGTACTGGTGTTCAACCTGAACCTGGGCATCATCAAGGCCGGTTCCATCAACGGCGCTCGGCGAATCCTGGTGGTAGCCGGCAAGCAGATCCATGTCTACGAGTTCGTGAAAGTATTCATGATCCTGTATCTGGGCTGGGCGCTGGACACCTACAAGAACCACGGATTCCGCTGGGCCAACCTGCTGTCGGAGAAAATTCCGCGCCTGGCCTTCCTGGGCAAGGACTTCACGCAGAAACTGCTATATATCTACTTCCCCATCGGCCTGGTCACGCTCATGGTGATGATGGGGTCCAACTCCTCGGCCATCTTCATCGGCGGCATCATGATCCTGATGATCCTGGTGGGAGGAATTGACGGAAAAGACATCGGTATCATGATCGCGGCCCTGCTGGTGGGCGTGGGACTCATGTTCGGCGCGTACAAGGCCGGCATCCTGAAGGAAAGCCGCATCGGAACGGCCATCAGCCGCATTACCCAGGACGATGACGCCACGATGGACGTACTCCTCTCTTCCCCGCGGGGGTCGAGGGAATGGAACGATGCCAGGGACGACCTGAAGCAGCCCGTGGGCGCCCTCCTGGCCATCAAGGAAGGCGGCCCGCTGGGCAAGGGAATCGGAAACAGCACCCAGAAATACGCCGTACCGGTGATTTTCGGCGACTATATGTTCAGCTTCATCATCGAGGAAACGGGACTTTGGGGGGCCACCCTCATCATCCTCCTCTACTTCAGTCTCCTGGCCCGCGGCACCATGGTGGCCAAGGAGTGCGACAAATACTACGACAAGATGATCGTGACCGGGCTCATCATCCTGGTCACAGGCCAGGCTTTCATGCACATGGCGGTGAACGTGCACCTGCCTTTCGTGCCACAGACCGGCCAGACCCTTCCGCTGGTGAGCCACGGAACCAACGCGCTGCTGGTTTTCAGCATCGTCTTCGGCATCCTCCTGTCCATCTCCAAGGATGCACGGGAGAATATCGCCAGACGCGAAGCCGAGGCGGCCCCTATCATTGAACACGAGAACGACTGGACCCAAGATACAACCGCATAATGGAATTTAAACCTTTACGAGTCATCATCAGCGGAGGCGGTACGGGAGGCCATATCTTCCCGGCCGTATCCATCGCGCACAAATTGAAGGAACTGAATCCTGACACCGAAATCCTGTTCGTAGGTGCGGAAGGCAAGATGGAGATGGAAAAAGTACCTGCGGAAGGCTTCCGGATCGTAGGGCTTCCCATCGTGGGCATGCAGCGTCAGCTGAACCTGAAGAACATCGTGAACGACATCCAGGTGCCGTTCAAGGTGCTCAGCAGTGTCAGGAAAGCCAGGAAAATCGTAAAAGAGTTCAAGCCCGACGTAGCCGTGGGCGTAGGCGGATATGCCAGCGCTCCCCTGCTCTGGGCGGCGACAGGCATGAAGATTCCTGCGGTTATCCAGGAACAGAACGGATTCGCCGGCCTGACCAACAAATTGCTGGGCGGCCGTGTCCAGTCCATCTGCGTGGCCTATGAGGGGATGGAGAAATTCTTCCCCAAGGAGAAACTCGTGATGTCCGGCAATCCCATCCGGAAAGCCGTTTCCATGCCTCCGACTCCCGCCATGAAAGAGGAAGCGATGGCCTACTACAAACTGGACCCGGCCCAAAAACACCTCTTCATCGTGGGAGGCAGCCTGGGCAGCGGCACCCTGAACCGCGCCATGAAACACTGGATCCAGGACGGATGCCCCGGCGGCGAAGGCCTGGAAATCATCTGGCAGTGCGGAAAGTATTACAAGAAAGACATCGACAGCTTCATGGAGGCCCACCCGGATGTCAAGGGCATCTTCCATTTCGATTTCATCGCCCGGATGGACCTGGCCTATGCGGCGGCCGACGTGGTCGTCTCCCGGAGCGGAGCCAGTACGGTTTCCGAACTGTGCGCCATGGGGAAGGCCACCATCTTCGTCCCTTCGCCCAATGTGGCCGAAGACCATCAGACCCACAACGCCATGGCGCTGGTCCGTAAGGAAGCGGCCATGATCGTGCGCGACGCCGATGCCGTGGACGAACTGCTGCCCACCGCCATCGACCTGGTGAATACCCCTTCGCGCATTTCCGTCCTTGAGAAGAATGCGGAAGCGATGGCGCTGAGGAATGCCGCACAGGTTATTTGTGACGAAATTTACAAGTTGGTATGACAAACGTATATTTCATAGGGATCGGCGGAATCGGAATGTCCGCGCTGGCCCGCTATTACAAGTTCAAGGGGTATGAGGTGGCCGGATACGACCGGACGCCGTCGGACCTGACTGCCCGGCTGGAGCAGGAGGGCATCAGCATCCATTATGAAGACCGCCCGGACCTGGTGCCGGACGACAAGGAGAACACGCTCGTGGTCTATACGCCGGCCGTCCCTGCCGACCTGGGCGAGCTGAGAAAGGTGAACGAGGGCGGCTATGCCGTCTTCAAGCGTTCCCGGACCCTGGGCGAAATCAGCCGCGGGCAGCGCTGCCTGGCCGTTGCCGGCACCCATGGAAAAACCACCACCAGCACCCTCACCGCCCATATCCTCACCGAAAGCGGCGAAGGCTGCTCGGCATTCCTTGGCGGCATCTCGCGCAACTACGGCAGCAACCTGCTGATGAGCCATACCCCCACCGTGGTGGCAGAGGCCGATGAATTCGACCGCTCCTTCCTGCAGCTGTTCCCGGAAATCGCCGTCATCACCTCCGTAGACCCGGACCACCTGGACATCTACGGGGACTACGCCCACGTGGTGGAGGCCTTCAAGACTTTCGCCTCCCAGGTGAGCGGCACCGTCATCGCCAAGAAAGGTACGCCCATCGGCCCGGAAGACACCAAGGCCCGTGTCCTTACCTATCATTATACCGACCCCGGGGCCGATTTCTACGCGGAGAACCCGCATCCGGACAACCTGGGATACTTCCATTTCAACCTCCACTGGCCAGGCGGCGTGCTGGAAGACGTGCGCGTGGGCGCCCCCGGATGGGTGAATGCCGAAAACAGCGTAGCCGCAGCCGCCATCGCCCTTACCTACGGAATCGAACCTGAAAAGATAAAGGCCGCCATCGGCACATTCGAAGGAGTAAAACGGCGCCTGGAGGTGCATGTGAATACGCCGTCGCTCTCTTACATAGACGATTACGCCCATCATCCGGCCGAACTGTCCAGCGCCATCTCCTCCATGCGCGACATCTTCCCCGGCCGGAAGATCACGGCCATTTTCCAGCCGCACCTCTACACCCGGACCCGGGATTTCGCCCCGGAATTCGCCCAGGCGCTGTCGGCCGTTGACAAACTCATCCTGCTGGACATTTATCCTGCCCGCGAAGATCCCATCCCCGGCGTTACTTCCGAGATGATTTTCAAGGATGTCACCGCTCCGGAGAAAGTGCTCCTGAAGAAGGAAGAGCTGATGGACTACCTGGCAGAGGAGCCGGTCGACGTACTGGCCACTTTCGGAGCCGGCAACATCGACCGTTTTATCGAACCCATTACTGAACTGCTGCTGAAACGCTTATGAAGCCCATTGTCCGCCGGGGACTCGGCGTCCTCACCATCTTGGCCTGCGGGGCCATATGGATACTGACATCCAGGATGTCGGCGAGGGAACGCCGTGCCCGCACCTGCCAGAGCGGAATCCGGGTGACCGTCCTGGACAGCGCCGAGCGGCACTTCGTATCCAAAGCCGATATCGAAGAATGGCTGGACAAGGATTACCATGCCTATGTGGGGCTGCCCCTGGACAGCGTGAATCTGGACCGGATAGAGCAGCTGCTTCTGACCCGCAGCGGCGTACGCGGCTGCGAAGCCTGGCTCACGGACGACGGGGTGCTGCATATAGACATCACCCAGCGGGAACCCGCAGTGCGCTTCCAGAACGGGAAAACCGGTTTCTATGCCGATGCAAGCGGCTTCATCTTTCCGCTCCAGGCTGGAGAAACCGCTTCGGTGCCGGTCGTGGACGGCAAGATTCCCCTCAAGGTGGAAGAAGGGTTCAAGGGCTACCTGGACGATCCTGCGCAGCAGGCCTGGCTGCAGCAGATCATCGGCCTGATGAATTTCATCAAAGGCTCCGTGTGGGAGAACAACATCAGGCAGATGACGGTGAATGCCGACGGCAACCTGGTGCTGATTCCGTGGGAAGGCCGCGAAAAGTTCATTTTCGGAGAACCCGTGCGGGTGCAGGAGAAATTCCTGCTCATGCGAAGCTACTACGAAGGGGTGGTCCCTTCCAAGGATCCCGGCTACTATTCCACCGTCGACCTCCGGTACAGGAACCAACTGGTTTGCAGAAAATAAAACAATACATATATGGAAGAGAAATACATCGCCTCAATCGACCTGGGAACCTCGAAGTTCGGACTCTGCGTAGCCCGGATCAACGGGGACGACGTACAGATCGTGTACTACCGGGAGACTCCCTCGGAGGGAATCCGCGCCAGCCTCATTTCCAATCCCATGAAGGCGGCCCAGAAACTGAAGGACGCCGTCCGCCAGGCGGAAGAAGAACTCATGATCCACATCCTGCAGGTGGTGGTGGGCATGCCCCGCAGCGAGGTGGAGCAGGTCACCGCATCGGCCCGGATCGAAAGGACCAATGCCGATGACTACATCACGGAAGAAGAGGTGCAGAGCCTCAAATCCATCGCGCTGGAGACCTATCCCCTACCCAATCCGGACAAGCAGATCATGTACGGCGCAGTGGCCCAGTCTTTCTCCATCGACGACGAGATCCAGCTGGTGGAGAACGAAGTGGTGGGCACCCTCAGCAGCTCCCTGGAAGGGAATTTCAAGGTGTTCATCGGCAGCCGGCGCGCCACTACCGCCCTGGACAAAATCTTCAACAGCCTCAACATCGCCGTGGCCAAGAAATACTTCCTGCCGGACGTGGTGGCCAAAACCGTGCTCACCAGTGAAGAGATGAACAGCGGCGTGGCCCTGGTAGACTTCGGAGCGGGCGTCACCTCGCTTTCCGTGTACCACGGCGGCATCATGCGGTACTATGCGTCCATCCCCTTCGGCGGAAGGGCCATCACGGGCGATATCCGCACCGAGTGCTCCATCTCCGAAGACCTGGCCGAAAAGATCAAGAAGCGCTTTGGCGCCTGCCTCCCCGGCAAACTGGCCTCCCTCAGCGAGAAGGTGCTGCAAATCCGCCTGACCGAACCCTACAAGGAGGTTCCGGTGCGCTATATCTCCGAAATCATCGACTCCCGGTGCCGGGAAATCGTGGAAGCCATCCTGTATTACCTGCAGGAAAGTGGCCTCCAGAATGCCATCCGCGGCGGCGTGGTGGTCACCGGCGGCAGCGCGGAACTGGCCAATTTCATCTCCCTGTTCAAGGAAATGTCGGGCTACGACGTGCGCAAGGGCTATCCGCGCTACATCTTCTCCGCATCGGTGGGCAGCGGGGTCTATTCCACCGCGGCCACATCGGCCATCGGCATGGTGCTCGCCGCCAAGGACGACCATCTGCCGGACTGCGTGAATGTACCCGAGCAGCCGGAGGAGGAAGAGGAGACCATCGAAGTGGAGGTGACCGACGAGACGGCGGCCCAGAACAGCATTTCGGACGAAGTGATGGAAGGCGGAGTCACCGGCAACCTGCTGGATCCTTCCGAATTCGGCGAAGCCGTCGAGAAGAAGAAGGAACCCAGGAAGAAGAAAGTCAAGATTCCCAAGAAGGAACAGAAGCCTACGTTCCTGAACATCGTGTGGAAGACTGTAAAGGGCGCCGCACTGGACATGTACGATAAAGCAAACGAGGAATAAGCCATGGAATTCGACATCAACAACAACATCGTCCCCTCCGACTGGACGGAAGAAAAATCGCTGATCAAGGTTATCGGCGTAGGTGGCGGCGGCTGCAATGCCGTTAACTACATGTACAGGCAGAATATCCAGGGCTGCAGTTTCATCGTGTGCAACACCGATGCGCAGGCGCTCCAGACCAGCGAGGTGCCCACCAAGATCCAGATGGGCCAGAACGGACTGGGAGCCGGCACGGACCCGACCGCCGGCCGCAACGCCGCCCTGGAGAGCCAGGACGAGATTGCCCGGAAGGTGCTGGAAAGCGGCACGCAGATGCTCTTCATCACGGCCGGTATGGGCGGCGGCACCGGAACCGGAGCCTCTCCGGTCATTGCCAAGATGGCCAAGGACAGGGGCATCCTGACCGTAGCCGTCGTGACCATCCCCTTCAAGAACGAGGGCAACGAGTCGCAGTCCAAGGCCGTGGACGGCATCCATGAACTGGAGAAGAATGTAGACTCCCTGCTCATCATCAACAACGAGAAACTGTACCAGTTCTTCGGCGACACCCTGATCCAGGAAGCCTTCCCCAAGGCCGATGAGGTGCTGGCCACCGCCGTACGCGGCATCATCGAAGTGATCAGCCGCCCGGGCTACATCAATGTGGACTTCCAGGATGTGTGCAAGATGATGCGCAACAGCGGCATGGCCCTGATGGGCAGCGGCGAAGGCACCGGAAACGACCGTCTGCAAGATGCCGTGAAGGGCGCTTTCGAAAGCCCGCTCCTCAACGATTTCGACCTCAAGACCGCGAAGAACGTCCTCATCAACATCACCACCGGCAACAACGAGCGCGGTGCCAAGATGAGCGACCTGGAGAAGATCGACGACATGATCTCCGAATACACCGGCAGCGCCAACCACTTCAAGAAGGGCATCATCTGGGACGATGACCCCGAATTCGGCGACAAGGTGCGGATCACCGCCATCGTGACCGGCTTCGAGATGGACCTGGGCGGCCTGGGCCTGAACAAAGACCTTGGCAACCTGGTGATCATCGACGAAGGATTCCAGTGGGATCTGTCCGACCACGGCGCAGAAGTCACCCTGCCCAGCGGAGCCGAAACCATCAAGATCGGCTACAACAACTCAGACAACGCCAAGCATTTCAACTTTGCCCAGGACCGCAAGCCCGCCCTGTGCGTGGAGCCGGGCCAGAATATCGGCGACCTCGAGAATATTCCTGCCCTCAGAAGGGCCCATTCAGAAAAGAAATAAGACTATGAGAATTGGCATTTGCAACGACCACGCAGGCGTGGAGTACAAGTTCAAACTGATCCAGATGCTGAAAAAGCGCGGCATCGAGGTGGTGAATTACGGCACTGACACCGAGGTGAGCGTGGACTATCCCGACTTCGCCCACACCCTGGCGACAGCGGTGGAGACGGGGGAAGTCGACCTGGGCATCGCCCTGTGCGGCACCGGCAACGGCATGGCTATCACCCTGAACAAGCATCAGGGCATCCGGGCCGGCCTGGCCTGGAGTTCCGAGGTAGGCCGCCTGGTTGCCGCCCACAACAACGCGAACGTGCTGGTGCTTCCCGCCCGTTTCGTCAGTTACCGCGTGGCTTCCTCTATCGTCCGCACCTGGCTGGAAACCGACTTCGAGGGAGGCCGTCACCAGCGCCGCATCGACAAGATGCCCTGCCGATGATAGGGGAACTCTCCCACGACATCGCCGATTACCCGGAAGGCATCGTCCTTCCGGTGAACAAGCCGTACCGGTGGACATCGGCCGATGTAATCCGTAAAATCAAGTTCGCCGCTTTCCGGCATTTCCGGAAGAAGAACCTGAAGGTGGGGCACGCCGGCACGCTGGATCCGCTGGCGACAGGGATCCTGCTGGTCTGCATCGGCCCGGCCTGCAAGAAGGCGCAGCAGCTGCAGGACCACGACAAGGAGTATCTGGCCACCATCCGGTTCGGTGCCACTACGCCCTCCTACGATCTGGAGAAGGAAGTGGACCGCCGGTTTCCGCACAGCCATATTTCGGAGGAGGCCGTCCGGGAAGTGCTGCCCCGTTTTCTGGGAGAGCAGGAGCAGGTGGCCCCGCTGTTCAGCGCCAAATCGGTAGACGGCGTCCGGGCCTACGAAATGGCCCGGAAAATGTACCGCGCCCGCACCGCCTCCATTCCCGGCCAAACTTCTGTCATTCCCGGCCCGACCGGGAATCCCTCCGATTTCGACACCGCCGCCCTGGAGACCCTCCACACCAGCCGCATCGTGATTTCGGAACTGGAACTGCTGGATTTCAAAGCCGGCGTTCCGGAAGGAATCACTCCCCCGGAAACGCCGCTTCGCGACCCTGTTCCTTCCGGGACGGCGGCAAATGCATCGGCCCGGATCCATGTCGCAGACACATCGGCCTTGGGACTGCCGGAGGCTGTTGTCCGGATCGCCTGCTCCAAAGGCACTTACATCCGCGCTTTCGCCCGCGACCTGGGCGAGGGCCTTGACAGCGGAGCACACCTCGCCGGCCTGGTCCGTTCCCGGAGCGGAGACTTCCGGCTGCAGGACGCCCTCACGCTGGAAGAAGCACTCTCCCTCCTTGCCGAATAGGAGAATCCGGGAGAAATCACTATCTTTGCACGTTTTTAAGCACGATTTTCCATGGAAAGAAGAACCCGCGTCAGATTCGCACCCTCCCCCACCGGGCCGCTCCACATGGGCGGCGTCCGCACGGCTTTGTATAACTACCTGTATGCCAAGCAGAAGGGCGGCGATTTCATCATCCGCATAGAAGACACCGACTCCCATCGTTTCGTTCCGGGAGCGGAACAGTATATCATTGAAGCACTTGCGTGGTGCGGCATCATTCCCGACGAGGGCGTAGAGAACGGGAAAGTCGTGGAACAGGCCAGCGAGCGGCATCCGCATGCCCCTTACCGGCAGAGCCAGCGCCGGCCCATCTATCGGCAATACGCCGAGCAGCTGGTCGCTTCCGGCTGGGCCTATTACGCATTTGACTCCGCCGCCGAACTGGAGGCTTGTCGCAGCAGCGCCGAGGCCCAGGGCCAGACCTTCATCTATAATGCCGTAACCAGGACCCGGCTTCGCAATTCCCTCACCCTTCCGGCAGAGGAAGTACAGCAGCTGCTGGAAACCACCACGGACTGGACCATCCGCTTCAAGATGCCCCAGAACCGGGTTGTGATGATGGACGACCTGATCCGCGGCCATGTAGAAGTGAACACGGACACGCTGGACGACAAAGTGCTCTGGAAACGGGCCGATGAGCTCCCTACCTATCACCTGGCCAACATCGTGGACGACCACCTGATGGAAATCACCGAGGTAATCCGCGGAGAGGAATGGCTCCCTTCCCTGCCCCTCCATTACCTGCTGTACGAAGCATTCGGCTGGACAGACACCATGCCCCGCTTCGCCCATCTTTCCCTGCTTCTGAAGCCGGACGGCAAGGGCAAACTCTCCAAGCGCGACGGCGACCGTCTGGGATTCCCGGTGTTCCCGCTCCGCTGGGTTGCCCCGACAGGCGAAGTTTCCCGCGGTTATCGCGAAGACGGCTATTTCCCGGAGGCGTTCGTGAACATGCTCGCTTTCCTAGGCTGGAATCCGGGCGGCGAGCGGGAACTCTTCACGCTGGAAGAGCTGGTTCCCGTTTTCTCGCTGGAGCGCGTAATCAAGTCCGGCGCCCGCTTCAACGTAGAAAAGGCCAGATGGTTCAACAAAGAGTACCTCCGCAGTAAATCCGTGAAGGAACTCACAGACCTGTTCATCCCCATCCTGGAAAGCCACGACATAAAAGTGGTGGAGTGCCCTGCCTGCGCCCTGACCGCCGGCGCCTCCTTCGAAGGTTTCGGGGCCGATTTCCAGAATCACATCTTCACCCGCGAGTACGTGGAGAACGTGGTGGAACTGGTACAGGAGCGTGCCACCTTCGTGGCCGATTTCTGGGACATCGCCGCCTACCTGTTCGTTTCTCCGGCCGATTTCGAAGCCTACGGCATCAAGGCCGGCGCAGGACTCCCTGCCAAGCCGGCCGATCCCAACCGGCCCATTGACCCGCGCGCCAAGGTGTTTGACGATGCCGCCACGGCTCCTTTCCTGGCCAAGGACGTAGACAAATTCTGGAAGCCGGAACACTATGAGAATTGCTTCGAGGTTTGCCAGTACATCTCCGGCGCCAATTTCGGCTTCGACGATCTGGATCCCTATCGCGGCTCCATGGAACTGCCCGCTTTGGAGACAGCGCTGGAAGAATACATCAAGATGCGCGAGTATCCGATGGGCAAAGTGATGAACAGCCTTCGCCTCGCCCTTACCGGCGCCGCCAGCGGCCTGGGCATTGCCGCCATCCTCTCTTTCATCGGCCGGCGTGAGTTCGCCCGCCGCATGACCTATGTCGCAGAGCGCTTGGGACGTATCTAGCGTCTGCCAGGGACAATCCGGACGCCGCCCGGGGCGTATGATTGCCATCGGCCGGCACGCAATAATCTAATATTCAATCGTTTCCAAACATCCGATGGAAATGGTCACCAACAGAAGTGACCATTTCCATCGACCTTTTTATAACCGCTTGCAACAGAATCAATTAGCCAAACACTAATGGAAATGGCCTGTCCTATCATCGGCCTCTACCCATTTAGTGGAGTTGCTCGGTAACCACAACAATGTGAACATCACCGTCACGGGTTATGCCGATGTCCAGACTGGCAACGAGAAGATCAACATGGATCTCTCGCAGCGCCGCGCCAACAAGGTGAAGGCCTATCTGGTGGGCAAGGGCATCGCCGC
>JAFUWW010000035.1 GCA_017471085.1 Bacteroidales bacterium | reverse complement strand
GGTGCAGGCGTGGCTAAAGCACGAAATGGGGCCTGGAAGAGTGAAAGTGTGCTTTAAAGCGGGTGTGCAGGCGTGGCTAAAGCACGAAATGTGGCCTGGAAGAGCGAAAGTGTGCTTTAAAGCGGGTGTGCAGGCGTGGCTAAAGCACGAAATGTGGCCTGGAAGAGCCAAAGTGTGCTTTAGTGCGGGGGTGCAGATATGGCTAAAGCACGAAATGTGACCTGGAAGAGCCAAAGTGTGCTTTAGAGCAGGTGATGCAGCGACGGCGGGGAGGCGGTCCCTTGCCGCGTTGACAACCGTAGTGCACTCCAAGGCCGATTTTCATAACCAACGCGGCAGGAACGCGGTGTGGACGGGAAAACAACCCAAAATGCCACAAGCACCAACCCAAAATGTCAATGATACCACATAGCGTCTGTTTGCTATTGACAGTTATTATTAGTATTTTTGGCCAACCAGTTCTCTGATCTTCAATGAACGCTATGGAAACAAGAAAACACCTCGCGGCGGAAAAGAAGCGCTGCAACTCCCATAACTGCGCCCAGGCTGTCGTTTGCACCTACTGTGACCTCGTGGGGCTGCCGGAACAGACCGCCCTCGATATTGCCGGGGCCTATGGGACCGGCATGGGGAATATGGAAGGGACCTGCGGCGCCCTCGTGGGTGCCGGGATGATCGTAGGGCTCGCAACCAAAGACCGGATCAAATCCCGCTCCCGCATGAAAGAGATGATGGTAAAGTTTCAGGAACGAAACGGAGCCACCCGGTGCAAGCTGCTCAAAGGCGCAGGGACGGGAAAGCCGCTCAGGGACTGCCCCGACTGTGTGGCCGATGCCGCTGAGTTTTTGGAAGAATACCTGTAGTGAAACGCCTCTAAAACAATCGCCATGAAAAAAATCTTCTCCGGGATTCTTGGTATCCTGGTCTTTTTCTCCCCCCTCCGCGCCCAGGAATACGACGGGCAGAGCTGCACGTCCATCATGGTGGGCCGAAAGGCCTCCACGGACGGATCGGTCATGACCTCCCATACCTGTGACGGAAGGTATCGCACCTGGGTCCAGATGGAACCGGCCGCCGATCATGAGCCCGGCACCATGCACCCCGTCCTCAGGGGCACCATGCAGACCCGCTTCCGGGGAGACACCGTCGGCGTGAAACTCATGGGGGAAATCCCCCAGGTCGCACACACATATGCCTACCTCAATACGGCCTATCCTTGTTTCAACGAAAAACAGCTCGCTATCGGCGAAACCACTTTCGGTGGGCCAGACACCCTCGTGAACGCGGCTGGCTGGTTTACAATCGAAGAGCTCGAAAGAGTCGCCCTGCAGCGTTGTGACAATGCCCGCGATGCCATCCGCCTGATGGGGGCACTGGCCGAGCAGTACGGCTATGGAGATGGCGGCGAATGCCTCACGGTGGCCGACAAGAACGAAGTCTGGCAGTTCGAAATCGTAGGAGTCGGAAAGAACAGGATCGGAGCGGCCTGGGTGGCGAAGCGGATTCCCGACGACCATGTCGCGGTATCCGCCAATATCCCCCGCATCGGCCGGATCGACCGAAAGGACAAAGACATGATGGCCTCCTCCAATGTAGAGAAGGTGGCCATCGACAACGGCCTGTGGGACGGCAAGGGAACGTTCGTTTTCTGGAAATCCTTCAACACCAGCTACGCCAAAGGGAAGAACTTCAACGACAGGGAGTACTTCATCCTCAACCACTTCGCTCCTTCCCTTGGACTCACCTACGACATGGACGAACTGCCCTTCTCCGTCAAGCCCGAAAAACAGGTGGACATCCGCGAAGTAATGGCCCTTTACCGGGAAACCTACGAAGGGACCGACTTCGACATGACCCGCGGCGTCAAGATAGCCCGTGCCGCCAACAAAGAGCATCCGGCCGATACCGTGACGAGCCCTGTCGCCAATCCCTGGCTGACAACCACCATGAGGAACACCCTCAATACCATCGCGCCCGGGACGGTGGAATTCAGAAGGACAGTGGCCGTGGCATGGTGCGCCTACTCGCACATCACCCAGCTCCGTTCCTGGCTTCCCGACAGCATTGGCGGGGTATGCTGGATCTCAGTGGACAACCCCGGCCAAAGCCCCAGGATTCCCGTCTTTTCCGGAACCACCTCACTCCCGAAGAATTTCGAAGTCTGCGGACAGAAACAGTATGTCCCCGACTCGTACCTCTGGCAGTTCCGCAGGGCCAACAAACTCGCAACGCTTTCCTGGCAGTCGACCAAGGAGGGATTCAATGAGGAAATCCTCCGGCTGGAGAATCTCGCACTCGACGGACTCCCCGCATCGCCCCTCTCTTCCGCCGCCCTCAATGCCTACACAGAGTACATCTATCAGGAAGGAGTCCGCAGCTGGAAGGCACTGGAAGACAAATACTGGCTCCAGTTCGGGAACGGCTTCTAATCGGCCGCGCCCAGCATTTCCCGGAAGGTAGTGGCAAAGATCAGATAGCCGACATTGCCGGCAATGGTGCCTTCGTTCTGCCCCCACAGGAAGGGCCAGTCATCGTAGTTTTCGAAGTGGTCCGGCTGGCGGAACAGCAGGCCGGGAGCCATGTTGCCCGGGATGAAGGAGAAATCGGCCCGGTTGTTTCCGTAGAAGACCTCCTTGGGACGGGTGGCACCTACGGTGGCTACCCACGATTTGTTGTGGTAGGGATGGCAGCCGAACAGCCAGGAAGGGGCGCGGAAGGCATATTCCATCGGCATGATGTCCGGGAAATAGCGGCAGGCATTGCAGATGGTGGTCCCGAAACCGGTCACCTGTCCTCCGCCCGCCCAGTTGCCCAGGCCGATGGGAACGCCATAGGGATTGTCTTCCATGAGGCTCTCCACGTATTCCTTGTACTGCTGCACGTAAGGGCGGAGTTTCTCCTTATAGTCTTCCCCGAAATAAGGGACGGCGTCCAGGGCCACGTTGATGGCCATCAGGGCCGAACGGTCCAACGTCGGCCAGAGCTGCTGGTCGAACTGGTCCAGATACTGCTGCTCACCCGTAGACACATAGAGCTGCAGGGATGCGGAAATATTGCCGAACCCCCGCCAGCGGCGCATGGTCGTATCCGCTTCCATCAAAACCGAAGCCTCCTTCTGCAGCCGCTTTGACTGGGCCAGCGCCCGGCGCGCCAGATCGTCGTTATACCCCTTCAGGGCACGGCTGGCAGCGGCAAAGACCGTGGCGGCCTGCAGGTCCAGGCCCGGATTCCTGGTGGTAAAGGCCCACATGTCGTCCGGCGTACCACTCGAGCGCCCGTCGGCGGACTTCTGGTAAGGCTTCAAGCGCGGGTCGTAATGCAGCCCGTCCGTAATGGCGGCAGCATCGCCCAAATGGTGGTAATTGTCCAGCACCGAATTGGAAAGGGTCTGGGCCATGTGGCCGATCTGCTCGGCCTGCGCCACCAGATTCAGCGTTCCGTGCTCGATATACTGGAGGATGTCCGGGACGCCGTCGGGCCGATGGAGGTCGACATACCGCTGCTCTTCGCTCACGAAGGTCTCGTCCCGCTGCGGGTGGAACTGCTCCCACAGGGAAATCAGGTTCTGCACCACGCTGATGTTCGAGCCCGTTTCGATGTCGAAGTCGCCGGCATCGAAGAAACCGCCCACATTGAGTCCGGGAATCAGTTCCAGCGCTTTGTATCTGGTATCCGTGGAAGGTCCCTGCCAGTGCAGGTCGAAGTGGTCCGTATTGGGCGGAGCCTGCAGATAACCCTCCTTGAAGGGCTCGCCGTGCCAGATCCGGTACGCCTCGTTCACCGTCATGTGGTTCATGTGGATGGGAATCCAGACATCGCTCGTAGCCACCGTGATCTTGTCATAGACAGAAGGGTCGATGATGAAATTGTTGGTCTCGCAGTTCCCGTAACGGATAAAATAGACGCCGGGCTCCTTCACCTGCGAGAAATCGAACCGGGCATAGCGGTACTTATAGTAGTCTCCCCAGGAGACCACTTTTCCGGAGAAGACTTCCTTCTCGCTGCCGTCGGCCTCCACTTTCACGATGGAGGCGGAGGGGCGCATCTTGTCTTTCTTGTCCAGCTCTATCACTGCCACCTTGGGCTGGCCGGGGATATACCCCACCTGCGACAGGCCGATATTGGGTTCCCGGATCCAGCCGGGCACGGCGTTGGGTTTCACCGTCCAGGTGAGGACCTTTCCCGTCTTCCCGGCGGGAAGCACGCTCCGAAGCACCATCCAGCCGTTCTGGGCCAGCATCCGCCCGTCGTAGAGGGCCAGTTCCCCATCGGCCGAAGAAACGGAGACCATCCGTTCCGGAGCATCGGGAGCAAGGATCAGGTCATGTCCTTTGTCGATGGGAAGCGGCTCCACGAATTCGCCGGTACCGCGGTCGTCATAGGTACGGTATCCCTTGAACTGACGCACCTTCTCGCTGTTGGGGCGCGTGCGCGTGTCGCTTACGGCATAGCGCGGAATCCGGCCCGGACGCCCGTCCATCAGGAAAGCCTTCCCCCAGTACTGCGAAGGCAGGAACTCCAGGTTGAATCCGGCCTCGCCCTCCAGCGCCTGCGGCACCGGCTTGTCCAGATAGACGGAAATCTCCACGGCATCCCCGACAGCGGTAACGGCCACGCGGGAATCAAAGTCGTATTCATCGTAGCGCAGCCCGACTTCGATGGAACCGTTGTCCCGGTCCACCGTCCTGGAGGTCATCTGGGGCACCAGGTCCCACTGCTCCGGAGTGACGCTCAGGCGGACGGCACCGCCCTGGACCGTCCGGACACCGTGATGCACGATCTCGATTCCAGAGTCTTTCTCATCGTTGAAACCGCCGTTGAAAGGATTGCTGAAAACCAGGACATTCACGCCCTGACGCTCGAAATACTCAAGGTCGTTGAGTTCCAGGCCGGAGTCAGGAGCCTGGCAGGAGACCATCAGCAAGGCCGATAATCCAAGGAAAAAGGATAAATGCTTCATAATGCAACAATTTCTACCGAAAGATACCATTTTTCCGGAAGAAACAGATGCAAGATTGAATCAAACCCTGTCAGTTTTGTCTCAGAAAGGCGAAATCGCCCTGCAGTCCACGGTCTTATTCAGTATCCGTAGACCAAGCCATACTTGTCGTGAAGATTCTTTAACGAGCCGTCCGATTTCATTTCCCGGATCTTCGCGTTGACCTTCTGCAAAAGATCCTCCTGTCCTTTCCGCATGAGAACGCCAATCTGCCCGCGGGTGAAAGGCCTGTCCAGAAGCGGAGCCGCGAGCCGGGCGTCGTTCCGGACATACCAGGGCGCCTCCGTGATTTCGGTGATCATCACATCGGCCTCCCCTTCTGCAACTTTGGAAGGGATTTCCTCATTCTTTTCATGGACAATGAGATGGCACTCCGGCAGATTCTGCCGGGCGAACTTCTCGTTGAGGCCTCCCGGATTGACCATCACCCTGACATCGGGCCGATTGAGGTCTTCCTGCGAGTTGTATTTGCCGGCATCTTCCTTCCGGCAGAGAATGGTCTTGCCGTTGCAGAGATAGCCTTCCGACATATCCATGGTCTGGAGCCGCGCCTCCGTGATGGTAATCCCGCCGATGGCAAAGTCGAACAGCTCCGGCTCCTGGACATCGGCCGAAAGGGTGGGCCAGGAGGTGGGGACATAACGGACGCTTACGCCCAGGTTCCCCGCTATCTCCCCTGCCACGTCAATGCCGAAGCCCCAGTAATCGCCGGTCTCCGGCTCCTTGTAGCTCAGCGGCCGGTAATCCCCCGTCGTGCCCACGATGAGGATCCCCCGCTCCTGGATCCTGTCGATTGTCGGCGTGCTTGACACCCGATTCTGCGTCCCGCAGCTGATGGCTGCCGTGCACAGGAGAATAATCGGGAGAATGGAGCGGAAGATTCTTTTCATCGTTCTATCTTGACAAGTTTGAGCTCGAAAATGAGGGAAAGCCTCGTTGGCTTCCTTGTAGGGATTCGGTCTTTTCTTTTTATGGGACGGCATGTAAATCAGACTTTTAATATTTCTTGCGAGTCGATGATCCGCGTGCCGGACTGTCCACCTTTTGCAAGCCGGATCATGGCTGCCGCCACCTCTTCCGTGGGCATCGGCTTGCAGGAACGCATGAGGCCGATGGCATTGAGTCCTTTCAGGATGGCCACCCCGGCTTTCTCACCGAAGCGGTCGCTCCCCTTCCGGATGAGGGACGGCGGGCGGAGGATGAAGCAGCCCGGGAAGCCAAGCTTCCCGACGTCCTCGTCCAACTGGCCTTTCATCCTGGAATAGAAAAACCTGGACTTCGCATCGGCCCCGACGGAAGAGACAAGGACCAGCTTCGGAACGCCGCCTGCCCTGGCAGCCTTTGCCGCTTCATACTGGTAGGTGTAATCCACCTTCCATTGCGCATCCTGGCTGCCTGCAGCTTTGATGGTGGTGCCGAGACAGGAGAACAGGACATCGCCGGTGAGTAGTTCCGCCCATGTTTCGGGATGGTCGAAATCGACCATGTGCGAGACCAGTCTGGCCGATGGAATCTTCACCTCACGACGGACGAAGACGTCCACCCGATCGAAAGAGCCATCCTTCAGAAGCTGCTCCACGAGATCTTTTCCCACGGCGCCAGTTGCGCCAATGACAAGTGCTTTCATCTGTTTATCTCTTTGGGATTGTACTTCAGGGCATCCGCCGGCCAGCCTTCCAGGTTGTGCCCGGTGTCCAGGGAGCGGTATCCCACGCTGAGGGCGTCCAGAACGCAACGCTCGGTGATGGACGGGTCCACGAGATAGACACCGTAGCCGATAATCGGCATCTCAATGCCGCAGTTGAGTCTAACGTACTTCATAAATGTATTCACTTCCCAAATATACTGAAAATCTGCCGGATGAGAAAATCAATCCGACGGAATCTCGTTTTCCAGTTCCTTGGAACGGATGACGACTCTTTTGAGCGAGGGACAGTCGGCAAACTCTACAAGGCTTATGCGCCCGTGAAAGTAAGTATTTGATTAATAGCGTTCTACGCAAATTCCTTTAGGTGATTTGGTCGAAAGGAAAACGAGCAAAACGCTGATAATCAACCACTTGCACACGCGCACACGAGCTCAGAAGCGCACGAGCGCACGTGAGTACACGTACACACGAGCACGCAGGGCGGACAACGGGAAACTATCGGCCCGCCTCCAGGCCGCGGTGCCAGAAGCGATGGGTGATGTCTTCCGGACGGCCGTCCACCACCCGGTAAAGGCGTTGGTTGGTGGAGGGGTTGTTGAGCGGGCCGCATTCCGGACGGTAAGGGCCCACCTTGATGTAGTCGAAATGGTTCCAGAAGATGTCCTCCACCACTTCCCTGCCGCTGTACACGGCCGCCTCCAGCCCCAGGGAGCGGACATGGTCGGCCAAATCCAGCAGGGTCTCCGGGTCCCTCCCCTCTCCCAGGAACAGGAAGCAGTTCACCCCGTAATTATCGGCCACCAGCGCATCGATCACCTCCGGAGTAAGCTCCCGGCCGATATCCTTTTTCAGAAACGGTGAATGGCATCCAATGCAGTTTCCCCGGCAGTTGGAAATGTCCACTGCCAGGGAAACGCGGTCCGGAATCTCCTCCAGCACCACGGAAGTCATCTCCGGGACGTACTTGATCACTGGTCGATATAAAACCTGTGTTCCGCTTCGTCCTGACGCATTTCGCTGAAGGAGGAAATGCGCTTGAGATAGCCGATCACACGGGTGAGGTAATCCAGGTTGGTGCCGCCGCACTTGGGGCACACGCTCAGGGTATCCTTGGAGATGTAGCCGCAGTCGTTGCACACCGTGTTCCGGCAGTTGAAGGTAAAGTAGTTGGTACCGTAATGGGCGGCGGTGTTGAGCAGCTGGCGGTACTGGTCCTTGGTCAGGTGCTCGGCAATGTTCATGTGCAGGGCGCTTCCGCCGTCCAGGTACTTCACGTAGTCTTCCCCGTGGAGCTTGAACTTGTCGATCATGGACAGGCTCTCGTCTTCCGGATTGTAGAAATACGAGCTGTACATGTTGTGCTTTGCGCTCACGAAGTAGCCGTCCTTCTTGTCCCACTTGTAGTTCTTGCCGGAAAGGTTCTCCCCGGGGACGAACTCCGTGTTGAACATGGTCTCCTTGGTGCGGTCTTTCCGGTTGCAGACATTGATGGTCTCCAGCAGGGTGTTCACGAACTCCTTGTAAGCGGCGTTCGGGGAAATCTTGAGGCCCAGGAATTCGGCCGCGTCCGTGAGGCCGTTCACGCCCACCGTGAGGTACTGCTTTTTCATGTCGATGAAGCCGGCCCTGTAGACATCGAGCATATCGGCCTTGAGGAAGTCCTTGATGATCTCGTTGAAGGCGGTCTGGTACTTGTGCACGCGGACGGTCTGCTCCGTCACCGCCTCGGTGATGTACCTGTAAAGCACGTCTTTATCGTACATGGAAGGCTTCAGGGGGCGGTCCGGGGCGATGGCCTCGCCCTTCTCCACCTTGAAATACTTGCGGGCGGCGTCCTGGATCAGCCGGTTCAGGTTGATGGTCATCACGCTCTTGGAACCGGTGGCCACGGAAGCCGTTCCCATCGAATACTGGTGGGTGGTGTGGTTGTGGGAGTCGTCGTCCAGGTCTTTCAGGGAATTGCGCAGGCGGCAACAGCTGGACAGGCTGTCGGGGCTGTTGGAGATATAACAGAAGAAGCTGTGTCCCTTGGACCACATCTCGGCGGTGAAATCGGCATATTCCTTGTCGGCATAATCGTCGCCACCGTCCGTCAGAAGGGCCATCGTCTCCACAGGGAACGTGAGGATATAGTGGTTGCGCTCCTCGTTGAACCACTGCATGAAATGCTTCTGCAGCCAGCTCAGGGTTTCCCACTTGGGGGCCGATCCGTCCGGGAAGCGGAACTCGCCGAAGACGCCGTCGAAATAGGGCTTGTCGAAGTAGCCGATGTTCCAGAACACCGTCTGGTAGCCGCGGTTGCCGGCCGGCATGTTCATGGAATGGACCACCTGCTGGAAGCAGTTGTCGATGACCTTGAGAAGGGTGCGCTGCTTGGTGTTGCGCTCTACCACCTCTTCCAGACGGTCCAGGTAATCGTCGCCGTAGTCTTTGCGGATGAAATAGTCCAGGTACATCAGGAACTCCGGAGTGGCCACGGCACCCATGAACTGGGACGAGATGGAATACACCAGGTTGATGAACTCGCCGCAGAAGGACTTGAGGTCCGTAGGGGCGATGGACACGCCGCCCAGCTCCCGGAGACCGCTTTCCAGGAAGGGATACATGGTGATGGCCACGCAATAGGGATAGCCCGGGGTGCCGCTCTCATCGTGCTTGTACAGCACGTGGGACTCCAGGTCCGCGATGTACTGCTGCGCGAGGTTCCTGCCGTACAGGGACTTGATCTTGTCCTGCATGATATAGCGGTTCTGCTTGATGTTGTTCTCCTTGTAGAGCTCGTTGCCCAGCGTCACGATGTTCTTGTGGGTAATGTTGGCGTTGGAGTCGAACTTGGAACCGGTGGCGGCGTTGGAGGCCTTGATATAGTCTTTGATGAAGTCGTTCTTCTTGCGGAGGTCCATGCCGCGGTCGAAGGTCTCGATATACTCGAGGGCCACCTTCTTGTTGATGGACATGAGGGAGTCCACCACCTGGCGGCGGATCTCCTGGCTGGACATTTTGTCGTAGATGAACAGGTTGTCCACCACCGAAACCACCACGTCCTCGGGGACGGGCTGGCCGGTGTGCACATAGGCCAGGCGGATGCCGTTCATGAGCTTCTCTCTGTCGAATTCCTCGTAGGATCCGTTGGTTTTACGAACTTCCATAGTATTGATTTTTAATTATTTACAAATTATACGATTCCATCAGGGGCTAATAATCGCGGACAGCCGGAGGGCTACCCGCACAATGTAGATACAAAGATAGAGGGTTCCCGGCGGATTCACACCTCCTCCCCGCGAAAGTTATCCACAAGGTTTTTAACACAACGGATACGGGAATTTTTTGTATCTTTGCAAATTATGTCAGAGAATAAAGAAAAAGACACGATACCGATGAAAAATTTTGTTGAAGAGCTCAAATGGAGAGGCATGATCCAGGACATCATGCCCGGGACGGAAGAGAAACTGATGGAAGGCCCGCAGGCCGCCTACGTAGGAATCGACCCCACGGCCGATTCGCTGCATATCGGGCACCTGGTGAGCGTGATGATCCTCAAGCATTTCCAGCGCTGCGGCCACAAGCCCTTCGCCCTGGTGGGCGGCGCCACCGGCATGATCGGGGACCCGTCCATGAAAAGTGCGGAACGGAACCTGCTGGACGAGGAAACCCTCAACCACAACGTGGCCTGCATCAAGGCCCAGCTGAGCCGTTTCCTGGATTTCGAATCCGACGCCCCCAACAAGGCGGAACTGGTGAACAACTACGACTGGATGAAGGACTACAGTTTCATCAACTTCATCCGTGACATCGGCAAGCACATCACCGTGAACTACATGATGGCCAAGGATTCCGTGAAAAAGCGCCT
>JAFUWW010000034.1 GCA_017471085.1 Bacteroidales bacterium | reverse complement strand
GAAAACCATCGTGGGGAAAGCCATTTACGAAAATCGTATCACCTTACAAGACATAAAGTTATGGTCGCAAAAAGGATCATCCCCTGCCTCGATGTAAAGGACGCCCAGGTTGTGAAGGGCATCAACTTCGAGGGGCTCCGCGAAGTGGGCGACGCCGTGGAAATGGGCGTCCGCTATGCCCGTGAAGGGGCCGACGAACTGGTATATCTGGACATCAGCGCCTCCAGGGAAGAGCGCCGCACCTTCGCCGCCCTGGTGGAGAAAATCGCCCTGGGCATCAACATTCCCTTCACAGTGGGGGGCGGTATCGGCTCGGTGGAAGACGCCGCCCGCCTGCTGGATGCCGGGGCCGACAAAATCTCCGTCAACAGTTCGGCTTTGAAGAACCCTGCCCTCATCGGGGAGATTGCCGGACGCTATGGAAATCAGTTCGTCGTAGTGGCCATCGACGCGAAGAATGTGGAGGGCCGATGGCTCTGCACCACGCACGGCGGTTCGCGTTTTACCGACCGGGAACTCTTTGACTGGGCGTATGAAGCGCAGGAAAGGGGCGCCGGAGAGATTCTCTTTACGTCCATGGACCATGACGGGACCCGGAACGGCTATGCCATCGATGTTTACACCCGCCTCAACGGGCTGCTTTCCATCCCCGTGATCGCCTCCGGCGGAGCCGGTTCCGTGCAGGACATCGTAGACGTGCTCACCTTTGGCAAGGCCGACGCCGCCCTCGCCGCCAGCATCTTCCACTACGGCCAGATTCCCATTCCCCGGCTGAAGGCCTCCCTCGCCGCGGCCGGAGTACCGGTCCGCATCACAACCTGACGGCGGGCATATTGCACAAACTATTGTATAACAGCAACATAGAAAACCCTATATGCAATTCAACGATTTCAATTTAAGCAAAACGGGAGACGGGCTGCTGCCGGTGATTATCCAGGATGCCTGCACCCTGAAAGTGCTGATGCTGGGCTACATGAATGCGGAGGCCTACGACAAAAGTGTGGCCGAAGGTGTGGTGACCTTCTGGTCCCGGAGCCGGCAATGCCTCTGGACCAAGGGCGAGACCAGCGGCAACTTCCTGCATATCGTGCGCATGTATCCGGACTGCGATGCGGACACGCTCCTCATCCAGGCCCGGCCGGACGGTCCCACCTGCCACCGGGGCACCACCGCCTGCTTCGACACGCCGGAGGACGAGGGGTTCGTCCGCTCCCTCTCAGCCCTTATCAGGGACAGGCACCAGAAACTGCCGGAGGGTTCCTATACCTCCCGGCTGTTCATCAAGGGGCCGAAGGCGATCGGCAAGAAGGTGGGCGAAGAAGCCGTCGAAGCCGTAATCGAGGCCGTTGACGGCAACCGCGACCGTTTCATCTATGAAGCCGGCGACCTGGTGTACCACCTGCTGGTCCTGCTGGAGCAGCAAGGCGTAACGATCGCCGACCTGGAGAAAGAACTGGCCATCCGGCACAAGTAAACCATCGAAACCGCTTTTCTATGCTTAAAAGACTTTGTTTCTTCGCCGCCCTGCTTCTGGCCGTATCCTGTAACGACAGCGCCCGGACGACGATTCCGGAAGCACCTGATTATCATGCCGATTCCATCTGGTTCCACCTGGACCGGCAAGCTGCCGCCGACCTGTTTTACATCGCTTCCACGCAGACGCTTGACTATATCGGCCAGAATGGGATCCAGCTGCATCATGCCGATGCCGCCCATCCTACGCTTTGCCCGGGCATCACTTCTGAGATGCGTGGCGTGGACAGGCGTCTGAGCGGCCAGCTGAACTTCTATTCGCCCTATTATCGGCAAATTACGATGGAAAGCTACCTGGATCCGGCGCTTGTCAGTCAGAGAGCTCCTGTGGCGGTTGAAGACTGCCGTCGGGCATTCGAGGAATACCTGGCGCGGATGAACGGGGGCCGGCCTTTCGTCCTTGCCGGCTTCAGCCAGGGCGGACAGATGGCCCTGGAACTGCTCAAGTCCATGCCGGAGGAGGCCTCTGACCGGTTGGTGGCGGTTTACCTCATCGGCTGGAAAGTCACGGAGGAAGACCTGCGGAAGTATCCGGTCATCCGTCCCGCCACGGGGGCCGACGACACCGGCGTCACCATCTGCTACAATTCCGTCCATACGCCCGAAGACGCCTTCGGGGTGGTGAGCCAGGGTAATGCGGTGGCCATCAATCCCGTCAACTGGCGCACCGACGCGACTCCTGCCGCGCTGACCGTCTCAACGAATCCGGACGGCGTAACCGACAACCTCACCGTCACGCTGGACCCCGCCTCCAAATTCCTTCTGGTAGCCGGCTACACCAGCACCTCCCACGCTTTCCATCCCTACTGGAGGGGCGGCAACTACCACACTTTCGAAATCCGCTGGTACTCCGACTGCCTGAAAGAGAACATCGCCCTCCGCACCCGCGCCTTCCTGGATCATTCCTTGTAGGGACCTGCGGACCCGTTTCGCACCGGCAGCCGTGAATTTCGCAGCAAGGAAATTAGGCCGTTTGGGAGAAAATGTTTATATTTGTCTGCTAACATGCATAAAACTGCAGATAAAAGACACAATATATGAAACTGAACATTTCCAGCACCACTCTTCTCAAGGCCCTCATGGACGTTTCCAAGGCCATTCCGTCCAAATCTCCGCTTCCCATCCTGGAGAACTTCCTGTTTGTCCTCAAGGACGGCAAGCTGGAAATCACGGCTTCGGATTCGGAGCTTACCCTCCGCACCAGCATCGACACGGACTCCGCCGAAGAAGACGGAACCATCGCCGTGCCCGCCCGTCTCATGACAGACCTCCTGAAGGAACTGCCGGACCAGCCCCTCGGCATCCGCACCACCACGGAGAGTTCGTTCGAGTGCAGCTGGGCCAGCGGCAACTCGGTCCTCCCCTATTTCCCGGCCGAAGATTACCCGGAGATCAAATCCACCGGCGAAGACGCCCTGAAGGTGGAATTCCCCGCAGAAACGCTGGTAGAAGGCATCCAGAGCACGGTCTATGCCACGGCCGACGATGAAATCCGTCCTGCCATGAACGGTATTTTCTTCGACATCGCCCCGGAAAGCACCACGCTCGTCGCCTCGGATTCCCACAAGCTCATCTGCTACACCACCGGCGACGTGAAGGCCGCGGAAAAAGCCTCCTTCATCCTGCACAAGAAGCCGGCGAACGTGCTCCGTTCCATCATCGGCAAGGAAGTGGAAACCGTTGAGGTGGCCTTCGACTCCTCCACCGCACAGTTCAGTTTCGGCGGCACCACCATGATCTGCCGCCTGGTCGTGGGCAAATACCCCAAGTACCGCGACGTAATCCCTACCGGCAACTCCAACGTGCTGCAGATCGACCGTCAGCTCCTCCTCAATACCGTGAAGCGCGTGGCCGTGTGCGCCAACAAGGCCTCCAACCACATCAAGTTCACCCTTAAGGAAGGCCAGCTGGAGATATCGGCCCAGGATCTGGGCTTCGCCCTCGCCGCCTACGAAAAGATCAGCTGCAACTATCAGGGCGACGAGCTCTCCATCGGCTTCAAGTCCACCTTCCTCACGGAAATCCTGGCCAACATGGGCTGCAACTCCCTGGTCATCAAATTTGCCGATGCCCGCCGCGCCGCCCTCATCCTCCCCGCGGAGGAAGAAGCCGCCACGGAGAAAGTCTGCGGCATCTTAATGCCGATCATGATCCAATAGCCTGCAGGTTGCCGGATCCCTTCCCCCGGGGAAGGGACTTACCTTTCGCCCGTCAGGGCACCAAACTTTTTATAAATGGAATTGAATTTACAGCGCCCGTTACTGTTTTTTGACATCGAAAGCACGGGCCTAAATATTGCTGCGGACTGCATCGCAGAATTGAGTTTCGTAAAAGTGATGCCGGACGGAGAAACGCGGATCAAGACATGGCGCTTCAAGCCCTGGGACTACCTGAACAACCGGCAGTACCCGATGAATGCGCAGGCATCGGCCGTGAACGGGATCAAGGACGAGGACCTCGCCGGTTGTCCCCGTTTCAGCGACTGCGTGGACGAGGTGGTTGAATGGCTCTCCGACGCAGACCTCGCCGGCTTCAACTCCGCCAAGTTCGACCTGCCCATGCTGGCAGAGGAAATCGAGCGGGTGCGTCTCTACATGCACAAGGACATTGACATCGACCTTCATTCCAAACTGATGGTGGACGTGCAGAACATCTACCATTACATGGAGCCGCGCAACCTCAAGGCCGCCTACCGCTTCTACTGCGGCGGCGAGGACTTCGAGAACGCCCACACGGCGGAGGCCGATACCGTTGCCACCATGAAGGTACTCAAAGGCCAGCTGGACATGTATCCGGACAAGCTGAAGAACGATGTGGCTTTCCTGGCCTCCGTTGCAGGCAGGCCCCGCACGGTGGATTACGCCGGCCGTCTTGTCCTGAACGATGCGGGCGAGGCAGTGGTGAGTTTCGGCAAGCACAAGGGCAGGACAGCGCGCGAAGTCTGGGCTGCGGAGCCGTCGTACTTCTCCTGGATAGAAGGCGGCGATTTCACCCTGGACACCAAACGCCAGTTCGCCCGCCTCAAGGCACAGTTCCAGCAGGAGCGCAAAGCCGCCCTCAACCGCCCCGCCACCACGGAGGAACTCTCCTCCCTGGCCCAGAAATTCAACACCGGAAAGCTTTTCTGACCTTTCTCCTTTTCACAGCAAGTCAGGGTGTACTATTCCAAGGCGCTACTCCACAGGAAGGAAATAGTGCATGGGAGCATGTGTGTCACCTGAAAAGAGGTGCACCAGGTCTTCCAGGATCCAGTCCGGGTGGACGGGGCCTGTTTCCCAGAAGCGGTTGCCGCCGCCGGGGGTCTCCTGCAGGGTGTTGTTCCAGACAGCGCGCTCCAGCACCGGGAAATCCGGGAACAGCGGATGCACGCTCCGCAGCTGCTCCCGGGTGCGGCACCAGCCGGGGTTCAGCCACACATCGGCCTCTTTCGCATAGGCATAGGCCTGCTCCAGGCCGATGGTACCGGAGTCCTGCCTCCCGGGCACGGACCCGAGCAGTTCGCCGCCGGCATCCTGCACCATGCGGGTCATGTAGTTGTCTCCGCCGGGGATGTACCAGATATCCGCGTAGGGGATGTTGATGAGGACTTTCCTGCGGACAGAGGACTGCACCAGGGAGAGGTAGCGGTCGCGGACGGCAGAGAAGACGGAATCGGCCGCGGCCTGCCGGCCGGTGAGGGCACCGAACAGCTTCACGTACTCCGCCCGGGCCAGCGGATGGCTTTCCAGATGCTCGCTCAGGACCACCGGACGGATGCCCAGGTCCCTGAGCTTGGCCAGGTAGGGCGGCTCCACGGCCCCCACGGAATAGGTAAGCAACACATCCGGCCGGGCGCGCAGGATGGCTTCGTAGTCCAGCGCGGCGTCGAAGCCCACTTCCCGGGCCGATGCCTGCACCCGGGCGTTCCCGAGATATGCTTTTCCGGACACGCCCACCACGGCGTCATCGGCTCCGATGGCTTCCAGGAAACCCACGTAGGAGGACGACATGCACACCATGCGCTCCAGCGGAGGCACCAGCGTGTCCGGAGCTGCACCCGTGGGCGAAAAGACCACCACGCTGCCCTCCTCCGTGATACTGAACCACTGCGCGTATTCCATGCCGCCCTGCGGCCGTTCCGCGGGCGCACCACAGGCCCAGACCAGCCATGTTGCAAGCCAGAGTGCCGCCAGGGGCCGTTTCCGCTGCAACATGGCCGCAAAAATAGCCTTTTTCCGTAAAAAGCTTGCCATGTTGCAGCCCAAAACGCTGTCCAGGGCCGTTTTTCTTGCAACATGGTCCGTATTTTTATACCTTTGCACGTTCAAAGGTAACAATTCCCGGACAAACGGCCAAATGACAGCGACCATCCTTACCATAGCCCTTCTCCTGCTCCAGCAGCCGGATACACTGGCCCCGTCCAGGGTCAGCGCGGTACGGGACATCTCTCCTGCAACAGAAACAGCCCCCCGGGAAAAACTGCAGCAAGCGGTGAACCTGGCCGATGCCATCCGCGATTTCAGCGGCATCCAGCTCAGGGACTTCGGCGGCGCCGGCGGACTCAAAACCATCAACGTAAGGAGCCTCGGAAGCGCGCACACAGCCATTTTCCTGGACGGAGTGCCTATCGATAACGCACAGAACATGCAGGTGGACCTGGGCCGCATCGACACCCGCTCCCTGGAGAAAGTGGAACTCTATCAGGGACAGCGCTCGCAGTTGCTTCAGAGCGCCCGGGAATACGGCAGCGCCAGTTCCCTGCACCTGACAAGCGCCCTGCCTTCCCCGACCAGAAACATCAGCCTGCACCTGCATGGCGGGGCTTTCGGGACCCTGGCTCCAGAGGCTGCCTGGGAACAGGGATGGGGCACCGCCTGGCGTTCCCGAGTACAACTTGCCGCCAGCACAGCCAACGGGCGTTACCGCTTCCATGTCAAGGACTTCCGCAACACCCCGGAAGGCTACCAGGGCTACGATACCCTGATGGTCCGGGAAAACTGCGACCTCACGGCTGTCAGGGCGCTTGGCCAGCTGTTCTACCTCCCTGCAGGGGGCCGATGGGAGGCCGCCGTCCGCTGGTACGACTCGCACCGGGGCATCCCCGGCCCCGTTTACAAGCAGAACGACCGCTACCCGATGTCGCAGGACCGGCAGGATGACCGGAACCTGGCCGTGCAGCTCAGCGGACGGCAGGAACTGTCGGACCGCCTGCAACTGCTCGTGAACGGGAAATATGCCCGGGATTTCCTGTCGTACCTGGATGTATCGGAACTGGATCCGGCAGTATCGTCCCGGTGGGATTATCTGCAGCGAAGCGCCTTCCTCTCATCGGCCCTGGACTGGGAGGCGGCGCCATGGCTTCACTTCGGCGGCGCTGTGGACGGGCAGTGGGAGACACTCTCTTCCAAGCAGGTATCGGCTGTGAGAAAGACCTTATACGCAGCCGTTTCCGGATCTTTTATCAAGGATCCCTGGCGGGCCTGCCTCTCTCTCCAATACCAGCTCTCCTCCGGCGCAGGAAAGTACAGTTTCCTTTCCCCGGCCTTCCTCCTGAACTGGCATCCGGCTCCGGAATGGGAGTTCGGCGGCCTTGTCAAGCGCTCCTGCCGCCTTCCCTCTTTCAACGACCTTTACTACACCAACGTGACCACCCGCGCGCTGGAGCCCGAGAAAGTGTGGCAGGCATCGGCCCGATGGAGTTGGAAAAAACAGGCCGGACCGTGGCAGTTCTCCGCCCGCGAAGAGCTGTACTTCAACTGGGTGGAAAACAAGCTTGTGGCGGTTCCAAACGGCAGTTTATTCCGATGGTCCATGTACAATATCGGCGGGGTTCGCATTTTCGGGGATGAGATTGCTGCATCGGCCTTTTTCAAGCGGGCCGGTTGGAGCGCCGGAGCCACAGCGCGCTATTCCTACCAGTGGGCCCATGATACGGAGACAGGCGGCCAGATCCCCTACATTCCCCTGCACAGCGCCAGTTTCAACCTGCAAGGCTCCTGGAAAGGGTTATCCCTCGAAATCGAAGGCTTCCTCACCGGCGAGCGTTTCACTTCCTCCACCAACCGGGCCGATTTCCGCATCGCCCCCTGGACCACCTGGGATGCCTCCCTCTCCTGGCACGGCCGTTCCCTGAGCGTCGGCCTCCAGCTGAAAAACCTCCTGGACGAGCACTACGAAATCATTAAACAATATCCCATGCCGGGCTTCCACGTGCTGGCCAGCCTTGACTATTCCTTCTGAATTTCGTATCTTTGCAACCAACAAGACGGAAATTCCGTCCTGATCTATCAAAGTTCTTTTAAATATGAAAAAAGTATCACTGCTGGTTTTCAGCGCGGTCCTTGCAGCCGTTGTTGCAGGTTGTACCAAAGAAAACGCCTCTGAAATAAAAGGTTTCACGGGCATCGAAGTCGAAGTAGGTGAAAATTTCGGATCCAGGCTCTACATCCTCAACGAAGGAGCCTTCCCCGGTGCTTCCACACTGGATCTGCTGGACTTCAACTCCAAAAAATACTATGCCGATCTGTTCGGCCAGGCCAACCCCCAGGTAGTCCAGGGGCTGGGCAATACCGCCAACGATATGGCTGTGGTGGACGGGCATCTCTGGGTGCTCCTGAACGCATCCAACCAGATTGCCATCTTGCGCATCCCTGACGGCAAACTGATCCGGACCCTTGCTGTGGACAGCCCGCGGAGGATTGCCCTGGAAGGAAAATATGCCTACGTATCCTCTTATGGCGCAGCTGTTTACGGAGGCGACGTCACTTTGGGAAAAGTATACCGGATCCATACGGAAAATCTGGAAACCGCTTCCATCGAGGTGGGCTATCAGCCGGAAGGCCTTGCCGTTTCCGGAGGCAAACTGTACGTAGCCAACAGCGGCGGATACAATCTGGAACACGACAACCGCATTTCGGTCGTCGACCTGGCATCCTTTACGCTGGAAAAACAGATGGACGCTCCCCTGTCCAATCTCAACGACCTTACCGCCGTCGGCGGCAAACTGTGGGTCTCCACCTACGGAGAATCTACCTGGACGCCGGATGCTGACGGCAACTGGATCCAGTCCGTCCCCCAGAGCCTTCTGTGCGTTACCCCCGATGGAACAGCCAAAGTGATTGAAGGCGTCCATGCCGACAAAATGACCCGCTCCGGAACGTACATCTTCACCATCGGCAACGACGCGGAAATGACCGGCGGATACGACACCTGCCTTTACCGCGTAGACACCATGGACGGATCTTTCCGGAAATACAGTTTCTCGGGCACGGACCTTTCCCACGTGGGCTATGCCTACGGCCTGCTGGTCAATCCCACCAGCGGAGACATCTACATCTGCGACGCCAGCTTCACCTCCGGCAGCAAGGTCCACTGCTTCACGAAAGACCTTCGGCACAGATGGACCGTGGAAACCGGCATCGGAACCGGCCATCTGCTGCTGCAGTAGCTTGTGGCCTGCAACAAAAAACTCCCGGGGTTCATGTCAAAACCCCGGGAGTTTTTTTGCTGATGCGCGGCTTATTCGGCCTTGCCGTTGGAACCGAGCACGTTGACGATCTTGTGCATGTAGAGCTTCTTCATCTCGTCGCGGGCAGGACCCAGGTACTTGCGAGGGTCGAACTCACCGGGCTTCTCGTTGAAGACCTTGCGGATGGCGGCGGTCATGGCAAGACGGGAGTCGGAGTCGATGTTAATCTTGCAGACGGCGCTCTTGGAGGCCTCGCGGAGCTGCTCTTCGGGGATACCCACAGCGTCGGGAAGCTTTCCGCCGTTGGCGTTGATGATGTCTACATACTCCTGAGGGACGGAGGAGGAGCCGTGAAGGACGATCGGGAAGCCGGGGAGC
Organism: Bacteroidales bacterium; assembly: GCA_017471085.1. The sequence goes on along the minus strand of JAFUWW010000034.1, from coordinate 289 downwards.
TTCTTCTCAATCTCGTGCAGCACGTCGAAGGCGAGCGGCGGGGGAACCAGACGGCCGGTCTTCGGGTCGCGGGTGCACTGCTCGGGCTTGAACTTGTAAGCGCCGTGGCTGGTGCCGATGGAGATGGCCAGGGAGTCGCAGCCGGTACGGGTGGCAAAGTCGATGACCTCTTCCGGACGGGTGTAGTGGGATTCCTCTGCGGAAACCTCATCTTCCACACCAGCGAGAACGCCGAGTTCGGCCTCTACGGTGACATCGTACTGATGTGCATATTCAACAACCTTCTTGG
>JAFUWW010000033.1 GCA_017471085.1 Bacteroidales bacterium | reverse complement strand
GGTCCATCTTAAACATTGGCCCGGTTCCGGCCCCCATGCGGGCGGCACCGGCAGCTGGCTGGTTTATCCCGGCGGTAACCAGGACTATCACTACATGCCCTGGAAGGCCGGTATCGCCAGGAATGCACTCGCCGCCATGGGATACTACAGCGGTACGTATGTGGATACGCTCAACGTGAACTATTCCTATATCATGTCCACCGAGGTGCTCTACAACCAGCTGGGTTTCAAGGGTGCCATCTGCACCGACTGGGGCGTGGCTTCCCGCGGTCCGCTGAACCCGCGTCTGCAGGGAACCACTTCTCTCAAAGACAATTACGCCATGATTTACAATGCGGGCGTAGACCAGATCGGCAGTGAAACCCATCCCGAGTATATCGTGGAACTGGTGAAGGAAGGCCGTCTGAGCGAAGAGCGTGTGAACCAGGCTGCTTCCCGCATCCTCCCGTGGCATTTCATCCTGGGTCTGTTCGAGAATCCGTATGTAGATCCTTCCAAGGCTGCAGGGATCCTCCAGAGCGAAAAGAACCAGACCCGTGCCTATGAGGCCCAGCTCAAGTCCAACATCCTCCTTACCAACGACGGCACCCTTCCCGCCAAGGAAGGCATCAAGCTGTATGTGGAAGGGGTGAAGCCGGAAGAAGCGGGTAAATACGCGACGGTAGTCGGGAAGCCCGAAGAGGCCGACCTGATCCTGGTCCGCACCACCACGGTGGCCGACAATCGCGGCCGTGGCGGCTTCGGCGGCCCTCAGGGCGAAGTGAACATCGACTTTCCGGCCGAGAAGTGGGCCCACCTGCAGGATCTGCGCAAGGCAGGGAAACCCCTTGTGGTGGCCTTCAATCCCACCGGCTCCTCCTGTGTCCTGCCTCCGGCAGTGAAGACGGACCTGAATGCCAGCCTGATGATTTTCGACGTGTTCGACAGCGCCCTCCTGGACGTGGTGTTCGGCAAGTTCAATCCTACCGGCAAGCTCTCCTTCGAGGTTCCGTCCTCCATGGACGCTGTCCGCGCCCAGAAGGAAGACATCCCGTTCGATTCGAAGGATCCCACCTTCGCCTTCGGCCACGGACTCAGCTATTGACCGGTTACAGCGTCTTTCCCTGGGTGATGTCCCGGTAGGCGGAGGGGGTCATGCCCGTAATCCGCCGGAAGGCCGTAAAGAAGTAATCGTAATTGTCAAATCCCATTTCGTACGCTATCTGTTTTACAGGTAGCGTACTGTTTGTCAGGGCCTCCTTCACTTTGGAGAAGCGGATTTCCTGGATATACTTGGCGGGGGAGAAGCCGGTGTACTCCTTGAAGACCTTCCGGAAATTGGAATAGCCCATGCACAGGCGTGCCGCGACTTCTTCGGCCGTGATGGTGCGGAACTGCTCTGAAATCAGGATTTTGGCGCGGCTGATCTGCTCGCTCACCTCGGAGAAGGTCTCCCGGCGGTTGTAGTAGATGGACTGCCCCATCAGGTGGGCGACAATGCCCATCAGGCGCTGCTGGAAGCCGGAAGCCTGTTCAGAGGCGGTCTGGATGGCCTCCGAGTAGAGAGACACGAGGTCTTCGTGCAGGCCGATCTGTGAGACCGGATGCTCACGGGTAAAGAATCCGATCTTGTCCCAAGCCTCCATGAGGGCACCGTTGAATCCGATCCAGTATTCGGTCCAGCCGGTGGAGGGGTCCGGCCTGTAGGTATGCCACTCGCCCGGGAACAGCAGGAAGAGACTGCCTCTTGTCAGCGGCACCTTGTGCGGGACGCTTTTGCTGCGGAAATACCCTTTCCCTTCCGTTATGTAAAGCAGCTGATACTCCTGCAGCACCCGGCCCCGCTCCTCCGTAAACAGGTAGCGGGACGGATGGCCGGTAGGCGGGTAGGGTTCGCCCGGGCCGATTTTTTGCGAGCCTACAGAATTGACGGCCAGCCCCCAGAGGAGGTCGCTCTTGTTGATGGCCAGGTATTTCAGATGGATGTTGTCGCTCATACTTTTTTGGCTTGGCTCGGCGGGTAGCCGAAATAATTCTTGAATTCGCGGGAGAAGGTGAAGGGGGAGGAGGAGCCCACTTTGTCGGCCACCTCGCTCACGGTCCATTCGCCGGAGACCAGCAGGTTTCGGGCGATGTTCATCCGGTAGGCGGTGGCATAGGCCTTGGGTGTTTCGCCCGTCAGGGCTTTCACTTTGGCGTAGAGGTTGCTGTAGCTCATGCCCAGTTCCCGGGCCATGGAGGCGACGTCGGATTCTTCGTTCTCCAGGTTGGCATCCAGATAGGCATGGATCTTTTCCAGTAGTTTTCTTTCGGAAGGGGAGAGCTTCACTTCTTCGCTCTTCTGCGGGTCCTGCAGGTCGGCCGATGTCAGGTTCTTCACTTTTTCCTGCAGGATGCGGCGGTTCTTGAGAAGGCTCTCCACGGTGGCTTTCAGGAAGTCCGGGTCGAAGGGTTTGGCCACGTAGGCGTCGGCCCCGGCCTTCATGCCTTCGACAGAGCTTTCCGCATCGGCCTTGGCGGTGAGGAGGACTACAGGGATGTGGTTCCAGTCGGGGTTCGACTTGATGTCGGCGCAGAGGCCGTAGCCGGTTTTTCCGGGCATGATCACATCGCTCAGCACCAGGTCCGGTACGCTCAGTTTCAGGTTGTCCACCGCCTCCAGGCCGTCGGAGGCCAGGATTACGTTGTAATCGGCATGGAAGAGGTCCCGGAGGAAGAGGCGGATTTCGGTGGTGTCTTCCGCAATGAGCAGGGTCTGCGCTTTCTGGGAATCTCCTTCCAGGGCGTAGGGCGCCTTCGTATCCGGCTCCGCAGGACCCAGGTCGGCCTCGGGATAAGCGCTTTTGTCGATGGGGAAAGTGAAGGTGAAGACGGAGCCCTGGCTGCCGTTGGGGGCGTAGGTGAGGGCCCCTTTATGCAACGTCGCCATGCTCTGCGCGAAATTCAGGCCGATGCCGGAGCCGATGACGCCGGAATCTTCCGCGCCCAGCCGGTCGAAACGGTCGAAGATACGGCTCCGCTTCTCTTCGGGAATGCCGATCCCGTCGTCCTTGACATCGATGACGGCATTTTGTCCTTCCTGTCGCAGGGCGATGCAGATGTGGCCACCTTCCGGCGTGTATTTGATGGCGTTGCTGATGAGGTTGCCCATCACCTTGGACACTTTTTCCGTGTCGAAGGCGGCGAGCAGGCTGTCCGGCAGGTCCGTGGTGAGTTCCTGTTCCTTCTGGGACGCAGCGTAGCCGAACATCTTGGTCATGGACCGCAGGATGGAGACCAGGTCGTTCTCGCGGATGTTCAGCTGCTCCTGGCTGCCGCGGCCGCCGCGGCTGCTGAGAAGCTGCTCGGAAAGGGCCTTGAGCTGCTCCGCATTCCGGCTGATCAGGCTGGCAAGTTCCTTCTCACGAGGAGGCAGGTCGCTCTTTTCCAGTTCTTTCGCCGGGGCGAGGATCATGGTGAGCGGGGTGCGGAACTCATGCGAGATGTTGGTCATGAAGTCGATATGCTGCTGGTTCAGTTCGGCCCGCTGGCCGGCCAGTTCCAACCTCTCTTTCTGGGTGCGCATCCGGATTACGATCAACAGGCCGGTGCCGATGACGGCAATCGCCAGCAGGAGGTACAGCAGTTTGGCCCAGGTACTGGCCCAGGGGGCGGGACGGATGGTCACGGGAAGGACGATCTCCGATTTGCTCCATTCCCCGTTCAGGACGCGTACGCGGGCATGGAAGGTGTATCGGCCCGGAGGAAGGAGCGTGTAAATGGCTTCGGGGCGGGTCGAAGCGGAATGCCAGTTCTCCTCGAATCCATCCAGTTTCCAGGAATAATCCAGCAGTTGGCCGGAGGCATAGTCGATTCCGGCAAAACGGAAATTGAGGGTGTTCTCCCTGTGGCTGAGGTTCAGCCGTCCGGCGTCCCGGGGGTACTCCTGGTCGTTGACGGTGATCAGTTCCATCTGGAGGGGCGTATCTTCCGTCGAGGGATTGAAGGCGAAGGGGTCCACGATGGTAAGGCCGCCGCTGCCGGCAAAGTAGAGCTTCCCGTCCTGACCGGAGGTGGCGGCGAGCAGATTGTAGAACCGGTCGTCTCTGAAGCTATTGTCGTGAAGGGCGGAAAAAGTGCGGGTCCAGGGGTCGTAGCGGGAGATATGGGTGGCGGAGGAGTACCAGATAATGCCCTCTCCGTCCTGTGTGATGGATTTGATGCTGGGATCTGCGATGCCGGAGGCCGGGTCGAACCGCTGCGTCTCTCCGCTGATTTCGTTGTAGTGGATGATGCCATCGTTATAGGTGCCCATCCAGAAGGTTCCGTCCCTGGCCTGCAGCATGCAGCTCACGTTCTGGAATCCCTCTCCGAAAGGAGTTACGGTGCCGTCGGGCAGCACTTCCAGCAGTCCGTCCCGGATGCCGATAATGAAAATGCGCCTGGATCCTTCGCAGGGCAGGATATAGGAAAAAGGAGTGGTGGGACCCACCTGAAAATGCTCGATGCTGGACCCATTCGGGCCGATTTTAGCCAGATTGGAAATCTCCGACAGCCACAGGTACCCGTTCTCGTCGCTCTGCATGGAATAAATGGTATGTGAATGCCGGGCAGAATTCAGCAGGCTGGGCACCCCGTTATGGGTGGTCAGTTCCACGATCGTCGCCCCGTCCCGCAGCGCCAGGAGATGACCGCTCCTGTTGATGAGGATGGTGGAGTATACGTGTTCCGAATCTTTCCAGACAGGCTCCAGGGTACCGGGAGCGAAGCTGCACAGGTCTGTGCCGATACGCATCCAGAGATAACCCTCCCTGTCGAAGAAAAGGTGGCTCAGCCTTTCTCCGTTCGGAGACACTGTCAGGCTGCGGAAAGGCTGGTTCTTGGCGGTATAGGTCCATCCGTTTTCTCCGTCGGCCTCCCATACTCCACCGTCCCGGTCCGTAAAGGAAACGGGAACCCTTTCTGTAAAAGATGTATAGACGTTCTCTCCCGGTGCGGAATAGCCGGCAACCCTGAGAGAGTCCTTGGTCATGACAAAGCGTCCGGATTTTCCGGTGAAGGCGACCAGGGTGTCGTTCACTTCGGTGATGTCCATCACCGGGTCGAAGACCGTGGAGTTCATGTGGTGGAACTTTCCGTCCCGATACCAGTTGAGGCCGCATTCCGTGCCGATCCAGAGAGTGCCGGCAGAGTCGTAGCAGAGCGAAAGGATATGGTCGCTGTTCAGGGAACCGTCGTTCCCGGAAGCATAGAAGCAGGTATAGTTGGTGCCGTTGTAACGGTTGAGGCCGCGGGTGGTTCCGAACCAGATATAGCCGTCCGCATCCTGGGTAATCGCCGTTACCTGCGGGTTGGACAGGTGCAGCGAATAGACGCCCTCCTGAGCGAAAGACGGCAGCGAGAGCGTCAATGACAACAAAGTCAATAATCGAAGTCTTCTCATTGGTTATTGTCGGTTATTGGGCGAATATACAGATGTTTCTCTAAAAATGCAATCATTTTTGAAGAAAATGCAAATTATCATAAATTACAATTCCCCATCTTTGCAAACGGAGATCAGATGCTCTGCCGATTATGTTGTTTGGTTAATGATACTTCCAGTCCTGAGAGTCAGGGCTGGAAGTGGTGTTTTTCTATGGGTATCCGCCTATCGTTTTCGGCAAGTCCGGTCGGGGCACCGTTTATGTCCGGTTAGGGCGCCGTACATGTCCGGTTAGGGCGCCGTACACGTCCGGTCGGGGCACCGTTCATGTCCGGTTAGGGCACCGTTCATGTCCGGTCAGGGCACCGTTCATGTCCGGTCGGGGCACCGTTTATGTCCGGTTAGGGCGCCGTTCATGTCCAGTTAGGGCACCGTTCATGTCCGGTCAGGGCACCGTTCATGGACTAGGTCCATAGCCTTTTATCCTTTGCCCTGGTGAGCGAAGTACGTTTGCCACAGCTCTTTTCGTATGTGTTTGGTTATCAGATGGTTTTGGTGTAGCTTGTGGAAAAGGTGAAGTGCTGTGCCGATGATTGCCGTCGGCATGGATATAAGTGGTTGGTTATCATCGGCATATAAAAACAAATGTGGCAATCCTGGCAGTCCGGGGAAAGGGTGTCAAAGCACTCTTTCCAAGATGTCTTCCGGCAGGCTCAAAAGCCGTCCCAGTTGGGCTTTGCCGGCACCATACCTTCTGGCGAGGGTCCGCGAAAGGGCCAGGAGCGATTTCCGGTCCAACTGTTCTACACTATCGGCATGGAATTCTTTCTGGCAGATCACTTTTGTTTTGACCTGCAGTTCTTTGTCTGTGAATTTCAGTGTCTCATGGATGCCGTTGGCCATTTTGAAGGAACTCTCCAAATCGAACAGCCTTAGGGTGTCGAAGAACGATGCGCTGTCATGGAAGCGCTGTTCCACGGTCCGATAGTCGACGAAACTGCGGTTCGTGATGATTCCGTCGGCTATTTCAATGTCATCCGGAATTCTTGCCTTGGAGTGGAGAAAGCTTCGGATTTCATCGACCTGGAAGGAATCGGCCTTTATTCCTGGGACGGGGTGGGGATTGAAGTAGGCGTCTGCACTGCTCCAGCGGTAAGAGAAAGGGGACGCTATCCGCGCCTTGTACGGATTCCTAAGGATGTAGGCAATGCATTTAAGAAGTTGGTTCGTCTCTGTAATAGGCTGGATGTCAACGGCTTTTTGTTTCAGGATGCCGCGTATTCCGTCGCGCCTGCTTACCAGCAGACTCAGTTTCCATAAAAAACTGTCATACAGTTTAAGGCAGTCTTCCAGTTTCCCGTACAAAAGCAGATGAAAGTGATTGTCCATCAAGCAATAACAAAGAAGTTTGACAGATGATGACAAAAGAACAAGAAGGGCAAGGGCATTGATTCCGAACCGGAAATCTTCATCTGTCTTGAACAGCAGTTGTTGGGACAGATGGTTCATGGAAAAATGGTAGACTCCTTTCTTTCCCTTATAAGGGTCAATCAGATTTTTTCGATTCATTTTTTCCGCAAAACTAAAGGGTCTCATTCAAAGTGAGATATGGAAACAGAAAAAAGTCATGAAAATCTGAATATAGGGACGAATGAACGACAATCGTAAGAAAAAAATGCAGGGATGTACGTTTTTTTAATGATACACAGGGCTAGTTACCCATTGTCAGGAACAAGGATCGGCCGTCCTTCCGGGGCAAAAAGGAAATATTCAGGCCGACAGAAGGATAATTATTGGGTGGTTACAAATATGTGAATATTGCATGGGGTTTGCCACCGAGGGCTCTATATATGGTTGAAAATAAGTTGGTTGTGAGAAGGCCGATGGCGAAGGTGCACCCAAAACCGTGTGATTGCCACTGGGTTTGCTGCATGTTGCTGAAAATGAGCTGGTTGTGAGAAGGCCGATGGCAAAGGTGCAATCGAAACCGTGTGATTGCCACCGGGTTTGCTGCAT
>JAFUWW010000032.1 GCA_017471085.1 Bacteroidales bacterium | reverse complement strand
CGGCCCCTATAAGGGAGGATTGCGCTTCCATTCATCCGTGAACCTCTCCATCCTGAAGGTCCTCGGATTCGAGCAGACATTCAAGAATGCGCTCACCACCCTGCCCATGGGTGGCGGTAAGGGCGGCTCCGACTTCAGCATCCGCGGCAAGAGCAACAACGAGGTGATGAAGTTCTGTCAGGCATTCATGACGGAACTGTACCGCCATATCGGTCCCGACGAGGACGTACCCGCCGGCGACATCGGCGTGGGAGCAAGAGAGATAGGCTATCTTTACGGACAATACAAGAAGCTGACCCACCAGTTCCAGGGCGTGCTCACCGGCAAGGGCATGGAATGGGGAGGCTCCATCCTCCGTCCTGAGGCCACCGGCTATGGAGCCCTCTATTTCGTCCACCAGATGCTGACCGAGCATGGGCACGACATCAAGGGGAAGACCATCGCCCTCTCAGGCTTCGGCAATGTGGCCTGGGGTGCCGCTACCAAGGCCCGTGAACTGGGCGCCAAGGTGGTTGCCATCTCCGGCCCGGACGGCGTCTGCGAGATTCCCGAGGGAATCACCCCGGAAATGATCGACTACATGCTGGTCATGCGTGCTTCCAACCGCAACAAGGTACAGGATATGGCCGACAAATTCCCCGGCCAGGCCAAGTTTACCGCCGGCAAGAAGTCCTGGAGCGTTCCCGTGGACATCGCCCTCCCTTGCGCCTTCCAGAACGAACTCTCCGAGGAGGATGCAAAGGAGCTGAAGGCCAACGGCTGCTGGTGCTGCTGCGAGGTCTCCAACATGGGCTGCCAGCCCGGTGCCATCCACTTCTTCCAGAACAACGGCATCCTCTTCGCTCCCGGCAAGGCCGTGAACGCAGGCGGTGTGGCTACTTCCGGTCTGGAAATGACCCAGAACGCGGAGCACATCTCCTGGGACGCCAAGGAGGTCGATGAAAAACTTCACTTCATCATGAAGAGCATTCACGAGCAGTGCGTCAAGTACGGCACCCAGCCGGACGGCAGCGTAGACTACGTGAAGGGCGCCAACATCGCCGGCTTCATGAAGGTGGCTACTGCCATGCTTGAGCAGGGCACCATCTAGTTTTTAGTGTATTCGATTGAAATCTCGTGGAAAAGCTTCCGCGAGATTTCTTTTTTTAGTATCTTTGCAAAATTTTTAAACCAAACGTACTAAAATGAAAAAATTCGTACTCGCGGCAGGACTTCTGGCCCTCATGGCCACCGCTTGCGATGAACACCGGACCCAGTCGGCCCGGCTGATGGAAAACTATGCCGAGGTAACTCTTCCCGCTCCGGATCTTTCGGGAATTACCGATAACGGGAAAGAGGTTCTGAATCTGTACCGTTTCGCCGCCGACGAGGCCGACAAGATATATTGGATGCAGAATTTCGGAGACAAGCAGGTCCTCGAAGCCCTGGAAGACCAGGACCAGCGCGACTATGCCCTGATCAACTACGGTCCCTGGGACCGTCTGGACGGAAAAGTGTTCGTGGACGGCTATGAGGCCAAGCCCGCCGGCGCCTGCTTCTATCCTGCCGATATGACCCAGGCCGAGTTCGACGCTTTCCAGGATCCGGACAAGCTCAGCCCTTTCACCCTGGTCACCCGTGACGAAAGCGGTGCCCTGAAAACCGTCTGGTATCACGATGCCTATGCCGGGCAGATTGCCAAAATGGCCGATTATCTGCAGGCTGCCGCCGATATCACCATCAAGCCCAGCGTCCGCAGTTATCTTCTCAAGAAGATCGAAGGCCTGCGTACCGACAATTACTACGAAAGCGACAAGGCCTGGCTGGAGATGACCGACAGCAAGATGGACCTCGTGATCGGCCCCAATGAGGCTGTGGACGATGCCCTCTATGGCGTGAAGGCTTCCTATGGCGCCTATGTGCTCCTCAAGAACCTGGACAGGACGGAAGAGCTCAACGCCCTCACCGCCCGTCTGCCCGAGTATCAGGCCATGCTTCCCGGCGACCCTGCCTACCATGCCTTCGTCCCCGGCAGCGAGTCCGATATATTCTCCTGCAACGTGCTCTATTACGGCGGTTACACCAACGCCGGCTTCAAGGTGATTGCCATCAACTTCCCGTACGATGCCAAGGTTCAGGAGGAACTGGGCACCCGTACCATCCTGTTCGACAACATTATCCGCGAGAAATTCAACCGTACGGTGTTTCCGGTGGGCATGACCCTCTTCGAATCCGAGCATCAGGCCCATCTGGATGCATCGGCCTTCTACTGGACCATTTTCTTCCGTGAGGTGGCCAAGGGACTTGGCGTAAAGGAAACGGTCAATGGAAAGGGGACTGTCTCCGAGGCTCTGGGCAATGAAGCCCTTCTCTGGGAAAAGGCCAAGTCCAATGTGCTGGGTGCCTATCTGTGCGCCAAGGAAGTGGAGAACTTCAGGATTTCAGCCCTCATCCAGAAGGAGGACGTCCTGGCTACCTTCGTGGCCAACGTGCTCCGCTCCTGCCGTTTCGGCGAGGTGGATCCTACCGGCGAAGCCATGCTGCTGGTCTATAATTACCTGGTGGAGCAGGGCGCCATCACCCGCCGCGAATCCGGCCGTTACTCCATCAACTACACCAAGACGATGGAGGCCCTGGAATCCCTCGGAGCCCTCATCCTCAAGGTGCAGGCTACGGGCGATTATGACACCGCCCGCGACTATGCCGCCAAATATGCCGTCACCGCTCCCTCCATCAAGGCCGATGTGGTAGCGCTCGAACTGGAGAAGATTCCGGTGGACATCCGCTTCAAATATGAAAGATAATACTTCAAAATAATGGCTAAGAAATTCAACCTCAAGTACTACGTGTTCCTGCCTCTGGTGCTGGTCATTACGATCTTCCTGTGGGCAGTGCCGGTCTCGTTCTTCGGAATCGCAGACCTTACGGTAGTTCAGCAGCGCGTCATCGCCCTGTTTGTGTTTGCAGCTCTGATGTGGATCTTCGAAATCATTCCCAACTGGTCCACCTCCCTGCTGGTGATTGTCATTTCCCTGCTTACGGTCTCCAACAAGGGCATCGGCCTGTTCTGTGATCCGCAGTATGGCACGCTCGTCCCTTACGCCCGTATCATGTCTTCCATGGCAGACCCTGTGGTCATGCTCTTCCTGGGTGGTTTCGTGCTGGCCATCATGGCTGAGCGCTACGGCCTGGACGTCACCCTGGCCCGCGCCCTCCTGAAGCTCTTCGGAACCAAGCCGGAGATCGTGCTCCTGGGCTTCCTGCTCATGATTTCGGTGTTCTCCATGTTCATGTCCAACACGGCCACCGCCGCCATGATGCTGGCCCTCCTGACACCGGTGCTCTCCAAGCTCCCGGCCGATGACAAAGGCAAGGTCGGCCTCGCCCTGTCCATCCCTGTGGCCGCCAACCTCGGCGGTATCGGCACCCCTATCGGCACCCCTCCCAACGCTACGGCCAAAGGCGCCCTGGAGCAGGCCGGTATTGACGTTTCCTTCGGTGAATGGTGCATCCACATGATTCCCTACGTGCTCATCATGATCCTCATCGCCTGGGTGCTCCTCCGCTTCTTCTTCCCGTTCAAGACCAAGAAGCTGGTGCTGGAAATCCCCGAAAGCAACCGCAAGAAAGACTGGAAATTGTATGTGGTATGGATCACCTTCATCGGCACCATCCTTCTCTGGGCCACCGAGCAGATCACCCACATCAACTCCAACATCGTAGCCCTCATTCCTCTCGGCGTATTCACTGCCACCGGCTTGTTCGGCAAGGAGGAAATCAAGGAAATCAACTGGAATGTGCTCTGGCTGGTAGCCGGTGGTTTCTGCCTCGGTTACTGCCTGCAGGACACCGGTCTTGCCAAGGTGCTCATCAACGCCATCCCGTTCGGCTCCATGTCCGTGGTGCTGGTGCTGATCGTCGCCGGCCTGGTGTGCTACCTGCTTTCCAACTTCATCTCCAACTCCGCTACCGCCGCCCTGCTGATCCCTATCCTGATCGTGGTGGCCAACGGTATGGCCGATCCGGCTGCTGCCAACAATGCCCAGTTCCTGGCCCTCGGCGGCACTTCCGCCATGATCATCTTCGTGGCCGTTTGCGCTTCCATCGCCATGCTGTTCCCGATTTCCACCCCTCCGAACGCCATCGCATCGGCCACCGGTATGGTGGAGACCAAAGACATGACCAAGATCGGCATCATCATCGGTGCCATTGGCTTCGTCCTGGGTTACTTCTGGCTCACCAAGCTGTTCCCGTTTGCTTAATCTCCCATGCCCGGCCGGTTCCGGGCATCTGAATCGAATATGAAGAAAACATTAGCAATCACATTGGCAGCGCTGCTTTGCGGCAGCGCTGCTTTTGCGCAGGAGACTCCTGCCAAGTTCAAGCTTTACGGCTTCATCCGCAATTATATGGTGGCCGATTCCCGGGCCGTGAATGCCGGTACCGAAGACCTGTACTTCTACATGCCCAAAGGGGTGGATATGAAGGACGGTTTTGACCAGAACGCCGGTTTCAACTGGCGCTTCGTGTCCCTCACCACCCGTCTCGGCCTGGACGTGTCCGGCTACAAGTGGGGGCCGATGGGCATTTCTGGCAAAGTGGAAGCCGACTTCTACAACCTCTCCAGCAATGTCCCCATCCTGCGCCTGCGTCAGGCCTACATGAAACTGGACTTCGACGAGAATCCCGTTTCCCTGACCATCGGCCAGACTTGGCATCCCATGGCGGCCGACATGCCGCATATGAACAACCTGGAAACCGGCGCCCCGTTCAATCCGTTCAACCGCAGCCCTCAGCTGACGATGGACCTGGACCTAGGCGGCGGTTTCAGCCTCACGGCCAGCCTCCTGTATCTGAACCACTATCTGCCTACCGGCCCTGCCGGCAAGAGCAAGGACTATTACAAATACGGCCTGCCCGAGGCCTATATGGGCGTTACCTACAAGAGCGGCAAGTTCCTGGCCAAGGTGGGTGTAGATGCCGTGAATATGCGTCCGTACCGGACCATCGCCGACTGGCGCATCCAGGATGGAAGCGATAAGACCATCGAGGTGAAGAGCCTGCTCACCACCTTCTCTCCCTTCGTGTTCCTGCAGTATACCAAGGGCAAGTTCCAGCTTCGTGCCAAGAGCATCCTGGCCCAGGCAGGGGAGCACATGAATCTTCTCTCCGGCTATGGTGTGCACAGTTTCAACAGCGACGGCACCATCTCCTATACTCCCATGCAGGACTGGGCTTCCTTCGTGAGCTTCCAGTATGGCAAGAAGTTCCAGGTGATGGGCATGCTGGGCTACATGAAGCAGCTGGGCACCACCAAGGACCTGTGCGACAACCAGGTCTGGATCAACACGGCTGCCGATACCCACATCCAGCAGGCCTTCCGTGCCACCCCTACCGTGGCCTGGAATCTTGGAAAATTCACCCTGTCGCTGGAGTATAACATTACGGCCGCCCAGTTTGGACAGGGCAGCCGGAATGCTCGCGGTATGTATGACGGGACCCCTGAATGGGTCCTGAATCACCGGTTCATCTGCATGACCAAGTTCAACTTCTAGCGAACCCTCAGCCGCCGTCCGATCTGCAGGACGGTGGTGGACTTGATGCCGTTCAGACGGCACAGATTGTTCACCGTGGTGTGATATTTCTTGGCGATGCCCGAAAGGGTGTCGCCACTTCGTACTGTATGGTACTTGGCGGCGGCTGCCTCCGCAGCGGCGCGGGCTGCAGCATCTTTCTTGGCCTGTTCTTCCGCGGCGATGCGGTCTTCCTCGTCGGTGCGGAAAATCTCGTCCTCATCGTCTACGTTCTGCACATACCGCTGGTTGGGATTGAAGTACCAGCTGCGGATCTTGAGCAGGCGGTGCCGGAGCGTTCCCGTTTCAAAGTCGATGAGCCAGGCGGGGTCGAAGGCGGCGCCGCGGTAGCGGGTCTCAAAATGCAGGTGCGGGCCGGTGGACCGTCCTGTAGAGCCGCCAAGGCCGATAATGTCTCCTGCGCTGACCCAGTCCCCGGATTCTACTTTCCGCTCCGACAGGTGGCCGTAGAAGGTCTCCAGTCCGTTGGCATGGCGGATGACCACCAGGTTCCCGTAGCCTCCCACGTAGTCCGAAATGCGGACCTTGCCGTCGAAAGCGGCCGGAACCGGCGTTCCCTTGGGATAGGGGAGGTCGATGCCCTGGTGCCTCCTGCCGTGCCTGTAGCCGAACAGGGAGCGGGGTTTGGTCTGGTTGGGGCAGCAGTAGGCCCCCAGGCTGTCCACGATCCAGAGGGAAAACTGGTCTGGGACAGGTTCGGGGTCGTTCCTGTAGGGGTTCACGTTCCGGGTGTCCCAGAACTCCGTGAACACGCTGTCGGCCGCCATCCGGGACAGGTCGCGGACAAAGCGGTAGGTGCCGTTGTCGTACAGGACCACCTTCACGCCGGGATTCCCGGTGTCGAGGGTGTCGGCATAGGGGGTGCTGATGGTATTGGTGGGAGCCACGTGCTGGCGCCCGAAGGCATAACGCAAAGAATCGGCTTCGCGGTCTGCCTCCTGGGCATGCAGGCCCAGCGCCGTGGACAGCGTCAGGATAAAGGGGAGAACGAGTTTATTCATGCATTACCTTTTGCCGCCGAACTGCCTGACAATGATTTCGTCGGCCTCGGCGATTTTTGCTTTCAGGAGCTCCTGGGAAGTGGCTTCACAGATGAAGCGCAGGTAGGGCTCCGTATTGGAAGGACGGATGTTGAACCACCAGTCGGGGAATTCTACGCGGTAGCCGTCGAAATCCATGAAGGCGGTAGAGGTTTCCTTGCCCATGAAATAGTCCTTGACGGCGTCCATGGCCCCTTTCTTGTCCTCTACCCGGTAGTTGATCTCTCCGGAGTTCTGGTAGCGGACAATTTCCGCAATGGCCTGGCTGAGTTTCTTTCCCTCTTTCTTGAGGTCGGCCACGATATTGAGGAGGATGATGGAGGCCAGCAGGCCGCTGTCGCTGTAGAAAAAGTCGCGGAAATAATAATGGCCGGCCAGCTCACCGCCCCAGACGCCGTCTATTTCGCGGAGTTTCTTGGCCGCGAAGGCGCGCCCCACTTTCCAGGTGCGCATCTCGCAGCCCATGGGGGAGAGATACTCGCCCACGGCCTTGGAAGAGCGGATATCCTGGAGCACCAGGCCCTTGAGGCCGCGCTCCCCGACAAAGTACCGTCCCATCAGGGCGATCATCAGGTCGGGGGAGATGAAGGTGCCTTTCTCGTCCACGAACATCACGCGGTCTGCGTCGCCGTCATAGATCACGCCGGCATCGGCCCCCACTTCGCGGACTTTCTCTTCCAGGGGGTAGCAGTTTTTCTCGATGAGCGGGTTGGGTTCGTGGTTGGGAAAGCGGCCGTCCAGGGTGTCGAACAGGTAGTGGAAGTTGCTTCCCGTGCCGAAGATTTCCTTGGCGAAGAGGTTGGCCATGCCGTTGGACAGGTCCATGGCTACGGTAAGGCTGCTGTAATCCTTGACGAACTTGCGCATGAAGGCCAGGTAGTCGGCCATGATTTCCTTATGGAAAACCTGACCGCGTTTTTCTGCAGCCGGCGTGGGTCTGCCCTCGTCGATCCAGGCCTTGATCTGCCCCAGTCCGGCGTCGAAGCCCACGGCCTGGGCGTCCGTGGTGGACACCTTCATGCCGTTGTATTCGGCCGGATTATGGGAGGCGGTAATCTGCACGGAGGCGTCGAAACCATAGTTGGCGGTGCCGAAATAGACCATAGGCGTGGAACTGAGGCCGATGTCATAGACATCTGCGCCGGCGTCGTTGATGCCCTTCAGGACGGCGTCGTGAATTTCGTCGGAAGAGACGCGGCAGTCGCGGCCCACCAGGACTTTGTCCGTCTTCAGGAGTTCGGGGATGAAATATCCTACCTTGTAGGCGATGTCCAGGTCCCAGTCTTTGCCCCAGATACCGCGGATATCATAAGCGTGAAATGCACCCATAGCAAAATGTTATTAATTAGATTCACAAATATACGAATTTTCCGTCAAGATGAAAACTGTAAAAAAAACCGGAGCGAATCTCACGACTCGCTCCGGGGGGTCAGATCATATCAATATTGTGTTTAACTAATCTGAGCTTTCAATATGAATAGAATCTGATTTTCGTCATTCGGCCGGCTCGAACACATCGTAACCGTAGTTGATCAGGAGTGCGTTATCGGAGGAGCCTCTGGGGCCGTCGGCGCGGTACATCATGTAGATCCACAAGCAGCCGTCCTCGGGATCCCACTCGCCGCGGTAGTTGTTGTCGGTCCCCTGGTCGGTGTCGCGGTCGGCCACATTGATGGCATATCCTCCGTAGGTACCCACGATCTGGTTGGGAACGAAGTAGGTGCTGGAAGCGGCGTCCCAGTTCAGGAACAGTTCCACGGAACCGTCACCCCAGGGGGAGAACTTGTATGCATCCGGGTGATTGGCGTCCTGGTAGAGGGTGGTCTCGATGGAGTCCATGCCGAAGAGTCCTTCGCCCAGCGGTTCGTCGTTCGCGCTGCCGCCACCCAGGTAGTAGTAAGTGCCACTCATGACAGGCTGCCAGTCGGCCGGAATCTGGACGCTGGGTTCGAGCACATCGTCCGGAAGCACGCCCATGCGGTTGGGGGCGACATCCCACCAGACGCGGCCGTCGGTATCGTCCTTCCCGCTGCTGATCTGGGCAAGGGCGGCGGCATAGTTCTCGGCGTTATAGGCGGAATCGTAGGATGTGTTGTACCCCAGACGGTACGGATAGTGCTCATTGCCCACGGTGGCGGCACCGGGACCTACCGGCATGTAGGGGATGTCCAGACGGCGCCAGTCGGACCAGGCTTCCACACCGTCGGAGAGGTAACCGGCAATCCAGCGCTGGATGGCGATCTGCTCCAGGGCGGCGTCTCCGCCCTTGTAGGCGATGGCGGGTTTCTTGATGTACTGGGCGGCACCGGAGGCGCCCCACTGCTCGAAGGAGACGGTGATGCCTTTCTCGTAAAGGGCCTGCGGGTCGGCGGAGATCCAGCCTCTCCAGGCGGCTTCGGCCTCGGTCAGAAGCACGCGGGCGGTGGTGATTACCGGCAGGGTGGCGCCCATCTCCAGCATCTTGCTGTTCACGGAAGCGCAGCAGTCGGTCCAGGCATTCACGGCATCGTTGCTGATAAGGCCGAACGGTACGCCGTAGAAGGAAGTGTACTGGTCACGCGGGAAGATGGAAGGATCGCGGGAGCCTCTGTAGCCCTCGATGTCGAAATATTCGAACATACGGTTGTCTTCGAATTCTTTCATCTGCTCTACGATGAAATAGTTGGGGACGGCATTGAGGCCGGCACTGGCATAACTGGGATTACACCAGTAGTAAAGCATGTTCCAGTTGAGGTCGTCGTAGGAGTAGTAGAAACCGTCGGCTTCGTCTTCCATGCCACCGTCGCCATAGGCGGCGGCGAAACGGCTCTTGCCCACTTCCGGAGCGACGTCGCAGAGTTTGATGGCCAGGAGCATCCGCAGCGAGGCGTTGAATTTCTTCCATTTGGCGATGTTGCCGCCATAGATGACATCAGCGCTGCCGTTGAGCGAGCCGCTTTCATCGAACTGGCGGTAGCTTTCCGTCAGCATGTCGTTGAGCTGGGTGTATACCGACTCCTGGGAATCGTACTTGGGTGTCCAGTTGTCTTCGGACGAGCCTTTGAAGGCCTCCGACAGGACGATGGGTCCGTAGATGTCGGTCAGCGACATATAATAGAAGGCGGACAGGGTCTTGGCCGCGGCAATCTGGTTGGCCGATGTGCCGAAGGAGGCTACATAGGCTTCGTCGCGGATCGCCTCGTCCTCGTTGAACTCGATGATGTAGTTGAGGTTCTTGAGGGCATAGAGGTAGATCTGGGTTGACCCGGAGTAGGAGGTGGTGGTGGCCAGGGGGCCATACTGGTTATTCTTGGATTCGGACAGGTAGCCGGTCCATTCCTGCTGCCAGGGATCGTAGCCGTTGGTGGCGGTGCCCAGGATGAAGTAGGATACGTAGCGGGCGGCATCGGTAAACAGGTAGCTGGTGAATGGCGTGGATGGCGCGTTCGGGCTCTTGTTCATGTCTCCGAAGTCCTTGAGGGAGTTGCACCCTGCGATGAGCAGGACTGCTGCGAGGCTGAGGGCAATAGATTTATATGCTTTCATTGTATTTTCCTCCTGCATTAGAATGTGACATTGACGGTAAGACCGAACGAGCGGGTAGAGATGGCCTGGCCGCCTTCGAGCATGTTATATTCGGCGCCGCCCAGTTCGGACGGGTCCAGGTTCGGGGCCGCCGCCCAGATGAGCCAGGGGTTGGTGGCCACGAAGGCTACGCTGGCGCGGGAGAGGCCGATGCCCAGGTTCTGGATGAACTTCTGGGGCAGGTCGTACCGCAGGGAGACTTCGCGGAGTTTCACGTAGGAACGGTCGTAAACCCAGGAATCGTTGTCGTACTGATACTTGTACTGGAAATAGTAGGCCGCGTTCATGTAGCCGGACTTGGGATTGCCGTCGGCATCGACGCCTTCCACAAAGATACCTCCGCCGACAGCGATGGGCTCACGGATGTTCTTGCCCCGGTCGTTGACCGCTGCCGTTTCTGCGAGCAGGCCGCTGCCCTGGCCCCACATGTTGGTCCAGGAGACGAACTGGCCGCCGATCATGAAGTCGAGGGATGCGTTGAGGGTGAACTGCTTGAAGCGGAAACTGGTGTTGAAACCGCCCGTCAGGTCGGGCTGGGTGTTGCCGGCGATCTTGTTGGAGATGTCCCAGGTGGGACGGACTTCGCCCACGTTGGCATTGCCGTCGGTGAGGATGAGCTTTCCGTCTTCGGTACGGGCCCAGCGGGAGGCGGTTTCAATGACGCCGATCGGGTATCCTTCAACGGATTTCTGCCGCCAGCTGTAATAGAACCGGTTGTCGTAGATGGTGGTCTCATGCTGGTCGTCGCTCAGTTCGATGAGCGTATTCACGTTCTTGGCGATGTTCCCGGACAGGGTCCACTCAAAGTTGCTGGTCTTCACCGGCGTTCCGCCGAGCTGCAGTTCGATACCCTGGTTGCGGACCAGACCGGCGTTCATCTTGCGCGAAGAATAACCGGACTGCGGAAGCACGGTGGCGTTGATGATGTCGTTCCGGGTGTTCTTGCGGTAGATGTTGAAGTCACCGAACAGTCGGTTGCCGAAGAGTTTGAACTCAGTACCCAGTTCATAAGAAGTGGAGATAGTGGGCAGGATGTTCGGGTTCACCTGCGAAGTGGGTTCGCGGAGGGCGGGCTGGCCGTGGAACTTGGTGTTGACGTTGTAAGTGGGATAGATGTTGTAGACGTCAATGGTGGAGCCTACCTGTGCCACGGAACCGCGGATCTTCCAGAAGTTGAGCCAGGGTGCGTTGATGAATTTGCTGAGCATCACGGACAGGGAACCTCCGCCGTAAAGGAAGGCATTGTTGTCAGGAGCCAGCCGGGAGTCGATGTCGTAGCGGATGGAACCGTCCAGATAGACGAAGTCGTCCCAGCCGAGGGTGGCGGTGCCGAAGAACGAGCGGGTCTCGAAGTGCCGCTCCGTATTGCTGGTGGAATAGGTGCTGGAAGAACCTGCCAGATTGTAGAAGTCCTTCACGGACAGGCCGCCGTTGGTGTTGCTGGTGAGATAATAGTAATCGTAGGTGCGGTTTTCTGCGAAGGCCGCGGCCTCAGCCGTAAGTTTGCCGTCCACGAAGGAATCGCTCCAGGTGGCATAGGCCTGGGCCGTGAAGTCGCTTACGTTGGTCTGGTAGGTGCGGAAGTAGGAGTCGAAGTTGATGGATCCCGTTCCGTACCGGTATTCTCTCAACTGGTTGGTGATGGAGCTGTTGACACGCACGCCCAGGCGGATGTTCAGCGGCAGGGAAGCGTAGATGTCACCGGCGATCAGGTGATAATTGGTGGCATCGTCGTTGTTGTAGTTCTCCATGACGGCAAAGGGGTTGTCGTGGAAGTTGGCGCTGATGTCGTCGGTGGAAATGATGTTCCAGTTGCGCCAGCTGCCGTCCGGACGCTGCCAGTCCCTGAGCTGGGCCAGGTTCACGTTGGTCTGGCCCCACTGCACGAAGTCGCAGAGGTAGTTGCCGTTGGCGGAATAGCCCTCGGAAGAAGGGTTGTGGTTCTTGCGGTAACGGTAGCGGTAGCTGAAGTCGGCGGTGAGCCAGGAAGTAGGCTTGGCCGTTGAGGTGATGCTGAAGGAGCGGCGGACTGCGTTGGAATTGTAGAATACGCCCTGCTGCTCCACGTTGGTGAAGGCGACGCGGGTGCTCAGCCCCTTGGTGGCCTTGGAGAAAGCGATGTTGGTGGTGTTGGTCCAGGCATTGCGAGTAAGGTCACGCAGGTTCAGCTGGTACTCCCAGGGAGTGGCCTGTCCATAGTAGGGAGAAGTCGGGTCCCAGGACAGGGCGGACCGCACCAGGGTGGTGCCGTCGTAGCGGGCGCCCCAGTTTTCATCGGAGTAATAGTCCATGGCATAGGTGCCGTCGCCCAGATCGTCCAGCAGGTACGCGGCAGACAGATAGTCGATGGAATCGCCGTTTTCTGCCGCCACTCTCTCCAGGCCACGGCCATAGGAACCGCCGCCATACAGCTTCTGGAAGTTGATATGATTGTAATAGGTCTGGACCGAAGTGGTGTGGGAGAAATCGATATGGGACTGGCCTTCCTCGGCCCGCTTGGTGGTGATCACGACGGCGCCGTTGGCACCGCGGGAACCGTACAGGGCGGTGGCGGAGGGGCCTTTCAGGATGTTGATGCTGGCCACGTCGTCCATGTTTACGGCGTTGGCGTTGCTCATGATGGTTCCGTCCACGACATAGATGGGCTCGCTGCCCTCCACATTGCTGTAGGAAGTGGGGCCGCGCAGGACGATACGGCCTTCATCGAAGGTGGAACCGCCGGATCCCCAGAACTGGGCGCCTGCCACCTTGCCGGCCAGGGAGTTGCCCAGCGCGGAGCTGTGGGTGGAGGTGAGCTGCTCGGAATTGATGCTCTGAACCGAATAGCCGATGGCCTTTTCCTTGCGGGTGAGACCCTGCGCGGTGACCACCACCTCGTCCAGGTATTCATTGTCCTCTTCCAGGACGATGGCGACCGGGCCGTTGCCGATGGCTACGGTTTTGGTGGAATAGCCGATGCAGGAAACCACCAGTGATTCGGCGGAATTGGGGACATTGGCGATGCTGAAGGCACCGGTAGCGTCGGTAATGGCGCCCAGGCTGGCACTGCCGGAAACCATCACGTAAGCACCCACCACCGGCTCTCCGGCCGTATCGGAGACGGTGCCCCGTACGGTCTTCTGTGCAAATGCCAGCGTCAGGCTCGCGAAGAAGCAAGCCAGCACAAGTAATGCTTTTTTCATGGGTTAATGGTACTAAAATTAAACATAAAACTGTTTTCAGTTTTAAAGCAGGAGGGTTACCAAACCTCTTGCTTTAGATACACTACTACTTGGAAACCCGTTTGATTGGTTCTTTCCGGTGCAAATATAATAAAAAATATTTTCTCGCAAGATGCTGAAATACAGTATATTAAATGAATATTTTTGTATTTTGCGAATAATGGTTAACAGTTGGAAGTGAAGATTTAGACCGGAGTAACAATTTTTAATTAAAATTTTTAAATTTGGCTAAAAAATAAATTTTTAAAAATTTTTAACAATGTTCGTAGCTACAAACAAAACCCTCCCCAACAGGACGGATGCCGTCCATTGAGGAGGGTAAAAACAGCGGAAAAACCTTTCCGGGCGGTTATTTCAGCTTGGCGTTATAGTGCGGATGTACCTTGCCTTTGGTAATGTTCTGCAGTTTGCCGGCGAGCATTTTGCGCCGGATGGGTGCGGCATGGTCCGTGAACAGGTCTCCTTCCAGATGGGAGAGCTCGTGCTGGATCATGCGGCTGGCGAAGTTGTCGAAGGTTTCGGTGACTTTTTTCAGGTCTTCGTCGTAATACTCCACGGTAATCTTCTTGGGACGGACGATGTCGCAATAGATGCCGGGGATGCTGAGGCAGCCTTCGGAATAGGTCACCTTTTCTTCGCTTTCCTCCGTGATTACCGGGTTGATGAGGGTGCGGCGGAAGCCTTTCAGGTAGTCGTACATGTCGGAGACCACGTCTCCGTCCACAATCACCACCCGGACGCTTTCCCCGATCTGGGGAGCGGCCAGGCCGCAGCCGTCGGCCTTGGCCAGGGTGTCCTTGAGGTCCTGCACCAGGGCGGCGAGGCATTCTTTGTCGGTCAAATCGGCCTCGGAGGCCTTTCTGCGGAGCACTTCGGCCCCGTAAAGATAGATGGGTCTTATCATTTCCTTCTCTTTTTTGTCTTGTCGCGGGACAGGCTTTCGGGGACGTTCTCCGGGTCGATGAAGGAACTTCCTCCTCTCTGGCGGTCCAGATAGCCCTGCAGGATGATGGCTGCGCTGATGCGGTCTACCGAGGCCTTGTTGCGGCGGTCCTGCGCCTTCATGCCCCCGTCGATCATGGCCCTATGGGCGAGCACGGAAGTAAAGCGTTCGTCTTCCAGCGTCACCGGAACCTCCGGGAAGGCTTTCTGCAGCACCTTCAGGAAGGTGTCTACATGGGCCTGGGCTTCTGCCGGGCGGCCGTCCAGATTGTAAGGATAACCCACCACAAATCGAATGATTCTCTCTTTTTCGGCGTAATTTTTGAGATAATCTATTATCTTTGTAGAATCGACCGTATCCAGCGCGGAAGCAAAGATACCCAAAGGGTCACTGGCGGCGAGGCCGGTGCGCTTCAGTCCGTAATCTATTCCGACAAGTCTGTCCATACGGCCGCAAAGTTACGAATTTATTTATGGACAACCAAGATAAGAAAATCCGGAATTTCAGGCTCTCCCTGGTAGACGCCACCTCCCATGAGCGCCTTTGGAGCCTCCGGTTCAGCAGGACCACCTTCGTTGTCGCCGCCATTTCTGCGGTGGTTATCGTGGTCGTCGGACTGTTCTGCCTGATTGCCTATACGCCCATCCGGACATTCATCCCCGGTTATCCGGACGCCCACAGCCGCCGCCAGGCCGTGCAGAACTCCCTCAGGATCGATTCGCTGGAAACCCGTATCCTGCAGTGGGAGCTGTACACGGAGAACCTGCGTCGCGTGGTGGCGGGGGAGACCCCCATCCGCATGGACAGCCTCATCTTGTCCAACCAGGCCTCCCGCAGCACGGTAGATTCCGTCTATCTGGCCTACAGGGATTCCCTCCTCCGGGCCGATGTCACCGAGCGGGAACAGTTCTACGTGACAGGGGCCACCAGGAACCTGCCCATTGAGGCCATGTCGTTCTTCCCTCCGCTCAAGGGCGTGGTGTCCAGGGGCTTCGAGCGCTCCGTCCATCCCTGGATGGACATCACCGCCCCCGCCGGGACTCCGGTAATGGCCGTCCTGGACGGCACCGTGGTCTATACCGGCTGGGACGATGAAACCGGCTACACGCTTGCCATCCAGCACAAAGGTGACATCCTGTCCATCTATAAGAACAACCAGAAGGTGCTCCGCAGCAGCGGTGACGTGGTAAAGGCCGGAACGCCGGTAGGCATGGTCGCCTCGTCCAGTTCCCTGATCACCGGCGACCACCTGCATTTCGAACTATGGTACGAGGGCGCCCCGGTAGATCCGGCCCAGTACATCAGTTTTTAACCGTATGACGCAAATCAAGCAAATCGCCGTCCTGGGCTCCACGGGCTCCATCGGCACGCAGACCCTGGACGTTGTCCGGCAGCATCCGGACCGTTTCCGCATTTTCATGCTGTCGGCCAACAACAGCGCTTCCCTCCTGGTGGAGCAGGCGCTGGCCTATCATGTCCCGCATGTGGTCATCTGCAATCCGGACAAATATCAGGAGGTCCGACAGGCCCTTCCGGCCGATATCCAGGTGCACGGCGGCATCGATGCCGCGTGCGCCTTGGTGCAGGCTCCCGAAGTGGATGTGGTGGTGGCCGCCATGGTAGGATTCAGCGGTCTCAGGCCCACCCTGGCCGCCATCGGGGCGGGGAAGACCATCGCCCTGGCCAACAAGGAGACGCTGGTTGCCGCCGGTGCCCTGGTGATGGAGCAGGCCCGTGTTTGCAAGGCTCCCATCCTGCCGGTCGATTCCGAGCATTCAGCCATCTTCCAGTGCCTGCAGGGCTCCCAGGGGAATCCCGTGCGGCTGCTCCACCTTACGGCCTCCGGCGGTCCTTTCCGCACCTGGACGCGGGAACAGATCGCATCGGCCCGGAAAGAGCAGGCGCTCAGGCATCCCAACTGGGACATGGGCGCCAAGATCACCATCGACTCGGCCACCATGATAAACAAGGGGTTCGAGATGATCGAGGCCAAGTGGCTCTTCGACGTGGAGCCTTCGCGCATCCATGTGGTGGTGCACCCCGAATCGGTGATCCATTCCATGGTGGAATATGCCGACGGCGCCGTGATCGCGCAGCTGGGATGCCCGGACATGCGCCTCCCCATCCAGCTGGCCATGGCTTATCCGGAGCGGCTCCCGCTGGATGGAAAACGGCTGGATTTCAGCGAATTGCAAGGCCTTACTTTCTATGAACCGGACCGGGATAAATTCCCGTGCCTGCAGCTGGCGTCGGAGGCCATGGAGCGGGGCGGGAACGTGCCCTGCGCCATGAACGCCGCCAACGAGGCTGCCGTGGCCGCCTTCCTGCAAGACCGGATCGGCTTCTATGATATTCCTGCCGTGGTGAAGGAGGTGATGGATGGTGTGGATTTTGTAGGTACCCCTTCACTGGAAGATATTTTCGCCACCAACGACGAGTCCTACGCCCGTGCGCTTGCGTGTGCCGCCCGTTTGCAGAGATGACAGTACTCCTGAAAATCCTCCAGGTGATCCTGGCCCTGTCCGTCCTCATCATCATCCATGAGGCCGGGCATTTCATGTGGGCCAAGATTTTCCGGATCCGGGTGGACAAGTTCTTCCTGTTCTTCGATGCGCGGGGCGTGAAGCTCTTTTCCACCAAGGCCCCTTGGTTCGTGAAACTGGTCCCGGCCGCGGCTTCGTGGGAAACGGAATACGGCATCGGCTGGCTTCCGCTGGGCGGCTATTGCAAAATTTCCGGCATGGTAGACGAATCCATGGACACGGAGCAGCTCAGGCAGCCGCCGCAGCCCTGGGAATTCCGCACCAGGCCTGCCTGGCAGCGGCTGCTGGTCATGGCGGGGGGCGTGCTGAACAATTTCATCCTCGCCATCGTCCTGTATATCGTGATCCTGGCCATCTGGGGGTCTACTTTCGTCCCCAACGACAATCCCGTGTATGTCAACGACCTGGGGTACGAGATGGGCTTCCGCACCGGCGACCGCATCCTCCGCTTCGACGATTATGTCCCGGAGGACTTCCTCTCCCTTCAGGCCGACCTGGCCCGCCGCCAGGCCCGTAAAGCCACGGTCCTCCGCGGGAAAGACACGCTGGACATCTATATCGACCAGTCCCTGCTGGGAGAAGTGGTGAACACCCCCGGAATGTTCGACCTTGCGCTTCCGTTCGTGGTGGACAGCGTGATGGAAGGGTCGGTGAACCGGGATGCCGGTCTGGCGAAAGGGGACAGGATCGCCGCCGTGAACGGACTGGCCACCCCGTATCTGCAGGACGCCCAGAAGATTATGCGGGAGCATCCCGGCGAGATAATCCCTGTTTCCGTCCTCCGCGGGGCGGATTCGCTTTCCTTCCCGCTCCAGGTAGACAGCCTGGGAAGGCTGGGCGTTTTCTTCCGGAATCCTTCCGTGCAGTACCGCACCTATTCGCTGCTGAAGGCTGTCCCTGCAGGCTGCAAGCTGGCCTGGAGTACGGTGGGAGGGTACCTGCAGGATCTGCGCCTGGTGGCTACGCCCAAGACGGAGGCATATAAGTCGGTGGGCAGTTTCATCGCCATCGGCCAGGTGTTTCCGTCGGCCTGGGACTGGTATCAGTTCCTCTATATTTTGGCGCTGCTTTCCATCATGCTGGGCGTGATGAACCTGCTTCCCATTCCGGCGCTGGACGGCGGCCACATTGTGATTTGTCTGTATGAGATGGTGACCCGCCGCAAGCCCAGCGACCGTTTCCTCATGATTACGCAGATGATAGGAATGGTGCTGCTGCTCCTGCTGATGGTGCTCGCTTTTGGAAACGATATTGGTAGATTAATACATTGATTATGAGATGCTTTAATAAAATTTTCGCGCTGACTGCCTGTCTGTTGGCCCTGGTCGGCTGCAAGAATGGGAAAAAAGGAAACCTGCTGCCCAACGTAAGCGGCAAGGCCGGCGAAGTGCTGGTGGTGATAGACCGTGACCAGTGGGAGGGCAACCTTGGGGTGGCCATCCGCGGCGTGCTGGCCGATGACTGTCCGTACCTGGCCCAGCGGGAGCCGCTCTTCACGCTCTCCAACGTGCCCACCGGCACCTTCAACAACATGTTCAAGATGCACCGGAACATCCTCATCGTGAACATCAATCCGCAGAACCAGAGTACCGGCATGGTCTATCGTACCAACCAGTGGGCGCAGCCGCAGGTAGTGGCCCAGATCAACGCCTACGACGAAGAGGGCGCCGTCCAACTCTTCCAGGAGAACGGAGCCCAGGTGGCCGAGTATTTCGAGCAGGCCGAAAGGGACCGCATCATCGACAATGCCAAACTGTACGAAGAGCTGAAACTGCGCGACCCTGTGGAGGCTGTCACCGGCGGCACCGTCCATTTCCCCTCCGGCTACAAACTCCGCAAGGCCACGAACTCTTTCGTTTGGATTGCCGATGAAAAGCAGTACACCAACCAGACGGTCCTTATCTACAAGTACCCTGTCCAGGAAGTGGAGGGCCTGTTTACCTTGAACAACATCATCTCCAACCGCAATCGGATTATGCAGGAGAACGTGCCGGGCATGTTCGACGGTTCGTACATGACTACGTCCACTGCCATCGAGCCTTCCATGCGCTATCTGCGCTACCACGGAAGGGAATTTGTGGAGACCCGCGGCTTCTGGGAGGTGCATGGCGATTTTATGGGCGGCCCTTTCGTCTCGCACTCCTTCTATAGCCAGGATGGCAAGTATATCATTGTGCTGGAGGCATTTGTGTATGCTCCCAAGTACGACAAGCGCCAATACCTCCGCCAGGTGGAATCTTTGCTCTATTCATTCGAATGGAAAAAAGATGAAAAATAATTTTGCTTGTTAATAAAAAATTCTTACCTTTGCAGTCCCAAAGTTTGGTGGGTTCGTATAACGGTTAGTACTCGGGATTTTCATTCCCGCAATAGGAGTTCGATTCTCCTACCCACTACCAAATATAAAAAATAAAATAATGGCAAACACTAAATCTGCTCAAAGAGCCGCCCGCCAGAGCGAGCGTCACAGATTGCATAACAAGTATTATGCAAAAACAACGCGGAACGCGATCCGCGACCTTCGTAATACCACAGATAAGGCTGCAGCCCAGGAGAATGCTCCCAAGGTGTACGCAATGATTGACAAGCTGGCCAAGATCGGCGTCATTCACAAGAACAAGGCAGCCAACCTCAAGAGCGGTCTGGCCGTATACATCAACAAGCTTGCCTAAAAAAGGCAGATAGGCATCGAGATGTAGCGCAGTTGGCTAGCGCACCACGTTCGGGACGTGGGGGTCGTCCGTTCGAGTCGGATCATCTCGACAGAAATCAAGGGAGGTTTTCACCTCCCTTTTTCTGTGTTATGTGTCCGCTGTGGTACTATCTGAACAGCAGCTGGGCGAATTGGTACAGGCTGCGGCGCCAGCTCTGCCATTCGTGGGCGGTGCCGGGGGAGACGTAGAAGTGGGCATTCACGCCAGTGGCTTTCAGGGCCTCGGTCTCTTCCCTGGGATCGCCGCCGCCGAAACCGGGCGCTCTGTTTTCCAGTTCACGGCTGCCGAAACTCACGAACACCAGTTTGAGTCCGTCACGGAATTCCTTGTTGGAGGCAGCGTCGTCTACGGTGATCGTTCCGCCGCTGAAGATGCCCAGCGAGGAGAATACCTCCGGATGGGACAGGGTGATGGCTTTGGTCTGCATGCCGCCCATCGACAGGCCGGCCATGGCGCGGTGTTCCTTGTCGGCGATGGTGCGGAAACGGGCGTCAATCATGGGAATCACGTCTTTGATGAGGGTGTTGGCAAAGCCGTCGGCCCAATTGGAAGGGAGTTGGAATCCGCCTCCCTGACGCTGTCCCTGCTGCTGCCGGGGCGTCTGAGGGGCGCCTGCGGCGGGACGGGGCATGGTCCAGGTCCCGTTGTCCATGACGATGATGAAAGGAACGGCTTTTCCTTCGGCCAGGAGGTTGTCCATGATCTGGGCAGTGCGGCCCTGAATCGGCCAGCCGTATTCATTCTCACCTCCGCCATGTTGCAGATAGAGCACCGGATAGCGCTTGGAGGTATTGAGGTCATATTCGGCCGGCGTGTAGACGAAGCAGTGACGCATGGCCTGGTTTACTTCCGACCAGTAGTAGATTTCGCGCATCTGGCCCTGCGGGACGTTCTTCCGTGCGTAGAAGTCCTGGTCGGCGGCCGGGACATCGACGCCGCTGCCCCATCGGCTGGCACCATAGTAATAGAGGCTGGAGGGATCGGGCACATCGGCACCGTCGATATTCAGCTGATAATAGTGGAAGCCTTCGTCCTGCGGGGCCGATTCTCCCACCCAGTAACCGTCCGCATCCTTGACCAAGTCATACTTCACGGCACCGATGTCCAGTTTCACCGACTTGGCATCCGGTGCTTTCACTTTGACGCGGACACATCTTTCGGAGTTCACCATCGGATACTCTTTCCCGAACTGGTTGTTGGGTGAAGGGACAAAATCTTCCTTCACCTGGGCGTTGGCCGTGAGAGCGCCCAGGCACATCACGGCGGAGAGAATCAAGCTGCAAGTTTTCATATGCGATAAAGGTTGGTGTTTTCCTATGGGTCTTACTGCAAAGATACTTCATCTGAACCTGTCCGGATGCCAGAAACCGACCAGAACCTTTCAAAAAACTCTCCTTTTCCATGCAAAGGCAGGTGCTGCGGACAAAGATGCCGGAAGGAGCCAAGGTTTCGGAAGTTTTTTTTATCTTTGTAAAATATGAAGCAAGCGGATTATATTGTGGCCGGATTCCGGTTCCGGGTCGAGCGTCCGGAAGGGATTGTCATGCCCGAAAACCTGGGTCCTTTCCAGGTCAGTGAAGGGATGGAATCGCCGCTTTTCTCCCTCCGGATAGTGGAAAGGCTTCCGGAAGTGAGTTTCCAGGAACTGTTCAAGACCGATGACGGGCCGGGGTTTCCGGAGATCACCATCGACACGTATGAAGGGGGGTACCGGTTCCGGTTCTCTTCCCTGCCGGGGAAACCTCTTTCCGGGACGATGCTCTCGGACAAGGCCTTCCGTCAGGCGCAGCTCAAGCTGGAGGGGGCCGATGTCCACTTCGCCGTCAACAACGCGCTGATGCTGCTCTTCGCCTTCGCCACCGCCTGTGAGGGAGCGCTGGAGATGCATTCCTCCGTGGTGATGAACGCCGGGAAGGGCTATCTGTTCCTGGGCCGGAGCGGCACCGGAAAAAGCACTCACAGCAGCCTCTGGATCAAGCACATCCCCGGAACGGAACTCCTGAACGACGACAATCCCATCCTCAAGGTGGAAAAAGACGGCTCAGTGCGCGTGTACGGTTCGCCCTGGAGCGGAAAAACACCGTGCTACAAGGCCGAGGATGTGCCGGTGGGCGCCATTGTCCGCATCCGCCAGGCTCCGGAAAATCGCATCCAGCGGCTCCCCGTGATCCAGGCCTATGCTTCCATCTTGGCATCGGCGTCGTCTTTCCGGCCTTTCAGTACGTTGGCGGAAGGGTGGCACAGGACTTTATCGGCCCTGGCAGGGCGGGTCCCCTGTTTTATCCTGGACTGCCTGCCGGACCGGGATGCAGCGCAGCTTTGTTACGAGACGGTACATGGATAAGCGTATTCTGCCCAACGAAATCCTGCTGGAAGAAGCCGGCAGCTTGCTGAATGAAGGCCGGGAAGTGACCTTCACTCCGCTGGGCAGCAGCATGCTTCCTTTCATCCGGGGCGGCAGGGACAGCGTCCGCCTCCGCAAAAAACCGGACGTGGAAGTGGGAGACATCATCCTGGTACGCCTGCCCGGCCGCTATGTCCTGCACCGTCTGGTCCGGGTCGATGGAGACCGTCTCACCCTCATGGGCGACGGCAACATCGCCGGCACGGAATCCTGCACCAAGGCCGATGTAATGGGGACTGTGGTGGCCGTGATAAAAGGGAATAAGGAAGTGGTTCCGGGAAAAGGCCGCCTGTGGCATACCCTGAAGCCCTTCAGAAGATATATTTTGGCAATTTACAGAAGACTGATATGAGAATCAAGGAAGGATTCGTGCTCCGCTCCCTGTGCGGAGAATTCATCGTAGTGGGGGAGGGACTCTCCCAGGTGAACTTCAACAAGATGCTGTCGCTCAACGCTTCGGCCGCTTATTTGTGGGAGTCGGTGTCCGGGAAAGACTTTACGGTGGAAGACCTCGCCAAACTCCTGACCGACAAGTACGAAGTCACTTTTGCGCAGGCGCTGGAAGATGCCGGCAAAGTGGCTGCGGTGTGGATCAGGGAAGGAGTAGCGGAAGAAGCATAGGCCATGAAAGACGTCCGCGCCTGCCTGAAGTTCCTCTGGAGCACCTCCCGGCCGGTCCGGTGGCGGATGCTGGTGAGCGTCGCCGCCGGTGTGGTGCGAATTGCCGCTTCGCTGGGCTTTGTCGCCATGAGCAAGCGGCTGGTGGACATGGCAACAGGTGCCGTGGATGCTGCACTGGGCCCTGCCATCGGCCTTTTTGCCGGTATCCTGCTGGTGCAGATCGGGGTCAATCTCTTTACAGGATGGTGGGACGGTTACAACCAGGTGAAGACCCAGAATTTCCTCCGGAAAGGGTTCTTCTCGCATGTGTTGGAAAGCAGGTGGGATGGACGGGAAAAGTTCTTGTCGGGCGATACGGTGAACCGTCTGGAAGAAGATATCCGGGTGGTGTCGGAGCTGCTGACTTCCTGGATGCCGGGCATGGTGATAACGGCGCTGCAGCTGCTGGCGGCATCGGCCTATCTCATGACCATGGCCCCGAATCTGCTGTGGTTGCTGGTTGTCCTCATGGCGTTTGCCGTATTCGGCTCCAAGCTGTTTTTCAAGCAGTTGAGGCGCCTGCAGGCGGCCATCCGCGCCCGGGAGAGCGACCTTCAGCAGCTCATGCAGGAGAGCCTGCAGCATCGGGTGCTGGTCCTGACGCTCACCACCGTGGAGCGGGTGCTGGACAAATTCGGGTGGTATCAGGTCGATGTGGAGGACAATACCCGCAAACGCTTGAACTACAATGCCGTTGCCCGCGGTCTCATGTTCTTCGGCTTCCAGGCCGGCCATGCCGCTGCCTTCCTCTGGGGAATCCTGGGCATCCGCGGCGGAACGGTCACATACGGCATGATGACAGCCTTCCTGCAGTTGGTGGGCCAGGTGCAACGCCCCATTGCCGAATTCGGCCGCCAGGTTCCGGCCTTCATCAATGCCCTTGCTTCCGTGGAACGCCTGATGGAGCTGGAGGAACTGGAAGAGGAACCGCAGGAAAAGCCTGTCCTGCTGGTGGCTGTCCCGGATGTTATGGTCAGTCATGTCACCTACACTTATCCCGGGCAGGAAGAACCTGTGTTCAAGGACTTCTCCTGCACATTCCCCGCCGGGTCGATGACTGCCATCTCCGGTCCGACCGGAATCGGCAAAAGTACCCTGATCCGCCTAATCCTGGGCCTCCTGAAGCCTTCGGAAGGGGCTATCACCATCGCCGGGCACAAGGCCGGATATGCCCTCAGGGGCAATTTCATGTACATTCCGCAGGGGAATTCGCTTTTGAGCGGCACCGTCCGGAGCAACCTCCTGCTGGCGGCTCCGGAGGCTACCGAAGAACAGTTGCGGGAGGCGCTGGAAACAGCTGTCGCAGGCTTCGTTTTTGACCTTCCCCTGGGATTGGACACTCCCTGCGGTGAAGTGGGAAGCGGCCTCAGCGAAGGACAGGCCCAGCGTATCGCAATAGCCCGTGCCCTTCTGAAGCCCGGCGGCGTCCTGATCCTGGACGAATCCACTTCTGCTATAGATGCGGCCACCGAGCTGCAGCTGCTCCAAAACCTTCATGCACGTTATCACGGAAAAAAGACCATCCTGTTCATCTCCCACCGGGAAGCCGTAGTCCGTTTTGCCGACAGCACCGTGACAGTAGGCTGATGCCCTCCGGGGAGGTGTTTTTTTTTGTCGGTGCCTGTGACATTTTTGTCGGTGATTGTGACATTTGTGGTTGGTGACGGCCGCTGCCCCTGCCCCTGCTCTGCCAGGTTTTGGGCCGATTTCCCGTCCGGTCGGCCATTCTGGTCTCTGTTCTGCCGTGTTGATCACGAAATCGGCCCTGGAGAGCCCTGCGGCCGTCAACGCGGCAAGGTTTTGGGTCGATAGGGCCCGTTTCGTTGCCGCGTTGCCACGAAATCGGCCTTGGAATGCCCTGCGGCCGTCAACGCGGCAAGGTTTTGGGTCGATAGGGTCTGT
>JAFUWW010000031.1 GCA_017471085.1 Bacteroidales bacterium | reverse complement strand
TACGGAGAGCGCTACACAGACTTCTACACAGAAGACTACACTGACCACTACACAGAGAGTGCTGGAATTGATGGAAAAAGACCCTTACATCACCATCGATCAGATTGCCGCCAGCATCGGAATCACACGCGACGGTGTCAATTATCAAATAATATGAGCACTACCTCTCCATCCGCCGAGAGAACCGCGAATTCGCCCGCAAACAGGCCCGGAAGCACCGCGAAATCCTCGCCCAGGTTGAAGCCGAACTGAACCTACCAAAGAGTCTGAGACGCTACGCGACGAAGGCTATGCATGAAGAATAATTCCGATTCACTTGCGCAATTACACAGATTTTGTGTATATTCGCAAGCGAATAGAACATTCTCATTCAACTATGAGCGTTTCTGATTGGATAGAAAGACAGGCGCCGAGCGGCAGATACACGTTCTCCAAAGAGGATGTGAGAGAGGCGTTCCCCTCCATGACCCCACATGCCATAGACAACGCCGTTGCACGTGCCGTATCCAAAAAGCGAGTATTCTCCCCCTGCAGGGGCTTCTATGTCGTTGTTCCGGAAGAATATCGGCTATGGAAGGCGGTCCCTCAGGAAGTGAATCTGGACAGGATGATGCAGTATCTCGGGCGCTCCTACTATGTATCGCTTTTGAGTGCCGCTGAGCGACACGGAGCGGCACATCAGGCCCCGATGGGATTCCAGGTGATGGTTGAGCCGCCGGTGCTGCGCGACAAAGAGCGCGACGGCTATGTCCTCCGCTATGCCGAACGGCGGCAGATACCAATGGATTATGTCGAACGTATGGAGGTCCCGACTGGCTGGCTGAATGTATCTTCTCCAGAACTGACCGCCGTTGATCTGATAGCCTATCAGGACCACGTCGGCGGACTCACTCGCGCCGCAACGGTACTGGAAGAATTATCCTTGAAGTTAGATTTCTCACACCTGGATGCAACTTTCTTGCAGGTGGCTCCTGCCCCTGCCTTCCAGCGGCTCGGCTATCTGCTGGACTGCGTCTTGGAGGAAGAAAGCCTTGCCGACGACCTGCTCGGACTGATGAAATCAGGTGGCCTGAAAATGAAAGCAGTGCCTCTCCGGCTCGGCGCTTCTACTGAAGATGCACTGGTTGATAAAAAATGGAAAGTACTTGTAAATCAAGAAATAGAGATTGACGAACTATGAACTGGACGAACTCGTCGGTACAAAAGTCCGTGCCTTGTATCAGAGATTGAAAGGACGCGATCTCTTCGATGTTTATACGGCTCTTGCATCCGGCGAATTGGATCTTGACCGCGTAATGACAGCCTACGACCGTTTCAAAGCAGGTAAAGGACCGGAAAAAGGGCCAAAACCCTTATTGATCAAATCAAGAGTCCGGCTACCGGCTTTTGAGTATCACCAGCACATCCCCCGCCAGGAGTACCGTATCACCGTGAGGAATGATTTCCTCTTCACCCCGTTGAATCAGCAGGACCAGTCCGTCGGAATTTGATTCACTGATGGCCTTCCCGTCCCGTTTCCCGCCTTTCTTGACAGTCTTCTCCAGCAGGAAGGTCTCGGTATCCTCATAAGTCTTCGTTACCAGAATGACCCGGTCGCCTGCCTGAAGTACGGTGTCCCCTCTCGCTGTAATGCGCTCCTTCCCGCGAATCACCAAAGCTATCAGCATATTCCCCGGCAATCCCAGATCCATCACCTTCTTTCCGTTCCACTTGCTCCCGGGACCGATGTCGATGCGGCCGAACTGCATCTCCGTTCCTTCGGAATAATCGTTGAAAGTTTTCATCACATTATCCCCGGTGTCCAGCATGTCCAGCTTCCGGGCCACCCGGGGAATCAGCGAACCTTGGAGGGAAATAGAAATAAGCACAATGCAGAACACGATGCTGAAAAGATCATTGTTCAGGTTCCCTGTGCCCGTGAAAGCCATGATGGCAAATACAATGGACGCCGCTCCCCTAAGGCCGACAAATGATACCAGCCACTGCTGCCGGGCAGCATATTTCCTGAAAGGCGACAAGATGCCGAACACAGTCGCCGGACGGGCCACCAGCAGCAGGAAGGCTGATATAGCCAGCGCAGGCAGGATGGCCTCGTGCATCATCGCAGGCCGGGCCAACAGGCCTAAAATGAAGAAGATCAGAACCTGCATCAGGCCTGTTACTCCGTCGAAGAATCCCACCAGCGACCGTTTTCCCTTGAACTCCTCGTTCCCCAGCATAATGCCCACGATATAGGCGCTCAGGTATCCGTTGCCGCCAAGAAGGTCCGGTACGGCGTAGGCGGCAATGGCAACGGCAAAGATGAAGAGCGTGTCAAAACCGTCCGTCGAGAAATGCATCCGCTGCAGCGCCCAGGATGCTCCCTTGGCAATGGCCCAGCCAAAACCTACGCCGAACACAATCTGGGCAAACACCATCCAGGCCAACCCCCACCCCGATGCGGTCCCGTTCACGACGGAAATCATGATGGCCGTGAGCATATACGCGGCAGGGTCGTTGCTCCCGCTTTCCATTTCCAGCATCGGCGCGGTATTGTTCTTAAGGCCCAGCTTCTTCCCCCTCAGAATGGAAAAGACGGAGGCCGCGTCCGTAGAACTGACCACGGCCCCCAGAAGAAAACTTTCCGCCCATCCCCAACGCAGTGCAAAATGGCAGAACAAGCCGGTCAGACCGGCCGTCACCACCACGCCCAACGATGCCAGCAGCACAGACTCCCGCACCACCGGCTTCACCGCCTCCCAGCGCGTGCCGAAGCCACCATAAAACATGATGAACAACAGCGCAACGCTGCACACGTCCTTGGCAAAGTTGCGATTGTCCAGATATACCGGAATGGCGCCTACATTGCCGAACACAATACCCAGCACGATGAATGCCAACAAGGTCGGCACTCCGATCCGGACGGAGATATTGTTCAACAGGATACAGGTCAGGATTACGACTACGATGAGGATGAGGAAAAGTGTTGTCATTGTTTATCCGAAGCAAATGATTCCAGCCGCGCCACCTGTCGTCCAGACACCTCACGCAGCGGATAATTGATACCGTTCATGAATTCAGCATAATCGAAATAGCGTGCCATCATAAAGCCATCGCTCTTTCTCCATCACGCAATCTTTCTGATAAGGGACTCCGCCCTTTTACCGCGAAGTTCCACGATTTCTGTCGCCGGAACATAGGTATAGTTGGAGAAATCGAACAGTTGGGCGTAAGCTACGGAAGCAGCTGCGTTGTGATACACCTCGAGGCGGATGACACCGCCATTTACAGAAGTGTTCACCTCCGGCTCCACCTCTTTTCCGTCCAGAAATTCCTTCAAAGAATCACGGCACGAGTGAGAAATGTCCAGCGCCGATTTGCGAAGAACAGTATCATCTCCCTCACGTTTGTACGCTGCTTTAAAGAAGATCAGCATCAGGAGTCCGCAGACCCCGACGAGAATGCCCAGTCCGGCATTTACGAAATACAGGCCGGCACCTGCGGCCACCATGATTGTAGATATTATAAGGTCCTTCATTGTATGGACCTTCTTGAATTTGATTTCCATATGATTGTCAAAGTTTATAGAAAAGATAAACATAGTATGCGGCGAAAAGTGCCAGCATAACACATCCCTCCCAGCGGTCAATCCGAAGCCTTCGGCCGGTATATGCCCACAAAAGCAACAGGAGGGCGCTAAGAAGAAGTACAGAAGCATCCACCAAAGTCACGGACGCGAATGAAAGCGGTGTAACCAAGGCCGACGCCCCAAGAATCAAAAGGATATTGAACACGTTCGACCCCAGGATATTTCCCAGTGCCAGCTGGTCCCGTCCCTTGAGCGCAGCCACCAGGCTGGTCGCCAGTTCAGGAAGCGACGTTCCTCCTGCCAGGACAGTCACGGCAATGAACTTATCGCTTACTCCTATCTGTCTGGCGAGGTTCGTTGCAGACCGGACGAACAACTCTCCTCCGCCCACAAGGCCCGCAAGACCGACAATCGTCAGAATAATCGCCACACTGAGCCTCCTGGCCGCCTTCCCATTATCCTGAAATGAATCGGGATCGGAAAAGCGGAAGGACCAGAATATGTATGCAGCAAAAACGGCAAGGAATATGATTCCTTCCCATCGTGCCAGAGAGTCTGCCGCGCCTATACCGAACAAGGACCGGCTCATACCGAATACCAGCAGAAGAAACGTCACAAAAAGTGTCAGCGGAATGTCCCGTCTTCGGTTGGCATCAGTCATCGCCACGGGTACAATGAGCGACGTAAGCCCAAGAATAAACAAGGTGTTGAACATGTTGGAGCCCATCACATTGCCGACGGCTATATCGGCATTGCCCTGGAAAGCCCCGGTCAAACTCACGACCAGCTCAGGACAGGATGTCCCGAAGCCTACGATCGTAAGCCCTATCACAAATTCACTTACACCGGCCTTCCGGGCAATCCCGGAAGCACCGTCCACAAGCCAGTCTGCGCCCAGGACAATCAGTCCCAGACCGACCAGCAGCAATACAATTGTCATTACTGATGTTCTGAAAGATAATTGATGAAATAAACGATAGGAAGAGACTCCCTGCTGCTAAATCCGCAGCCTGCAGATCGAATACAAATACCTTTCAAAAGTATGAGTCCCCGACAATGCGATGAAAGAAGGTGTCAGGAACGGATGAAGATTATTATTGTCGATGACCTTTCCGGATTTGACAACTCGGAAAGTCGATTTAGTCTGAGGCGAAGGCCGGCGTCCGGTATTCGTAGTCCGGACAGAAACGGAATTGGTGCTGTTGTTTCCTGTAAAAGAATACCCCTGGGCGGCAGTGATGCAGATGTCCCGGTTAATGGTATGGTCAACAGCATTCTCGGATGACGAACGCTCGGAAACAGAATACCGGCTTTCGGCAGATGAGACCTCGCTCACGTTGTCCGGCTTGCCCCCGGAAAAAAGGGACAACAGCAGAGACAATATCAGAACGAAATATTTCATCAACGCAAAAATACACATTTTCACGCAGCGGAGCAAGAGAAATCAGCATAGAAATAGAAGCGGCACTGCCCTTCCGGGACGGATAAACCGCCCGGAAAGGTAACCATCATGCCATCCTTCGCTGCAAGATTGTGGCCGGACAAGCCGCCCACAAACTTGCTGACGTCCCGCCTGCGAACTATGTCGCGGTCCGCGGGAAGGGTAATCCCAATGATGAGGACAGTGAATACAAGGCTTCCATCGACGGCAATAGGATGCACCATGAGATCTACTTGTCCGACCCCAGGAAAACGTCCGCGGATAAACTCAAGACCGTTATCCGCTATCCGGTAAAGGCCTGAAGAGGCGGCAGCGTCAGAGACTGAACTGGAGCATGGTGAAGCTGTAAGGAGGAAGGTCCACCGTCATCTTCCGGGAAGCCGCCACGGTCTCCTTTACGGGAGCGACAGGCTGGTTCTCATAGTTGTTCTCAGCTTCCGGTTCACCGCAGAGCGTCACCTTTTCGGCTGTTTTTTTGATACCGCTGAAACGGCTCAGGTTAAGCGTCGCTTTCTTGGAAACGCCGTCTGCATTGCAGATTTTCACGAACAGCTGGCGCGTCTTGGTGTTAAGCACGACAGACTGCCCCTGGAGGTCGGTTGCATCGGCAATGGTCACGCAGTCGCCGTAATAGTACTGGCCGGCGCTTTGTCCGAACATCTGCTGAATGTAGTAGCTGCAGGTGAGGAACGGACGCTCGTTGTCGAAGTAGATAAGGTCCGGATCCCAGTTGGTGGCGCCTTTTCGGGCGAACAGAGGGGCATAGGAGGTCATGGCCACTACGTCGCCGTTCCGCTCCACGTGCAGCAGGTAAAGACCTTCCGCCAGCGCGTCGATGAGTTTCTTGTCCTTTGCCGCATATTCGCCCAGGTAAACCTTGGTCTTCCGGCCGCGCGGATAACTGTCGTACTGCCGGCTGGAGAGGAAGTAGGTGCGGGGCTCGTAGTAATGCTCGTCCAGGATAGGGAGGCCAATCTCATCGGCCAGCTTCCAGCCGTTCTGGTAATCCGGGTTGTCGGGATGCGAACCCGGGCCGGCGGTGCCGACGATGACAATCTCCGGATGGGCCTTGGTCACCCGCTCATAGATATACTTGAAGCGCTCGATGAATTCCGGGGAGATGCGCTCCTCGTTGCCAAGTCCCAGGTACTTCAGGTTGAATGGAGCCGGATGGCCGGCATCGGCCCGCAGTTTGGCCCAGTATGAGGTGGCAGGGTCTCCGTTGGCCCATTCAATCAGGTCGATGGCTTCGGCCACCCATTCGTCCATCTCCGACATGGGCACCACGTCCTGCGCCTGGTCTTTCATCATCCAGCCGCCGTTGGTGCCCTGGCAGCTCACCCCGCAGGGAAGGATGGGAAGCGGTTCCATGCCCAGGTCTTCGCAGAACTGGAAATACTCAAAATAGCCCAGCCCCACGGACTGATGATACCCCCAGGTGTTCTTGATGCCGCGGCGCTGTTCTTTCGGGCCGATGGTGGTCTTCCAACGGTAGGTATCCCAGAATCCGTCACCGCCGCCATGTACGACGCAGCCCCCCGGGAAGCGCATGAAACTGGGGTGCAGGTCGGCCAGGGCCTGGGCCAGGTCTTTCCTGAGGCCATGACCCATGAAGATGTCTTCCGGCATCAGGGAAACCATGTCGATGTCCAGCTCTCCTTCGTTGAGTACAAGCACCTGCAGGAAAGCGTCCGGGCAGGTTTCCGCCGCTGTCAGGACAGCCTCATATCGGGTCCATTCAGGGCTGTTTACCGTAAGGGTAGCCTCTGCGATCACCTTGGGATCCTGTCCCCAGCCGGGACCTTTCACAGGTTCCGCCAGGACTACGCGCACCTTCTTGGCCGCCGGGCCGATATTGCGGAAGAAAGCCGAGAAGTCGTACTTCTCCCCTGCTTTGAGCGAGATTCCGTCAAAACCGTCGTTCTGCAGGCCGAAGCCCTTCCAGCCGCGGTAATCATAGTATTCCTTCACCCTTTCCGTATGGAGCCGCATGTAGGTGGGATTGTTGGGGTGGATTCCATCCGCCTTGCGGATTTCCAGCATGCCCAGCGAATGGCCGGGACGGACCATCTTCCAGGCCGTTCCGGGGCCCCAGCCGTCCCGCTCCACGGGACTGTACTCAAAGGAGCCGTTCTGGACCAGTTCCGCATACAGGCCGCCGTCGGCGCTGCTGCTGATATCCTCGAAGAAAATGCCGATCAACTGGTCGCTGATGGCTTTCCCGCCTGCGGGCGCCTTCATGGGTTTCTGGGCCTGCATGCCCAGGGAAAGGGTCAGTAAGACCAAACAAAAAGCAGAAAATCTTTTCATTATTTATATGTTTTTATCTTATTTCAAGGCCTATACAAAGATAAAAGGAAAAAGATAGAAATACAAGCCTGTCAGCGGCTCATTTCCCACCAGTCCCATTCAAAGCCGCCGGCACGGAAAACGAAGAAGAGGTCATGCACGCCCTCCGTCCCCTTCAAGGGACAGGCCTGCAGGCTCCACTCCCGGGACGGGCCGATGAACAGCGTCCCGCAGCTGGGACCATCTTCGGCATCCAGCCGGATATCCACGATGCCGCCCCGGGGTGCGAGAACCCTGGCAGTCAGTTTTCCGGCACCGGAAGGACCGAAATCGACCCCTTTCAACTGCAGATGCTCACCGGCGTCAATGTGGGTAAGGACGATGCCCTCCCCTTCCGTACGGGTCTTGAGGCCGTAGCCCCATGCCATCGTCTCCGCTTCCACGCGGCAGAACGGGTCAAACGGTTCAATCTGTTCCAGCACATTGTCCATCCAATACGGGACCTTGCGGATGGAACCGTCTTTCTCATAGTACATCGGCGCCGCGGAAACGCTCCTCCTTTCATGGTGGTAGAATGTTTCCAGGTGCATGATTTCGTAATTGAGGCCGAAAATATAGGATTTTCCCTTGTAGTCGATGATGCCGGGATGATTCCCCCGGGTGCGCCAGGTGCGGTCCATGATGTGCCCCATCGACTTCCAGGGGCCCTCGGGGGAATCGCTCATCGCATAACCGATGCCTTCCGGGCAGCAGGTAGAGGCAAAAGCCAGATAGTACTTCCCGCTGTGCTTGTAGAACCAGGGCCCCTCCTGATAATGTTCGATCTTATAGTCCAGCTTGTGGATTTCCCCGACCGTGGAGACCATGTCCCTTCCCAGTTTAACCCAATACACGTTGGGATTGCCCCAGTACATATAGGCCTGTCCGTCATCGTCGATGAAAACGCTCGGGTCGATGTCTTCCCAGTGCTCCCGCTGCCAGACCAGCGGTTTCCCGAGCGGATCCTTGAACGGGCCGAAGGGAGTATCGGCCACCAGAACGCCGATGCCGTGTCCATGGATGGGACAGTACATGTAGAACTTCCCGTCCCTTTCCACCACGCACTCCGCCCATGCGCCGTTGTCCCCGTCGTACCAGGCGAAATCGGCCAGAGAGGCCACCGCGCCGTGGTCGGTCCAGTTCACCATGTCGGTGGAAGTGTAGCAGAGCCAGTCGAACATCTTGAATCCGTCGGCATCGTCCTCATCGTGCGTGGTGTACAGATACACGGTTCCGTTCCAGACCATCGGAGCGGGGTCGGCGGTATACTTGGTCTGCACCAGCGGCCGGTTCACGTGGGAGTTGAACTTCCACCACAGCAGGTCGAAAAGGGGACCTTCTCCACCCC
This sequence comes from Bacteroidales bacterium, assembly GCA_017471085.1. Next base: position 3,288 of record JAFUWW010000031.1, on the reverse strand, counting down.
TGAACAGCAGATACAGGTCGTGGATGCCGGTGACCCCGGCCCTGACCGGCGCCGTCTTCATCATGTTGTCGTTGATGATTTCCATCGAAGCCACAGGCTCCCCTTCCATGGCATCCAGGTAGAAATCGATAATGCCGGGAGTTTTGAAGTCCGCCGTTTCCAGGCTCACCAGGACGGCGGGGTCCTTCCCGAAATCGACCTTGTACACGGCTGCCCAGTCTCCGTCGTGGATGTCCGTGAGGGACAGACCGCCTTGCGGCAGCTCCTGCAGGCGGATTCCGCTGCTGCCGGACACCGAGCGCCCGTCGGCAGTGGCGTATGGATTGCAAGGTACCGTCTGTGCGCATACGAAGGTGCAGAAAAGAACGGCGGCTGCCGCGGACAGGATCAATCTTTTCATGGCAATGGGCTGTTAGTTTTCTCAAAGATACCCATTATTATCCAATATTGCGACACCCCCGTCCGCCCGGCTCTTTGATTGGAAGATATTTGAAACATATTGCAAGATTCATGATAGTGTTCAATGCTATTCATTTTTTGTGTATCTTTGCGTTCATGAGAAAACATTCACTCGCCTCGAGACTGAGTTTCTGGGTCATACTCACCACCGCGCTTGTCCTTTCGGTGGTCAGTTTGTTCGTCAACTTCATGGTGATGCTCGGCATCATTTCTGAATCCGAACAGAAGGCATACTCCATGCTGGACAATGCCGGAGACCATATAGACAAGGAACTGATTGCCGTAGAATCGGCCGTGCTCAATACCATGCCCCTGATCCAGCAGAACCTGAATCATCCGGAGCGCTTTGACAGTTTCCTCAGTCGCCTTGTGGAGGTAAATCCCACGATTGCTGGCTCCACCATCGCCATGGAACCGGATTTCTACAAGGGAAAGCATTTCTTCTCCCCCTACGTCTATTCCGAGGTCGATTCGCTGATCCATACCACCTTGAACGGCGAAGAGTATGACTATTTCTCCCAGGAATGGTATGCGGTGCCAAAACTGCAGAAAGCTCCCCATTGGAGCGAACCCTATCTGGACACAGGCGGCGGCGGATTCGCCATGACCACCTATTCCAGTCCCATCCTGGATAAAGAAGGCCGTTTCTGCGGTGTCCTCACGGCCGATGTCTCCTTGAACTGGCTGGCCGGAGTGCTGGACGATTTTGACGAACTAACTCCGTCCGCCTTCGATTTCCTGCTTTCGAAAAGCGGTAAATTTCTGATTCATCCCGACAGCACCATGGTGCTCAACGCATCCATCTATTCCATGGCCGACCGGGAGCAGAATGAACATATTGCAGAGCTGGGGCGGAAAATGACGGCCGGAGAAACCGGCAGCAGACAGTTCAGCGGGCGTGACAAGCAGGTCATGCGACTGTTTTATGCCCCCATCTCCAAAACAGGCTGGTCCATGGCCATCATCTGCCCCCAGGAAGAGTTTTTCCTCACCTCCAGGGTGGTCAGCAGGATCGTGACCGCCTTGATGATCATCGGCCTCATTATCATTATCCTGGTCTGTCACGTCGTTCTCCGCCGGCTTACCAAGCCGCTCCGGGTTTTCACGGCATCGGCCGATGCCATCGCGGGCGGAGACCTTCATGCTCCCCTCCCGGAAATCAGGAGCAATGATGAATTGATGACACTGAAGAATTCCTTCGCCACCATGCAGACTTCCCTGGAAGAGCGGATGAAGCAGCTCAAGGAAGTAAATGAGGCCCAGGGCCGTATAGAAGGTGAACTGCAATCGGCCCGTGCCATTCAGCAGTCCATGTTGCCCAGCACCTTCCCTCCCTTCGAAGGATGCCCGGAAGTAGCCGCCTACGGTCAGCTGACCCCTGCCAAGGAAGTGGGCGGAGACCTGTTCGACATCTTTATCCGCAAGCGGAAGCTGTATTTCTGCATCGGAGACGTTAGCGGAAAGGGCGTCCCGGCCTCCCTTCTCATGGCCGTGACCCGCAGCCTGTTCCGGAATCTGTCGGGCCGGGTAGACAATGCCTCCCAGATTGTTTATTCCATCAACAATGCGCTGGCGGAGAACAATTCCCAGAATATGTTCGCGACCTTCTTCATGGGCATCCTGGACCGGGATACCGGCCATCTGTGCTACTGCAACGGCGGTCACAATGCCCCTCTCCTTCTCAGGGACCAGGCCGCCTTCATAGACGTAATTCCCAATCTTCCGCTGGGCGTGATGGAGCGTTTCGAATTCCAGACCCAGGAAATGGACCTGGCCCCCGGCGATACCGTCTTCTTGTACACCGACGGCCTCACGGAGGCGGAAAATGCGGATAAAAAACTGTTCGGCGAGGAGCGTACCCTGGAGACGGCGCAGCGGATGTGTCATCAGCCGGTACGGCGTCAGATAGAGTTGATGGACGGAGCCGTCGCCGTTTTTGTCGACAGTGCCCAGCAAAGCGACGACCTTACCATGATGTCGGTCCAATACAAGGGTGTTCCGGCCCCGTTGAATGATAATTGACAGAGATTGCAAGATTCAGGTCCGGCAGTAGGCAGATTCAAAAAAAACGGATTGCAAATCGATGCAATCCGTTTTTCAGTTATTCACGGGGCACTAGCTCATATCGGCGCGGGCCACGGAATCTTTGTAGTATTTCTGGTCGATGAACACGTCTTCCTTGTAAGGATTGATGTGACGTTTCTTGGACTGGACGAAGATGTAGCACAGGGCAACGGCATTGGTGATGAGGGCCAGGGCGCTGATCACGGTCATGGCCGTAGGGTTGGCTGCAACGCTGTCCACAGTTGCTCCTACTGCTGCAGAAGCACCGCCGGAAACTTTGTAGAGTTCTTCAATGGTGCTGAAACCATCCACATACTGCGTAGGGAGCACCACCCAGCTGAACTTGTGGAAACCGTCCTTGAAGATTTCCTGGAACAGCGGGAACACCTGGGCGAACATGCACCAGATGGCCAGGGTGTTGGCACGGTTCTGGATCCAGCCGCCGCGGTTCCAAAGCAGGGCGGCGATGGTGGGAGCGAGCAGAAGAGCGATACCGCAGTACCAGCTGTGCGTAGGCAGGCAGTTGTAGGTATAGGCGAAGTTCCAGATATCATAGACCAGGATGTAGACCCAGGTCATGTCGGCCCAGATCATGTCTTTCTTGTCCTTGGAAGGATAGACGTTCCACCAGGCGGTCATACAGAAGATGTTCAGCAGACCGGCCACGCCGTTCATGACATTGTGCCAGCCACCGTACAGCCACACGCCTTCACTGGAGAGCCACCATTTGTTCCAGCCCATGACAGCGCTCTCGAAATCCGAGAC
>JAFUWW010000030.1 GCA_017471085.1 Bacteroidales bacterium | reverse complement strand
GCGGCGATGCCCTTGCCCACCAGATAGGCCTTCACCTTGTTGGCGCGGCGCTGCGAGAGATCCATGTTGATCTTCTCGTTGCCAGTCTGGACATCGGCATAACCCGTGACGGTGATGTTCACATTGTTGTGGTTACCGAGCCACTTGGCATAGTCGTCCAGTTTGGCGGCTTCGGCTTCCACGATCACGTCCTGGTTGAGCTCGAAGAAGGTGACGATCTGGCTCATGTCAGGTTCCGGTGCAGGGGCCGGAGCGGGCTTCGGGGCCGGTGCAGGGGCGGGTTCCGGCTTGGGTGCGGGCTTCGGGGCCGGCGCGGGTTCCGGTGCAGGAGCCGGTGCCGGGGCCGCCTTCGCCTTCCGGGTGTAAGGTTTGCCGAACGTGAACTTCAGACCCACCAGACCGTTGAACTGATAGTCCGGGTTGCCGGCCTTCTTGGAGTTGAAACGGTCGCTGGTGATGTTGTCGTTCACTTCCAGCGTAAGGGCCAGGTTGTCGCTCAGGCGGACGTCCGCGCCAAGGCCTACACGGCCGGCGGGGGCGATCATACCGCGACCCCACAGATTCTTGAAATAATCGGAGGGGACTGCCGACTTCACATTCAGGGCACCGTTGTTGAACGCGCCGATGGCGCCGACACCCAGGAAGAAGAACGGATTGAATACCCTGTCGTGCTTGTAACCGCCGAAAAGATTGGCCAGGTTCATGGTCAGGTCAAGGCTGCCTTCCAGATAGTTGAACGTGTAACGCTCGATCCCGTTGGCGATGGCGTGACCCACGCCCTGGAAACCGCCGGCGACCAGGCGGGCGCCGAACACCGGGCTGAACTGATAACCCAGCGACAGGGCCGCTGCCGGGGAGAACAGGGTCATGTAGTCTACTTCGCCAATGGTGTAACCGGCTCCCGCCTGGACCTGTCCATACAGGTGAGGACGGAACTCCACATCGGGATCCGATTTGCTCTCTTGTGCGTGAATGGCCTGCGGAAGCATGGCTACTGCAAGGGCCAAAAGCAAGTGTTTAAGTTTCATATCCAATCTGTTTGATACCTCTTATATATAATAGACCGCCATCATTCCTCCCAAATCAAGGGGTCCCGACTTGAGCCTACGATATATGATAGCGCAAATTTAAGTAGAAAAAACCACCTTTCCAAAAATTTTCGAAAATTTTCTGTTATTTTTTTTAGAACAAGGTGGCTCTCTTTGCGTTGCAAGAGGGGTCGCGCATTTCAGATTCGGAAAGATTTGGTTTCTTGGAGAATAATTACTATATTTGCAGGCTTTTTTGCGGGACGGTCCCGCAAGCTTTAACCCTTAATTACTCATTGCATCATGGCAGAATATTTACAGCCTGAGAAAAAGCAAGAGATTTTCGCGAAGTACGGAAAGTCTAATAAGGACACCGGTTCTCCTGAGAGTCAGGTTGCTTTATTTTCCTACCGTATCGCTCACCTTACCGAGCATGTGAAGAAGAACAAGAAAGACGTGGTAACCCGCCGTTCCCTTCTCCGCCTGGTCAGCAAGCGCCGTCAGCTTCTGAACTATCTTCAGAAGGTAGACATCGAGAGATACAGGGCTATCGTGAAGGAGCTGGGTCTCCGCCGATAAGCAAAGACATAGGAAAAAACGGGGGCAGAGATTCATGCAAAGCAGAATCTCTCCCCCTTTTTCAGTGAAAGATTCCCGGAAAGGCCGGGAAAGACGATACAAGACGAAAGACGTAACAGTTGTACTAAAAAAATGAACATCATCCAGAAGAAAATCGAACTGCCCGACGGTCGGGTCATCGAGATTGAAACCGGAAAACTGGCCAAACAGGCCGCCGGTTCCGCCGTGGTGAAGATGGGAGGCACGATGCTCCTCGCCACTGTCACCTGTGCAAAAGAAGTAAAAGAGGGAACGGACTTCATGCCCCTCACCGTAGATTATCGTGAAAAATACTATTCGGCAGGCCGCTTCCCCGGCGGATTCCTCAAGAGAGAGAGCCGCCCGTCAGATTATGAAGTGCTCATCGCACGCCTCGTAGACCGTCCCATCCGCCCGCTGTGGCCGGACGATTTCCATCTGGAAGTATTTGTGAACGTGATGCTTATCTCGGCCGAGAAGGACATCCAGCCGGATGCGCTTGCCGGTCTTGCCGCCTCTGCCGCCCTCGCCACCAGTGACCTCCCCTTCGGCGGTCCTGTCTCCGAGGTCCGCGTTTCCCGCATCGACGGACAGTTTGTCATCAATCCCGGTTTCGAAGAGAACAAAAAGGCCGACCTGGACCTGATGGTCGCCGCCACCGAAGAGAACATCATGATGGTGGAAGGCGAGATGAACGAAGTCTCCGAGCATGACATGCTGGAGGCCATCAAGTTCGCCCACGAAGAGATCAAGAAGCACTGCCGCGTGCAGAAGGAACTTATGAAGGAACTCGGCACCGACGTGAACAAGCGCGACTACCCGCACGACGAGGAAGACGAGGCTCTGCGCACCGCCGTCCACGAGTTCTGCTACAACAAATGCTACGAACTCGCCGGCAGCGCCAAGCCCAAACACGAGCGCGAAGACGGTTTCGAGGCCATCAAGGCCGAATTCCTCGCCACTCTCTCCGAGGAAGACCAGGAAGCCAAAGCCGCCATGGTGGACCGCTATTACCACGATGTGGAGAAAGAGGCCATGCGCAACCTCATCCTGGATGAAGGAAAGCGCCTGGACGGCCGCAAGACCAACGAAGTGCGCCCCATCTGGTGCGAGGTGGACTATCTCCCCTGCGCCCACGGCAGCGCCATCTTCACCCGCGGTGAAACCCAGTCCCTGGCGACTGTAACCCTGGGCACCAAGATGGACATGAAGGAAATGGACGAAGTCCTGATCCAGGACGACCAGCAGTTTGTGCTCCACTACAACTTCCCTCCGTTCGCCACCGGCGAAGCCAAGCCGCAGCGCAGCGTGGGCCGTCGCGAAATCGGCCATGGAAACCTGGCCATGCGCGCCCTCAAGCCCGTGATCCCCACGGCTCCCGAATTCCCTTACGCAGTCCGCGTAGTTTCCGATATCCTGGAATCCAACGGTTCCTCTTCCATGGCCTCCGTCTGCGGCGGCTGCCTGGCCCTGATGGATGCCGGCGTGAAGATCAAGAAACCGGTGGCCGGCGTGGCCATGGGCCTGATCACCGACGCCGTGCGTCCCAACGACCGCTACGCCATCCTCACCGATATCCTCGGTGACGAAGACCACCTGGGAGACATGGACTTCAAGGTGACCGGCACCAAGGACGGCATAACCGCCACCCAGATGGACATCAAGGTGGACGGTCTGTCTTACGAAGTGCTGGAGAAGGCGCTGGAGCAGGCCCGTCAGGGTCGCCTCCACATCATGGGCGAAATGCTCAAGACCATCCCCGAGCCGCGCGAAGACTACAAGCCGTTCGTACCCCGCATGGTCCAGATCGAGATCCCGGCCGAGTTCATCGGCGCCGTCATCGGCAAGGGAGGCGAGACCATCCAGGGCATGCAGAAGGAATTCGGCACCACCATCACCATCGACGAGGTGGACAACGGCGACGGCACCACCAAGGGTGTCGTGGACATCTTCGGCACCGACAAGGCAGCCATGGATGCCACGCTGCAGCGCATCAAGGACATCTGCGCCGTGCCCGAGGCCGGCCAGGTATACCACGGCAAGGTGGTGAGCATCCTTGAATTCGGCGCATTCATCGAAATCCTGCCCGGCAAGGAAGGCCTGCTGCATGTAAGCGAGATCGCCTGGACCAAGACCGAAAAAGTGGAAGATGTGTTGAAGGTGGGCGACGAGGTCGATGTCAAACTCCTGGAGATTGACGCCAAGACCGGCAAGATGCGCCTTTCCATGCGCGCCCTCACCGAAAAGCCGGAAGGCTATGTGGAACCCAAGCGCGCCCCCCGCGGCGACAAGGGACCCCGCCGTGAAGGTGACCGCAACGGAAACCGCCGCGAAGGAAACGGCCGTGAGAACGGCAACCGCCGTGAAGGCAACGGAAACCGCCGCGACGACCGCCGCCCGGACAACAAGCCCCGCAAGCCCCGCTTCGAGGAGGAGCCCAAGCAGAACGAACCGGACGTGTTCTAAACCAAAGTAACGCCTATCCCGGGCGCTTCCGTGAGACGGAGGCGCCCTTTTTCTACCCGGACGCCGGTGAAACGGTCGTTGTCGATGAGCAGGTTGCCGTCCAGGTCGGCGAAATCCACCGCCGGCGAGAGCTGGGCGGCGGCACTGACGGCACAGGAGGTCTCCGTCATGCAGCCCACCATCACTTTCATGTCCAGGGCACGGGCCAGGGTGACCATCTTCCAGGCTTCCCGCATGCCGGTGCATTTCATGAGCTTGATGTTGATTCCGTGCACCACACCCTTGAGGGCGGGGACATCCCGCAGGCGCTGGACGGACTCATCGGCAAAGATGGGGAGCGGACTGCGCTCCGTGAGCCAGGCCAAGTCGTCGACCTGCGTGACGGGAAGGGGCTGTTCCACCATCACTATCCCCTGCTCCTGCAGCCAGAAGATCTCGTCCAGGGCCTTGGAACGGTCTTTCCAGCCCTGGTTGGCATCGACCGCCAGGGGCACGCCGGTGACGGAACGGATGGTGCGGATTATCTCTTCGTCGGTGTCCAGGCCCACTTTCACTTTGAGGATGTTGAAGCGGCCGGCGGCTTCGAGGGTCTTCTCCCGCACAACGTCCGGAATATCGATGCCGATGGTATATGTGGTGGACGGCGCCTTCTCCGGGTCCAGCCCCCAGATTTTGTACCAAGGAGCTCCGAGGAGTTTTCCCACCAGGTCGTGCAGGGCGATATCCACGGCCGCCTTGGCGGCGGAGTCCCCCTCCGAGAGGGAATCGACATAAGAGAGGATTTCCTCCAGCTGGAAAGGGTCTGTAAACTGCGACAGGTCCACCTTCTGCAGGAAGGAGATGACCGTTTCCACCGACTGGCCCAGATACGGAGGCATGGAGGCTTCTCCATAGCCGGTAATTCCCTCATACTCAATCTCTACCTGCACGTCCGGCGTGGTGGTGCGGCTGTACGATGCCACCGTGAAGGTATGGGTCAGTTTCAGTTCGTAGGGAAAGAACTTCAGGTGCATGCGGCCGTCGCCCTTGACGATATGGAAGGGCTGCGGGCCTTTGCAGGCGGCAAGGCCTGCTCCCAGGGCCGCCAGGGAAGCGGTCTTCAGGAAATCTCTTCTATTCTGCATAATAAGGATTGGTGCGGGTGGTGTTGAGACCTTCTTGCCGGTCGATATAAGGGAGGATGCGGCCGCCGAACAGGTACCGTCCGGCGTTGTAGGCATCATAATCGGGCGCGGAAGGATCCAGACTGCCGATTTTCACCAGCCCCAGCGAATGGATGAACTGCCCGTTCCCCAGGTAGAAGCCCACGTGCGAAACCTTGGGGGTGGAGCCGTCCCACCGGCCGAAGAAGACCAGGTCTCCCTTTTGCAACTGCTGCCACGGGCCGATTCTGTCCCCTACCCGGGACTGCGGGCCGGAATCGCGGGGCGCGATGATATCGTGCATGAAAAGCACCGTGCGGACAAAGCCGCTGCAGTCGAACCCCTTGGGCGACATGCCTGCCCAGATATACGGAAATCCCAGCATGCTGCGGGCGGTGCGAAGGATGGCATCGGCACTGGTATCCAGCGACTGGCGCCATTTTTCGAGTTCCTGGGCATCGGCCCGCGAAAGATAGCCTGTGCGGCCATCGGGAAAGCCGACCTTCCAGTAACTCCCCTTTCTCCCCTCCAGGCGAAGGCGGCCGCCGCCCACGACATCCGAAATGACGGCGCCTTTCTTCGAAGGCCGGTCATAGACGAGGCCCGTGAGGGAGGTCACTACTACCTTCGGGGCGGCATTCCAGGCGCTGTAGGCCTCCTTGTCCATCAGGGTCACGCCCTCATAATGCACCCAGCCGGTATAGGTATCCGGGGTCTGGACCTGCGGCCAATTGTTTTTGGAAGCGATCTGCACGATATGCACAGGGGTGCCCAGAAGGGCTTGGGACACCATTTCCGCGTCGAAATCGGCCGTTTTGCGAAGGTTGCACACGGAGATGTTCACAACGCCGTATTGCTGGGCCGATGCCAGCACTGCCGACAGGCAGAGGAAGAGTACTAGGATTGTCTTTTTCATAGTTGCAAATATCGGCAAAATATGGAAGAAATGCATGGGTTTTTCGATTATTCGACATTATGCAGAGATTATACAGGAATTTTGCATAAATTTGCGGCCGATGAAACTGAACAACGTTACTAAAACCATCATAGCCGTGATCCCGGTGCTGGTACTTGTGAGCCTGCTGGCCATGAATATCAGCATTTTCGGGGCCGATTCCATCCTGGGCGCCTCGCAAGTCGCCCTTCTGTTTTCTGCCGGCATCTGCGTATGGCTGGGCATGTGGCTGTACAAGACGCCCTGGAAAGACTTCGAAGACGGCATCAAGGCCAACGTAGGCGACGTTACCACGGCCATTGTGATCCTGTTCCTGATCGGGGCCATTTCCGGCACCTGGATGGTGAGCGGGGTGGTTCCCACCTTCATCTACTATGGTGTCAAGATCATCAGTCCCAAGGTGTTCCTGCTCACGGCCACCCTCCTCTGCGCCATCGTTTCGGTGACGACCGGGTCGTCCTGGACCACCATCGCCACCATCGGCGTGGCGCTTCTGGGCATCGGCCGGGCAGAAGGGTTCAGCGACGGGCTCATTGCCGGCGCCATCATTTCCGGAGCCTATTTCGGCGACAAAATTTCGCCCATGTCCGACACCACCGTGCTGGCATCGTCCCTGAACCGGGTGCATCTGTTCGAGCATATCAAGTATCTGACACTTACCACCGGGCCTTCCATCCTGGTCACGCTGGTGATCTTTACGGTCCTCGGGCTCGCGCACAAGGGGACGGACGCGCAGGACGTGCAGGTCTATACCGATGTACTGTCGGCCCGTTTCAACATTTCGCCCTGGCTGTTTGTCGTGCCCCTGCTTACGGCGCTCATGATCTGGCGGAGGATGCCCGCGATGATGGTCCTCGCCCTTTCCACCCTTACGGCGGCTGTGGCTGCGCTGTTATTCCAGCCGGACCTGGTTTACGGGGTGGGGGCAGGCGTCACGGAAGGGTCCCGGGCGCGGATTCTGCTGGCAGGAACCATTGAGACCATCTATAATTCCGTGACGATGGAGACAGGGAACGAGACGATGAACGCGCTGCTGACCTCACGCGGCATGCTGGGGATGCTGAACACGGTGTATCTGATTATCTGCGCCATGTGTTTCGGAGCCTGCATGCAGGCCAGCGGCATGATCCGGCAGCTCTCCCGCATCCTGGAGCCGCTCACCCACAGCCGTACCGGGCTGGTGGCCTCGACCGTTGCCACGGGAACGGTTCTGAACGGTCTGGTCTCCGACCAATACCTTTCTATCATCCTCACATCCAATATCTTCCGCGATTCCTACCAGAAAGGCGGCTACGAAGGGAGACTGCTGAGCCGTTCGGTGGAAGATTCGGCCACGGTGACTTCGCCCCTGTTCCCCTGGTCCAGCTGCGGCATGACCCAGGCTACCCTCCTCTCCGTCCCCACCCTGGTGTACGCCCCCTATTGCTTTTTCTGTTTCCTTTCGCCGCTGATGTCCGTCCTGGTCGCCGCCATCGGCTGGAAGATTGTCCGCAAAACCGCCTGAAACAGGCAGTTTTGCTTTTTCCATGTATTTTTGTAACTTTGAAGCATCAAATATAAAACGCTTAAACCATGTTAGGAAGCATTATTTACATTGCAGGTATCGTCCTGTCCGTCCTGGCAGTCCTTGACATCATCAAGAAGCCCATCTCCACAGTAGGAAAAATCGTCACCGCCATCCTGGTGCTCGCCACCAGCTGGGTCGGTCTCGCCGTCTACTATCTCTATGCCAAGAACCACCTTACCGAATGGTTCAAATAGAGATTCACCCCGGTTGCACAGTCAAAAATTATTTGTAACTTTGCAACCCCGTTCCGGTGAGTTGTCCGAGTGGTTGAAGGAGCCTGCCTCGAAAACAGGTTTGCGTGCGAGCGCAACGGGGGTTCGAATCCCTCACTCACCGCAATAAGGTAGCAAAAAACTGCGTCAAGCTTGCTTGAACGCAGTTTTTTGATGGCTTATTGCAAAGCCCGCCGCAGGCGGGCAGGGATGTCGGAGGGCCTCCGGCCCGACGAAATCCCGTGGTGAGTGAGAAAAAACGTCCAGATACCTTTGATTGACATCTGGACGTGTGGCAGGGCGGCAGAGGTATGGAGGCTAGCTACTTGAGGACTTCCCAGCAGCCACCGTTCTCAGCTCCGTGGCGTAGTATTTCATCATTCTCACGCATCTTCCGCACCGATTTCTTTCACCTCACTTTTCACCGATGTAGATGGAATCCCGCTTGAACACGGAACTGTTATTGCAGATGTCAAAGGTACAAAATCTGAAAGCAAATCACAACCATGGCTCGGTCCTCCTTTAGCTGGCGATGTTTATGGAAGCCTTGCGGCGGAAGGAGCGCACGGTGCGCTGGACGGAGGTCTCCACGCGGAGGTTGCTGGCCATGTGGTCCATGCGGGCCTTCTCGCCGTACATGAGCCGGTTCAGGGCGCGCATGAGGTCCGCGGTCTCCTTAAAGGCCTGCTGGTCGATGGGGAGGATGAAGTTGTCGGCGGCTGCCGCGCTGTAAAGGTTCAGCGCCATCTGGAGCTGGGCGAGCCTTCCTGGATGTTGTTGATGGCCTCGGTGGTGGCCTTGATGCCCTTCTGGGTCGGGGCGGTTGCTTTGTTGGACATAAAGCTGTAGGTATAAAAAAGCCAGGCTCTGTCCAACACATAGCCTGGGGCAACGCTGTGGGTCCTTACGGATTCCACGAACCTGGCAAATTTTCTCTATTCGCCTGTCTGTATGGAGAACTATCTCCGGAAAGAAGGCGCCCCGATAAAGACTTGGATATGTGTTTGCAAGAAAAAAGTTTCGTAAAACCGTAAAAAAATTTTGCGGTGTCGCATTTTTGTGCTATATTTGTATTGTCAAAAACAACTAAACATCATGAAATGGAATGAGTTAATAAGATTAGCAAAACAAAACGGGTGGGTGTTCTACCGAAGCGGCAAGAAGCACGACATCTACAGGAAAGAAGGCCGGACGGACGAAATGCAGGTGGGAAGACACGGGTCGGAAGAAGTGAAGCCGGGGCTTATGAAAAAGTTACTTAAACAGATAGAGGGCGAATGAGCCCTCTATCAAAAAACAATAAAAACCATGAAGGCAAAAGTTTTGATAGAGAAGGACGGGAACGGCTTCAGCGCCGTCATTACCAATTTCAAGTCCACCATCTTCGGGGAGGGCGCCACGGTGGAAGAGGCCAAGGCGGACCTCATGAACTCCATCGAGGAAGTAAGGGCTTCCTACGCCGAACAGGGGCGCACCTCTCCTGACGGCCTGGACAATCTCACCTTCGAGTATCAGTATGACGTGTCGGCTTTCTTCGATGCTTTCTCTTTCCTGAATGTATCCAGATTTGCGGAAAGGGTGGGGATTTCTCCGAGTCTCATGCGCCACTATAAGGCCGGGGGCACCTATATATCATCGGCCCAGGCCAAAAAGATAGAAGCGGGCCTGCATCAGATAGCCCGCGAACTACAGGCTGTTTCGCTTTAGTTGTTTTTGACCCCCTGATGCAGCGATGGCTCCCGGACCTCCGGGGCCATCTTTTTTTGTACCGCCGTAAAAAATACAGGCGCACCTCACGGCGACTGTTGTTGCTGATGTCAAAGGTACAAATTCTGAAAAAAACACAACTAACCGCAGCAAACACTGCTCAGTCGGTCGGAAGGAGTTCACGCAGGGCGGCGAAGATTATCTCGCCGCGGAGGCCGTGCCGGAGGATGGCGACAAAGGCTGCAATCAATCCTTGCCGGCCTCGCAGAAGAAAAACTTCCACATGGGCGCCGCCATCAGGGCCTGCAGAATCTGGTTCTGCTCCAGCAGTTCCCGGACGAAGGAGGGGCTATGCAGGGACACTTCGATATCCTCCGTGGCGTCCAGGTGCTGGCCGGACACCTTGCGCACGCCCGTAGCCACAAAACTGTGGGCCAGGTTGGTGCTGGTGGCCGGATTGGGAGACAGGACCATCCACTCTTTCCACTCTCCCCCGGCATAGCCGGTCTCTTCCAGCAGCTCCCGTTTGGCGGCCTCCAGGGGCGTTTCTCCCTCTTCAATCACTCCGCAGGGCAGTTCGTAGCAGGTTTTTCCGAGGGCATGCCGATACTGCCTTTCCAGAATCACCTGCCCTTCTTCCGTGAGGGCGATGATGTTCACCCAGTCCGGATACTCCAAAACATAGTATTCGCTGTTCACCCGGCCGTCCGGCAGCTGAGCCACATCCCGGCGGGCGGTAAGCCAGGGGCGCCGGATCAGATATTCGGAAGAGAGAATCTTCCACTTCCTGTCTTCGTTGATGGTATTCATAGTCCTGCAAACTTAACGATTTTTAGCTATCTTTGCAATATGCTCAAGTTCCTCACATTCCTCCTTGCCCTGCTCCCGCTGAAACTTTGGCCGGCACAGGAGCCGGACATGGCGGTGATTGCCACCGAGCAGCGGGAAGGCTATACCTGCCAGCTGGTAGCGTACCGCACCTTCGGAGAAGAAAGGGTGCAGGCCTATCTGCTCTTTCCCTCGGACGGGGAAAAGCATCCCGGCCTGGTTCTGCTGCACGACCACGGCGCCCGCTTCGACATCGGCAAGGAAAAGCTGGTACGGCCCCTTGCCGACGCACCGGAGCATATCCAGGCATCGGCCCGGCAATGGGTCCGGGACGGCTTTGACGGGGTGTTTTTTGCCGACAGTCTCGCTTCCCTGGGCTACGTGGTAATTGTGCCGGACGCCCTTTACTGGGGTTCCCGCAGCACGGAAAAATGCCAGCGGTGGAGCCGGATGCAGTTCGGGAAGGAGCCCACCGACGGGATCAGGGCGCTGAAGCAGGAAGTGTACGAAGGCCAGCGGGCCGTTTACGACAGCCTCTTCCTCAAGCGCCGTATCTGGGCAGAGCAAACCCTCAACGAAGACGCCGCTGCTGCCCGCCTGCTCAAAAGCCTTCCCAACGTGCAGGAAGACAGGATCGGCTGTTTCGGCTGGTCGATGGGCGCCCACCGGGCCTGGCTGCTGGCCGCGTTCTGCGAAGAGGTGAAAACCGGTGCCGCCCTCTGCTGGATGACGCTCAAACGCACGCAGGCAGAGCCCCCGTCGGCCTCGGACTTCTCCATGATGATTCCCTCGCTCCGGAAGGCGTACGACTTCCCTGACATCGCCCGCACGCTCTCGCCCAAGCCCTTCCTCTTCCTGAGCGGCCGCTCCGACCACCTCTTCCCGGAAGAAGCCACCGCCGAAGCCTTCCGGAGGATGCAGCAGGTTTACCGGGCCGATGGTGCCGGAGAAGCCCTTGAGACAGAATTCTTTGAAGGCGGCCATCACTGCGGAAAGGAGCAGCAGCTGTCCATCGTCCGTTTTTTGGACGGGCAGCTTTTACAAAGGACGAAAAAATAGCCGTTCTTTCTGAAAATTTTTATAACTTTGCAACCCGTAAGTGCGGGCCGCCGTGCCCATGCTTACGGATTAATTTTTTTATAACTATGGCTACATTCAGAGAAAGGGCGCTCGCCGTAGCGTCCTCACGCGATCCTCAAAGGCATTACGTGGAAAACGGGCCGATTTCGACGTACTTCGGCCAGAATGTATTCGCCCTGGAGACCATGCGGAAGTACATGTCCGACGCCGCGTTCAAGTCTGTCCTGGAAGCCCGGAAAACCGGCAACAAGATAGACAGGAACATGGCCGATGAAATCGCTTCCGGCATGAAATCCTGGGCCATCGAACGGGGTGCCACCCATTACACCCATCTCTTCCAGCCGCTCACCGGTTCCACCGCCGAAAAGCACGAAGCCTTCATCTCCCTCAAGGACGGAGACCCCATGGAGCGCTTCAAGGGCAGTGCACTGGTGCAGCAGGAACCGGATGCCTCCAGTTTCCCCAACGGAGGCCTCCGCAACACTTTCGAAGCCCGCGGTTATTCCGCCTGGGATCCCAACTCGCCCGCCTTCATCCTGGACGGCACCCTCTGCATCCCTTCCGTGTTCGTTTCGTACACGGGAGAGGCCCTGGACATGAAAGTGCCCAACCTGCGTTCCATCCAGGCCCTGGATACCGCCGCCACCGCCGTCGCCCGGCTGTTCGACCCGGCTGTCCGCAGCGTCACGGTCAATGTCGGCCTGGAGCAGGAGTATTTCCTGGTGGATGAAGCCCTGTACAATGCCCGCCCGGACCTGCAGCTTTGCTCCCGCACGGTCATCGGCCACACATCGGCCAAAGACCAGCAGCTGTCCGACCACTACTTCGGCGCCATTCCCTCCCGGGTCGCCCTCTTCATGAAGGATTTCGAGACGGAGGCCTACAAACAGGGCATTCCGCTCCAGACCCGTCACAACGAGGTGGCCCCGAACCAGTTCGAATGCGCTCCGGTGTTCTCGGAAATCACCACCGCCATCGACCAGAACATGCTGCTGATGATCATCATGCAGAAGGTGGCGGAGAAGCATCACCTGAAGGTCATCTTCCACGAGAAGCCCTTCCAGGGGGTGAACGGCAGCGGAAAGCACTGCAACTGGTCCATGCAGACCGATACGGGCGTGAACCTGCTCTCCCCAGGAAAGACCCCGGTGAAGAACCTGCAGTTCCTGTCTTTCTACGCCTCGGTGGTACGCGCCGTCAAAAGGCACGACTACCTGCTCATGGCATCGGTCTGTTCCCTCAACAACTCCTACCGGCTGGGCGGCCATGAGGCTCCGCCCGCGGTAATGTCGGTCTTCTCCGGCTCCACCCTGAGCAAGGTCTTCGACGCCATCCTCCGGATGGAAGACCCGGCCGAGGCCCCGGAAGCCAAGCGCAGCATCGACCTGGTGAGTTCCATCCCCGAGATTATTCCGGACAACACCGACCGCAACCGCACCTCGCCGTTCGCCTTCACTGGCAACCGGTTCGAATTCCGCGCCGTGGGATCGTCGGCCAATGCCGCCGGCACCACCTTCGTGCTCAATGCCGCCGTGGCGGAAAGCCTGAAGGAATTCCGCACCCGGGTAGACAGCCTCACCGGCGAAGGCATGCAACTGGACCAGGCCGTCCTTTCCGTCATCCGCGAATTCCTGGAGGAAGCCCGTCCCGTGATGTTCGAGGGCAACGGTTACAGCGAGGAATGGCTGGAGGAAGCCCCCAAGAGAGGCCTTACTCCCGTCACCAACGTTCCCGTAGCCTTCCAGGCCTTCCGCAAGCCGGAATCGGTGCAGATGTTCACGGAAACAGGGGTGCTCACCCCCAGCGAAATCGAGGCGAGGGTTGAGGTGCAGGAAGAGACTTATGTGAAGAAACTGCAGATAGAAGCCCGCGTCCTGGGCGACATCTGCCTCAACCACGTCATACCCGCTGCGGTAACTTACCAGGACATCCTCATCAAGAGCATCCTGGGCAGCAAGGATATCTTCGGTGAAGAGTACAAAGACCTCTGCAAGGCCGATATCGAGACTTACCGCAAAATCGCCGGCTACATCAACGCCCTCTCCGCCGATACCCAGGCGCTGGTGGACGCCCGCAAGAAGGCCAACCGCATGACCGACATGACCCGTCGCGCCCTCACCTACTCTACCGAGGTGATGGAGCAGATGGTCCGCGTGCGGGAAAGTGCCGACAATCTGGAAATGCTGGTGGACGACGCCATGTGGCCGCTCCCCAAGTATCGTGAGTTGTTGTTCTTTTAATTATTAGCAAGACATATTTTCCATTATGTGTGGAATCGTAGGTTATGTCGGGTACCGCCAGGCGTGTCCCGTCATTATCAAAGGGTTGCATAGGCTCGAG
>JAFUWW010000029.1 GCA_017471085.1 Bacteroidales bacterium | reverse complement strand
CCACATTTCGTGCTTTAGCCACACCCGCACACCCGCTTTAAAGCACACTTTCGCCCTTCCAAGCCACATTTCGTGCTTTAGCCATACCCGCACACCCGCCCTAAAGCACACTTTCGCCCTTCCAGGCCACATTTCGTGCTTTAGCCACACCCGCACACCCGCTTTAAAGCACACTTTCGCCCTTCCAAGCCACATTTCGTGCTTTAGCCATACCCGCACACCCGCACTAAAGCACACTTCCGCTCTTCCAAGCCCCATTTCGTGCTTTAGTCATACCTGCACCATCCGTTTTAAAGCACACTTTCGTCCTTCCAAGCCACATTTCTTTTTTGTCTCAACTCCGTTTATATACATATTTGATGATTATTGTGCAAATAAACATCTCAAATATGATAAGAGAAACCCAAAGGGCAAAAGAGAGTCGGGGTGATGTGACTCGAACACACGACCCTCTGCTCCCAAAGCAGATGCGCTAGCCAACTGCGCCACACCCCGAAAAGGACTGCAAATGTAAGGCATTTTTTGTATCTTTGCAACTGTTATGCTTATCCAGGCCTGTCACATAGAAAAAAGCTTCGGCTCCCTGAAAGTGCTTAAGGGAGTGGATTTTTCCGTGAAGCCACAGGAAGTGGTTTCCATCATGGGTGCTTCCGGTGCCGGGAAATCCACCCTCCTGCAGATTCTAGGCACACTCTCCACCCCGGATGCCGGCACGCTCGAGATTGACGGGACGGATGTCCTGCACCTGGGCCGGAAGCAGCTCGCCGCCTTCCGGAACAAACGCATCGGCTTCGTGTTCCAGGCCCATCACCTGCTGCCGGAATTCACCGCGCTGGAGAATGTGATGATCCCCGCCCTTATCGGGGGTGAAAGCACAAGACAGGCCCGGGAAAAGGCCGGGCAACTGCTGGAAACGGTTGGTCTGGCAGACCGCGCCACCCACAAACCGTCGGAGCTTTCCGGCGGCGAGAGCCAGCGAGTCGCCATCGCCCGTGCCCTTGTGAACAGTCCGGCCATCCTCTTTGCCGATGAACCCTCGGGCAATCTGGACAGCCGCACCAAGGAAGAAATCCACCAGTTGTTCTTCGACCTGAGGGATTCCCTGGGGCAGACCATCGTCATCGTCACGCATGATGCCGGACTGGCCGCTCTCTGCGAGCGGACCTGCCATCTGTCGGACGGAGTCTTCGTCTAATTGTGCGCTTCCATATCCAGGTGAATCCGCTTGAGGGAATCGAGCGGCACCACCGGTTGTTCGATATCGGCCGGATAAGGCCTGCGGGAGAATTCCGCGAAATACTGCAGGCAGGCGTCCCGCCACCAGACAGCTTCCTTTTCATTGCTCTCCAGCAGCGCATCCACTTCCTGAAACCGCTCCCGGGTCACGTAAGGCTTCATGCCCGCCCAGGTCTTCCGGTACGAACGCACCTGCTGCACGCCACGGTCATAGTGGCTGCACAACTCCTCCCATAAAGTCTTTCCGCCGGCCATCCGGTAATCCCAGTCCACATGGTGGAACCACAGCAACAGATTCTCCGGACAGGCCGACAGGTCTTCGTAGAGGGAGCGGAGCGGCTCGTTGTACTGGGCCGTGGCACCGGAGCCGGTCGAGCAGGTACGGTCGAAACCGAGCCCGTCGGCGTCGGCCTTATGATAATAGGAAGGGAGCCAGTCCGGACGGGCGCCGGGAATCTCGCACCAGGGCTCGGGACCGAAGTGATGGCCCCAGGCAAAAAGATGGTGCAGCCCTAGCGGCATCATATAGTCCACGCAGGCCTCGCGGGAGGTGAGCATCATCTCCTTCATCGGTTCAATAAACTTGGCCGTAAAGCGTTTCCCGCTCATCAGGGCCGGCTTGGGGAAGGTAATCCGCAGCCACTCCTCGGCAATCTGGGCCGATGAGAGGGACGGGTCCCATGCCAGCCGCCCGAAGGCATACCAGTTGGCCTGGTTGAACAGGTTTCCGCACCAGTCGGCATCCTGGCCCACATTGGCCACGCCGGCGATGGCGGTGAGCGGGCCGCCGGCCGTTACGGAGGAGACGTTTTCCCCCGGCCGGACCTGCGTACGGAGCACCTCTTCCCACATCGGCCCCAGGAAAACCAGGGCGGATGACTGGCCCAAGTACTCCATGGTTATCTGCAGTTCCGGGGTCATGGGGGTTTTGCGGAGGGCACCGAAAAGCGGACTTACAGGTTCGCGGGGCTGGAAGTCGATGGGACCGTTCTTCACCTGCAGCGAGACATTGGGGCGGAAGGCTCCGTCCAGCGGGACGAACTCGTCATACGCCTGCATGGCCCGGTCGGGGCTGTCAGCGGCATACACGAAAGTACGCCACATCACGATGCCGCCATGGGGGGCGAGGGCATCGGCCAGCATGTTGGCTCCGTCTGCATGGGTGCGGCCGAAATCCTGGGGGCCGGGCTGCCCTTCGCTGGAGGCTTTCACCAGAAAACCGCCGAAATCGGGCACCTTCCGGTAAATCTCCTCCACCTTCTCCTGCCACCAGGCAATGACCGCAGGGTCCAGCGGATCGGCCGAAGGAAGCCCTCCCAGGGCCGACGGCGAGGCAAAATTCACCGACAGATATACCCGGATGCCATAGTCCCGCAGGATATCGGCAATGGCAGCCACGCGGTCCAGATGCCACTGGTCCAGCACCGCCGGAGCGGCGTTCACGTTATTGAGGACGATGCCGTTGATGCCGATCTTGGCATTGAGGGCTCCATACTGCGCAATCCGCCCGGCAGGGAGCGTTTCCGACGTCCATTCCCAGATGGAATGGTCGGCATAGCCGCGCTCCACCGTATCGTCCAGGTTGTCCCAGTGGTTCAGGATGCGGAGGCTGTAGGCAGGCTCTCCCTCCAGGGGGATATCGGCATCCAGCCAAAGGGAATCGTTGCTCCTGACACACGCAGATGCCAGGAGCAACCCCACTATAATTAACCAATTACCCCTCATCCAACCCTTCTATTGTCCGGATGGTGCCGTCCGGATTGTATTTGAGTTCGCAGACTTTCAGGCTCCTGAGACGGTTGATGCCCTTGGAAGGGACGCTGTCGTGATGGAACAGCCACCACTTGCCGCCGAATTCCACGATGCAGTGATGGGTGGTCCAGCCGACAACGGGGGTAAGGATCACCCCCTTGTACGTGAAGGGGCCGTAAGGATTGTCGCCGACGGCATAGCAGAGCTTGTGCGTATCGCCGGTGGAATAACTGAAATAATATTTTCCGTTGTACTTATGCACCCAACTGGCCTCGAAGAAACGGCGCTCGTTATCGCCCACGGTGACGGGCTTCCCGTTCTCGTCCAGGATGACCACCGGCCTGGGATCCTCCGCGAACTGGAGCATGTCCTTGCTCAGGCGCACCACACGGGCCGGGATGGCCGGCTGGTCATCGGCCGGATAGGAGGTGCCGCAGTCCTTGGCCAGGTTGTCTTCATAGCGCTGGAGCTGTCCGCCCCAGATGCCGCCGAAATACATATAATACTCGCCGTCTTCATCGGAGAGCACGGCCATGTCGATGGAATAACTGCCCCGGATGGGATCCGGCATGGGCTTGAACGGGCCGACGGGAGAATCCGAGACAGCCACACCGCAGCGGAAGATGTCCGTCTTGTCCTTGGCCGGGAAATACATGTAGTAACGGCCGTCACGCCCCTTCACCACGTCGCAGTCCCACAATTGGCGGCGGGCCCAGGGAACATCTTTCAGGTCCAGTGCCACTCCGTTGTCCTTCACAGGCGAAGTCATGGGATCCGGGCCTTCCAGCGAAAGCACGTGATAGTCTTTCATGTCGTACTCGCTGCCGAAGTCGTCGTCGGGGGCGGCCGACTCCCAGTCATGGGAAGGATAGATGTACAGTTTTCCGTCAAAAACGTGGACGGAAGGATCGGCCATATAGTCTGCCGGGAAGAGATAGCGCTTTTTTACTTTGTCTGCCATGGCTGTAGTTTATTTAGAACGTTCTTCGATTGCTTTGTTGATCTGGTCCATGCGCTCATCGCTGAGTTCGTACTTGGAGATGATCCAGATGGCGAGGACCAGCAGGACGGCCGGGATTACGCACACCAGCCAGAGGATGCCCTGCTCGGCCAGCGGGGTCTGCTGGGCCGCCTCGGAATTGAAACCCACCCAGGCCAGCACCAGGCCGGGAACCACGCCGCCGAGGGCCATGCCGGCCTTGAAGAAGATGCCGGTGAGGGCGTTCACGATGCCGGCGATGCGCTTGCCGGTGGTGAACTCACCGTAGGCGATGACTTCCGGCACCAGGGCCCACATGTAACCCGTGGCGGTGATGATGCCGCTGGATTTCACGAACTGGGCGATGCAGAGGAGCACGAAATTGTTCTTGAGGGCCGGGATGGAGACGAAGATGTACATCATGGCCATACCCAGGATAGCCACGCCCAGGAACAGGTAAAACATGCCTTTCTTGCCGATTTTCCGCTTGATGGCGGGAACCAGCGGCATGAAGATGAAGGCCGGGATGGTGCCCAGCCACATGAACAGGGTGGTCAGGAGCGGAGTGGCCTTTACATTATACGTCATGAAATAGGAATCGGCCGCATTGCCCACGCTCATCATGGCGAAAGCCGTGACGAAGAAGAAGGCCAGGACGCGGAGGGGCTTGTTGCGCACGAATTCCATCCAGAGGTCGCTCACCTTCACGTTGGCGGCTTCCTTCTGGTCCATCACCACCCTCTCCTTGCACTGGGAGAAGCAGAAGAACAGAAGGGCCAGGCCCGCCAGGGCGAAGATGCTCATGGTGATGAACCAGGCGGGGGCGGCTTCCGGCGTGTTGTACACGGCCATGGACTTGCCCGTAACCGGATCGGTCACCTTGGGGGCGAAGATGGCGATGATGATGGGAAGGGACTTCACGCACAGGGCGCCCAGGTTGGCCATGAACATACGGGTGCTGGTGAGCACCGTGATTTCTTCGGTGTCACGCGTGAGGGAGGCGTTCAGGGCGCCGTACGGCACGTTGACCAGCGTATAGCACATGGACATGCCCACATAGGTGACATAGGCATACACCAGGGAGCCGCTGAAGCCGTTCCAGAAGCACAGGATGGCCAGGCCCACCAGCGGAATGCCGCCCAGGACGAGCCAGGAGCGGTATTTGCCCCATTTGGGATTGCCTTTGTCCACGATAGTGCCCACGATCGGGTCCCAGATCACATCCACCAGGCGGACGATCAGGAACATGAGGGCGGCCACGTCCGGCTTGAGGCCGAAAACGTTGGTATAGTAGAACAACAGCCAAATGCTGATCGTCTGGTAAATCAGGTTCTGGGCCATGTCACCGGCTCCGAATCCGATGCGCTGGAGCCAGTTCAGTTTGTAGAAGCCCTTGGCTTCGGTTTTAGTCGTATCCATAATTTCAGTGTTATTGTCTGCTTTGGAGGATGGCGGCTACCACCCGCTCACCCACAGTCTTCTTGTCCTGCGGGTGGATGTCGTTCCACTCGCCCAGGTCGGCGTTGGGGACCAGCCATACGCCTTTCATCTTTTCCGCGGTGCGCCGCTGCTCCTTCTGCACACGGTTCCAGCCCCAGTCGTTGTCGGTGAGCTCGGAGTGTTCGAAGGCGGCAAGTTCGATGATATAAGCCTTCAGATCAGGCGTTTCCAGCTCCTGACGGCGGGTATTCACGAGCGTCTCCAGGAGGGCGCCGTAACTGGCGGCATTGTCGCAGTTGCTCTCGCCCTGGTACCAGATGAAACCGTCGAAGGCAAAGTTGCGCAGCGGGGCGGCCATGGCATTGTACAGGCCGGCGGCCTTGTACTGGAGGAACACCTGGGCAGGGCGGGCGGGCATCCGGCGGCCTTCCTTGTGCTCCCACCCCTTGAGCAGCGACACCTTGCCTCCGGGTGTCTCCAGGCTGTACTCCTTGTCCGGGACAAAGCTGGCGGGATTGCCTCCGCAGGCGTACAGGTGTATCTCCACCTCATTTTCCCCTTCTTTGAGCACGCCTTCGGACACCCGGTAGTTCCTGGGAGGATACATATAGGTGATGTTGCCCACGTAAACGCCGTTCACGAAGGTGGAATCGGCATCCACCAGGGCGCCGAGATGCAGGATGGAGGGGCCTGTCTGCCCGGCTTCCAGGGTAAACCTGTTGCGGAGCAGGTGGCTGCCGTACACGTTCTCCCCCCTGGCGTCCACCGCCCATGACTTGCTGAAGGCATCGACCTTTTTCCATCGGGCCGATTTGTTGGCGGGAAGGGCGTTGTGGGCCTCCTGCCAGTTGGTATAAAGGGTGGCGTTGAAGGCATTGATGCTGTCCAGATAGTGCTTGTCCTGGAACAGGCGCAGCTCCTTGAGGGCATAGTCCGGCAGGGCATCTTCGCGGAGCCAGGCCTCGATGGGAGATCCGCCCACGGAAGAATTCACCATGCCCACCGGAACGCCGGTCTTTTCGCTCAGGTAGCGGGCGGTGAAATAACAGACCGCCCCCCAGGCCATGGCTGTGCTGTCGCTGTCCAGCACCTCCCACTTGCAGGCGGGCAGGTCTTCCTGCGGGCCGTCGAAGTCATAGGCAAGCGGGACCTTGACGTAACGTACCTGCGGATTGGAATAGCCTTTCACTTCTTCCGCCACGGCATCCAGGCAGCGGCTCACGGGCAGTTCCATGTTGGACTGGCCCGAGCAGAGGAACACGTCGCCCACCAGGATATCATCCACCAGGGTGCCGTTCACCTGCAGCGAATACGGACCGCCGGCGGGCGTTGCGGGCAGTTCCGCCTGCCAGAAGCCCTTGCCGTCGGCCTTGGCGACAATCCGGCTCTCCTGCCACGAAAGGGTGACCTTGGCGTCCGGGGCCGTCCAGCCCCAAACGGGGACCGGACGGTCCCGCTGGAGCACCATGTGGTCCGAGAAAACGGCAGGAAGACGGACCGGAGCTTGGGTACAGGCCATGCACAACAGGGCGAAGGCCAGAATGATACATTTCTTCATAATCCGATGCTCTATATGCACAAAAATACTTTATTTTGCTTTTCCACAAGTACAAAGTTACTTCATTTTCTTCACGAATCCTGTTACAAATGTCTCAGTCCATTGAAAAAATCAACCAAAATTGTTGTTTTTGACACATAAAATGTCATATTTGGAAAACATCTTTTTTTATTGCCCGTTTTTATGTAACTTGGGGCCCGAATCACTAAAACAGATACTTATATTATGGAAAAAACATGGAGATGGTTCGGCCGCAAGGATAAAATCACCCTTGCCATGCTGCGCCAGATCGGGGTGGAAGGCATCGTCACCGCCCTGCACGACGTTCCCCTCGGCGAGGTGTGGACCCGTGAGAAGATTCATGAATTACGGACCTATATCGAGAGCTTCGGGATGCGGTGGAGCGTGGTGGAAAGCCTGCCGGTGGTGGAGACCATCAAATATGGCGGACCGGACCGCGACCATCAGATAGAAGTCTACAAAGAATCGCTGAGAAACCTCTCCGCAGAGGGCATCCACTGCATCTGCTACAACTTCATGCCGGTGCTGGACTGGGCCAGGACCGACCTGCTCCACAGGAATCCCAACGGAAGCACGAACCTCTATTTCAACTACGCGGAGTTCGCCTACTTCGACATCTACATCCTCAAACGCGAAGGCGCCCGTGAAGAGTGGGCTCGCTTCCGTTTCCCCGACGGCTACGGCGAAGGACGGGACGTGCTGGCAGAGGCCGACGCCCTTGCCAAGACGATGACCCCGGAGAAAGACCACCAGCTGGTGGAGAACATCATCATCAAGACCCAGGGATTCGTCAGCGGCAACTTCTCCGAGAATGACGAGGCCCCCGTGCAGAAATTCCGCGAATTCCTGGCACTGTACAAGGGAATCGGCAAAAAACAGCTCAGGGAGAACATGAAATACTTCCTGGAAGCCATCATGCCCACCTGCGAGGAATACGGGATGAACATGTGCGTCCACCCGGACGATCCGCCCATCGAGGTGCTGGGGCTCCCCCGCATCGTCCGCACGGAAGAGGATATCCAGTGGCTGCTGGACGCCGTCCCCAACAAGCACAACGGCCTCACTTTCTGCGCCGGCAGCCTGTCGGCCGGGG
Organism: Bacteroidales bacterium; assembly: GCA_017471085.1. The sequence goes on along the minus strand of JAFUWW010000029.1, from coordinate 4,329 downwards.
CCTACAACAACGTAGTGGAACTGGCGGAGAAATTCGCTTCCCGCACCCATTTCGTCCACCTGCGCTCCTGCCACATCTTCCCCACGGGCGACTTCACCGAAGCCTCCCACCTGGGCGGCAGGGCCGATCTGATCCAGCTGTGCCGGATCTTCGAGAAGGAGAATCCGAAGCTGCCCATGCGCGTGGACCACGGCATGACTTTCACCGACGAGCCCGGCGGCATCATGGACGAATCCAGCCACGGACACAATGCCGGCTACACCCTGCTGGGCCGCATGTTCGCCATGGGGCAGGTACAGGGCATCCTGGCCACGGTAGACCGCGAGCTGGGCATTGAATACAAACAACCCGGTTTTTTCGACTGATATGAAGCTGACAGACATCCTGAGCGGCCGTTTCAATGCCGCAGAGTGGGAGCGGAAAGGTTATGAGCTCCCTGCATTCGATATTCAGGCCGTGCGGCAGAAGACCGCAGCCCAGCCCACCTGGGTGCACTTCGGCGGAGGAAACATCTTCCGGGCCTTCCCGGCGGCCCTCCTCAACGACGCCCTCAATACGGGGAAATACGACCGCGGCGTCATCGTGGCCGAAACCTTCGACTTCGAGGTCATCGACAAGGCCTATACCCCTTACGGCAACCTGTCGCTTGCGGTAAGCCTGTGCTCCGACGGCACCATCGGCAAAAAAGTGATTGCCAGCGTCACAGAGGCCCTCAAGGCCGATTATGCCTTCCCCGACTGGCAGCGGCTGGTGGAGATTTTCCAGGCGCCGTCGCTGCAGATGATTTCTTTCACCATCACGGAAAAGGGGTACGGATTCAACGAGGCGGACCTTGCCCGCGGACTCTCTCCGGTGTTCGCCATGGGAAAGGTTACGGCCCTGTTGTTTGAGCGCTGGAAGGCCGGCCAGTTCCCCCTGACCGTCCAGTCCATGGACAACTGCTCCCACAACGGCGACAAGGTGAAAGCCGGCGTTTTCGCCTATGCGGAGCGCTGGGTGAAGGATGGCCTGGTGCCCGAGGCTTTCCTGCAGTGGCTCAGGGACGAAAAGAAGATCACCTTCCCCTGGTCGATGATCGACAAGATCACGCCCCGTCCGCACCAGAAAGTGAAAGAGCTCCTGGAGGCCGACGGATTCGAAGACAATCAATACATAGAGACGCAGAAGCACACCTTCACCGCCCCGTTCGTCAACGCCGAAGAGGTGCAGTACCTGGTCATCGAAGACAACTACACCGCCGGACGGCCTCCGCTGGAGATGGGCGGCGCCCTTTACACCACGCGCGAAACGGTGGACAAGGTGGAGACGATGAAGGTGACCACCTGCCTGAATCCGCTCCACACCGCCATGAGCATCTACGGCTGCATGCTGGGCTACACGCTCATATCGGCCGAAATGCAGGATCCGGACCTCCGTCCCTTCGTGCAGAAGCTGGGCTATATAGAGGCCATGCCGGTGGTCACCGACCCCCTTGTGCTCAATCCGTACGAATTCATCGGCGCCGTCATCAACCGGCGGCTGCCCAACCCCTTCATGCCGGACGCCCCGCAGCGCATCGCCATGGACACCAGCCAGAAACTGCCCATCCGCTTCGGCGAGACCATCAAGAAATACATCGCCCGCGGGCTGGATATGTCCAACCTGGTGCTCATTCCCCTGACCCTGGCCGGATATGCCCGCTACCTGAAAGGCATCCGGGACGACGGAACGCCCTTCGAGCCGTCGCCGGACCCGATGCTCGAGCAGCTTCAGGCCATCGTGGCCCCGCTGGAGGTGGGCCGGCCGGAACAGGACTATTCCTGCCTGAAGGAACTCTTCTCCAGGGCCGATGTCTTCGGGCTCAACCTGTACGAGGCCGGCCTGGGAGGACAGATTGAAGGAATGGTCCGTGAACTGTACGCCGGGCCCGGTGCCGTACGTGCCACCCTGCATAAATACACAGAAGCCCGGTAGCCGGTTCCGGAGGACATGAAACAGAGAGCGGTTTTCATAAATCGCTCTCTGTTTGTATTTTTCATGCTATCAAAAAGGAAATTTTTTTATTAATATTTTCACCATTATTATTTTTATTATCTTCGCTATATAAAACCATTTAGCATTTCGCCCAGAACCTGCGCGTACAAGACCGGGTGCTGGACGAACTGGGAGATTGTGAAGGAAATCATCTGGGAGAACGACGGAAGCCACGGCAACATCAGCTGGAGCAGCGACTACCGCTTCTCCAACGAGAGCAACTCCACCGGCGAGGGCTACACTCCGCTGAAGCTCTACTATATGGAATAGCATCTTGCGCACTCCATCCAAGGGACAGGCTTACTTTTTAGCCTGTCCCTTTGTTTTTTATAAGATTATTCACTACCTTTGCACTATAAACGCTAAAACCTTTTAACATGTACCTACTCGGTTATGACATCGGCAGTTCCTCCGTCAAGGCATCCCTGGTGAATGCCGAAACCGGAAAATGCGTTGCAACAGCCTTCTATCCCAAGTCTGAGGCGCCCATCATCTCCAAGAAAACGGGATGGGCGGAGCAGGATCCCGCCATGTGGTGGGGCAACCTGAAACTGGCTACGGACGATATCCTGGACCAGGTGCGCCGCAAGGCTTCCCTGCAGAGCAAATCCTTTACGGAAAAAGACATCCAGGCCATCGGCATTTCTTATCAGATGCACGGTCTGGTGTGCGTGGACAAAGACCTGAACGTACTCCGTCCGTCCATCATCTGGTGCGACTCCCGCGCCGTTCCCTATGGCCAGAAAGCCTTCGAGGCACTGGGCAGAGACTACTGTCTCCCCCATCTGTTGAACTCCCCCGGTAACTTCACCGCCGCCAAACTGGCCTGGGTGAAGGAGAACGAGCCGGACGTATACAACCGCATCTGGAAAGTGATGCTGCCCGGCGACTATATCGCCATGCGCCTGACCGGCAGTGTCTGCACCACCGTCAGCGGTCTGTCGGAGGGTATTTTCTGGGACTTCCGCACCAATACGCCCAGCCGCGAACTGCTGGAGTATTTCGGCTTCGACGAAACCATCCTCGCCCAGCGCAGGCCCACCTTCGGCGTGCAGGGTACGCTCACGCGGGAAGCGGCGGAATACCTGGGCCTGGCAGAAGGGACCCCCGTCACTTACCGCGCAGGCGACCAGCCGAACAATGCTCTCAGCCTCAACGTTTTCAACCCTGGAGAAATCGCCTCCACGGCCGGCACTTCCGGTGTGGTGTACGGTGTCATCGGCCAGGTGAATTACGACCCGCTGAGCCGTGTCAATACCTTTGCGCATGTGAACCATACGGCGGAAGATCCGCGCCTGGGCGTGCTGCTGTGCATCAACGGCACCGGCATCCTGAACTCCTGGATCCGCCGCAACGTCGCTCCCGCCGGCATCTCCTACGCCGATATGAACGAAGTGGCCGCAGAGGTTCCCATCGGCTCGGACGGCGTGTCCATCCTGCCTTTCGGCAACGGTGCGGAACGCATGCTGGAGAACAGGGACACCGGCTGCAGCATCCATGGCATCAACTTCAACCGCCACGACAAGCGCCACCTCATCCGGGCCGCCCAGGAAGGCATCGTCTTCTCCTTCCAGTACGGCATCGAAATCATGGAAGCCATGGGCCTGAAGGTGGACAAGATCCACGCCGGCCTGGCCAACATGTTCCAGTCCAAGATCTTCCGTGACACGCTCGCCGGCGTATCCGGCGCCACCATCGAACTGTACGACACCGACGGCTCCGTGGGCGCCGCCAAGGGTGCCGGCATCGGCGCAGGAGTTTACAAAGACAACCGCGAAGCCTTCGCCACCCTGGAAAGGCTGGACGTGATCGTCCCGAACCACGAACAGGAATACCGCGAAGCCTACGAGCGCTGGAAACAATACATTTAAAAACAGTTACATTAATCACATAAAACTATGGCAAAAGAGTATTTCCCCACTATCGGGAAGATTCCTTTCGAAGGAGTCGAGAGCAAGAACCCCCTTGCATTCCATTATTATGACGCAAACCGCATGGTCATGGGCAAGCCCATGAAGGACTGGCTCAAGTTCGCCATGGCATGGTGGCACACCCTGGGACAGGCCTCCGCAGACCCGTTCGGCGGCCAGACCCGCTCCTACGAATGGGACAAGGGCGAATGCCCCTACTGCCGCGCCAGGGCAAAGGCCGATGCCGGCTTCGAGATCATGCAGAAACTGGGTATCGAGTATTTCTGCTTCCATGACATCGACCTGGTAGAGGACTGCGACGACATCGCCGAGTACGAGGCCCGCATGAAGGACATCACGGACTATCTCCTGGAGAAGATGAAGGAAACCGGCATCAAGAACCTCT
>JAFUWW010000013.1 GCA_017471085.1 Bacteroidales bacterium | reverse complement strand
ACAGATACTACGCCTCTCCAAGAACTGTTTGGTATACCTAACAACAATATTGTCAAAGAGCAAAATAGTTTTGATGAACTTAGTTTGTTTTAAATGTTAAACCTTATTATAATCGTCCACAACTTTTAGTGGACAGCAATGATCTGCCATATCAATGGATTATTTATGCTCAAAGTTAAACATTTTCCGGATTCTGCGAAAGCATGCCTGCCCATTTGTCTTGATAAGCGCAAAAAAACGATTTCCAATCCCTTTCTGCGCAGCCGATGCTCACGCGTTGAGTTTCTTCTCAATCTTGTTGAGCGTGTCGAAGAACCGCCACGTGGCGACGGCAGGGCCCATCAGGGGGAGGCCGAAGACATTCCAGCCGAACATGTGCCACCAGGAGGTGTATGGCCCTTCAATCCCAAGCGCTATGGCTTTCGCCTTCAGCTCCTCGGCGATCCGGGCCATCCAGATGAGCGTATAGACAAAGAGAGTGGGAATGCCCAGCAAATAGGCCGCCCAATAGCGCTGCGTCCTCCGGCCAAGGATTTCATCCAGCTCGTCCTGCAGCCCGCCGAGCGGCATGTATACGAGGAAGAAGATCCCTGCCGTGAAAAAGTCTATGAACCCGAGCCAGAAGCCTGGCCTGTCGGTATGCTCGAATCTCATGATGCGAAGTCTTTAATCTGCCGGTAGTTCGGCATTGTTCTTCTTCCCGAGGAATTCCAGCGGAGAAATCTGCGTCACTTTTTTGAAGATCCTCCCGAAATGGTGGGCGTATTCAAAGCCCAGCAAGCGGGCGGTTTCGTTTACATTGTGCCCGCTCATCAGCAGATTCTTTCCCTGTTCCACGATGAATGAATGGATGTAGCCGATGGCCGTCCCGCCCGTCGCCTTGTGAATCATGTCGCCGAGGTACCGGGCCGAATAGGCCAGTTCCGAGGCACAATAAGCCACGGTAGGGACCCCCGCTTCCAGCTGTCTGCCATCGGCATAATAATCTGCGAGCAGCCTGTGGAATCGCTTGAGAATATCCGACGATCCTTTTTCTTCAGCGGATAACTGACGCTGGTAGATGCGGTTGCAGTATTCCAGGATAAGGTGGATATAACCCAGGATCAGCGCCCGCAGTGCCGGCGTGTCTTCGCTTTCCTGAAGTTCATGGCGCATCTGGACCAGCAGTTGCGAGATACGTCCCCATTCGGCTGATGTCATCCTGAGCGAATCCATGAAGAAATAGGAAAAAAACCGATATTGACGGATACGTTCTGCCCAATCTGTTCCATGAAACAGCTCCGGAGACCATAGCAGGGCCCATCCTTTCACCTGGACCAACTCTCCATTGTCTTCCTTGCCGCCGACCTGCCCCGGTGCAATGGCCAGTATGGAACCGTCCGACATATCAAACATCTTCATTCCATAGGTGAGGAGCTTGGGGAATTCCGGCTGAATGAAAAGCGCGTAGACGCCGTAGTTGTTGAGGCTGGTATGGATGGGAGACACCTCATCGTAATGGACGATACTCACCAGCGGATGAAGGACCGGAGCATGGACAAAGGATGCATAGACATTGGGATTTGACAGCTGCAGAATGTTCTTCATTTTGGCGATATCGGCTAAAAATCGCTCAAATATACCAAAATTCTGCGATATTGGTGTATATTGGGCAAAAATAGGTTGCTTCGATAACCCGAAATCGGCCTATCTTTGCAAAAACATGCAAGATGAACCCGAAAAGCCTTACCCAGGAATGGGACAAAACTTTCCCGAAATCTGAGCTTGTAAATCACAACAAGGTCACTTTCCACAACCGCTACGGCATTGAACTGGCGGCCGATATGTATGTGCCGGGATCCTTCGCTGGCGCTCAGGATGGCAAACTCCCTGCCATCGCGGTGAGCGGCCCTTTCGGAGCCGTGAAGGAGCAGAGCAGCGGACTCTATGCCCAGCACATGGCCGGGCGGGGTTTCGTGACCATCGCCTTCGACCCGTCCTTCACCGGTGAATCCGGCGGAGAACCGCGCAGGATGGCCTCGCCGGACATCAACACCGAAGATTTCCTTGCCGCCGTCGATTTCCTGTCCTGCTGCGAGTTGGTGGACCCGGAGCGCATCGGCATCATCGGCATCTGTGGTTTTGGCGGCATGGCCGTCAACGCGGCGGCGTTGGATCCCCGCATCAAGGCCACCGTGGCATCGACCATGTACGATATGAGCAAGGTGAACGTGGAGGGGTATTTCGCCAGCGAGGATACGCCTGCCCAGCGGATGGAGAAGCGCAAGGCCCTGGCCGCCCAGCGTACGGCGGACTATAAGAGCGGAGTTTACCTCCGCGCCGGCGGCGTCATCGACCCGCTTCCGGAGGATGCCCCCTGGTTCGTCAAGGATTACCACGCCTATTACAAGTGCCCGCGCGGATATCATGGGCGCAGCGGCAACTCTACCGACGGTTGGAACGTCATCGGCTGCCAGAGTTTCCTGAACCAGCCCCTGCTGGCCTGGGCGCACGAAATTGAGAACCCTGTACTCCTTATCCACGGCGAAAGGGCCCACAGCCGCTACTTCAGCGAGTATGCCTTTGAACGCATGACGGGAAAGCATGTGGAGGGCGTGAGTGCCCAGGAGGGAAACAAGGAACTGCTCATCATTCCCGGCGCTTCCCATGTGGACCTTTATGATGATGTGGCCGGCGTGATTCCATACGACAAGATGGAATCCTTCTTCAAAGAGAATTTGAAGTAAAAATGAAAACCTTTCTCAAGTTATTGGCAGGGATGGGGGCGGGCTTGCTGCTCCTTTCTCTGCTTTCCTGCATAAAGGCCTCCCAGCCTGACGGCACGCGGGAGCCGCAGGAAGAACCCCAAGAAGAATCACAGATGCCTGACAAGATTAAGATAACCATCTCCGGGGCCACGATCCCCGTTGTTTTAGTAAGCAATGACGCCACAAAAACGCTCGTCGCGGCACTTCGGGAAGCGCCCATCACGTATACGGCCAGCGATTATGGCGGATTTGAAAAGGTAGGCGCGCTGGGCCGGTCGCTGCCGGCCGGCAATTCGCAGATTACTACGCAGGCAGGAGATGTAGTCCTGTACAGCGGCAACCAGATCGTCCTGTTTTATGGCAGCAACGCATGGAGCTACACCCGCATCGGCAGAATGGAATACGGCTCCCTGGATGCCCTGAAGTCTTTTCTGAAAGCAGGGGAGGGGGATGTCAGGGTGACACTTTCCTTATAAATGCCCGCTGTTCCGTTCCCATTTCCTGAAGAATGTCGTATCTTTGTCCAAGAATTGAAGTCTTGAAGAAGATGCAGTACGAATGTATCAATTTGGAGGATTACATCCAGACCGGAGAAGGAGGGACCTCCTTGACTTATAATCACAAAGACGGGAAGAGCCTTGCCAAGCTTTTCATGAAAGGCTTTGGTGCAGAGACTTCCGAGCATGAGTTCATGATAAGCAGGGTGGTGTACGATTCCGGCCTCCCTACGCCCAAACCCATCCGGCTGGTCACGGACGGGGTACGCTACGGGGCAGAATACGAACTGATTCCCGGCAAACGTTCCTTTACCCGAATCATTTCCCAGGAACCGGAACAGCTGGTCCCGCTGTCAGAGCGCTTTGCCATCCTTGCCCGGCATATCCATGAGACGCAGGCCGATACCGAAAGACTCCCTGATATGAGGGACGTTGTAAGGGCTTGGGTCCTGAAGTTTGAGCAGATGCCCGACACCTGCAAGAAAAAGATTCTCGGCTTCCTGGATACCGTTCCCCTGACAACCACCTGCCTGCATGGGGACCTCCATATCGGGAACATCATCACGGACGGCACGCGCGAGCTCTGGATTGACGTGGGAGACTTCGCCTATGGCGTGCCGCAGTGGGATCTGTGCATGATGTACCATGCAACAAATTCCCTGAGTGCGGAGCGGACCCGGAAAGTGTTCCACCTTGATCCTCCGGCGCTCAAGGCCCATTGGAAGGCTTTCGCTCCGGTCTATTTCGGGACATCTTCTGCGGAAGAACTGGAGAGAGAAGTGCAGAAGCTATACCCTTTCCTTGTGGCGAAGATGGTGTTCCTGATCAGCAAAATCCATGACGGCAAGGGTCCTTTCGGCGAATACTTGCAAGGTTTGATCGATACATATCTGCCGGAACGGAAAGACTTCTGAAAACCCACGGCCTCCGGCAGTCCCTTCCCGGTCAGCATCGTCAAAAAGAAGATTGTGATAGGTGAATTGAAGATGCTGGAAGGTTTTTCTGTGCAAAGCTGTTTAAATTTGTATCGGTAAAATGACTAACTAAATTTCCGTATATGAAAAAAACAGCAGTTATTCTCTTTGCGGCCCTTTCCCTGTCGGCAGCGCTGACCGCCTGCGGCGAAAAGAAGGGCCCTGCACGCCAGGTCTCCCTCAGCGAGCTCCAGGCGGGGTTCCAGAATCCTCCCAAAGAATCCAGCGTCCGTGTCTGGTGGCACTGGATGGGGGATGATGTGACCGAATCCGGCATCCGGGCCGATTTCAACTGGTTCAAACGCGTCGGCATCGTGGGTTTCCACCAGTTCAACCTCGGCGGCAGCCAGGGCGAGGCCAAGTATATGAGTGATGTCTGGAAAGACCGTCTGTATTTTGCCTCCCGTCTGGCCGATTCCCTCGACCTTGAGATGGGCGTTCCGTCCTGCGCCGGCTTCAGCGCCACCGCAGGCCCCTGGGTTACCTCGGAAGAAGGCATGAAAAAGCTGGTCTGGCGGACCCTGGAAGTGAACGGCGGCGATGTTGACGTGCAGCTCCCGCCTTCTTTCACCAAGATCGGAGCCTTCCAGAACGGTGCTCCTTCCGGCCGCAGCTTCGACCCGAATGCCCGCGAGGCCGGCGGTGAAATCGCCGTCATGGCCGTGAAACTTCCGCAGGACGCAGTTTCTCCGCTGGATGCCAAGGTGACGGCAAGCGGCGGCGATTTCACCCTCGCCATGCTCACGGACAACGACGTGACCAACGGCGCCATCCTGCCTCCCGGCAAGGAAGGTTTCGCCTGGATCCAGTATGAATTCCCCGAGGCGGTGACCGTCCGTTCGCTCTCCGTTGTCGGCGTAGCGGGCGGCGGCGGATATCCGGGCATGCCCATGGGACCTGCCACCAACGCCCTTGAATGCAGCCAGGACGGCAAGACCTGGACCCGCATCTGCGACGTCCGCGGAGGCAGTTCCGTACAGGCGACCATGAGCGTCCCCGAAACCACGGCGAAGTATTTCCGCCTTGCCGTCCAGAATCCGAGCCCCCGTCCCGCCGGCGGAAGGAATCCCTTCGGCATGGGCGGCGCACCTGCGGCAGCTCCTGCACCTGCGGGAACCAGAATTTCCGAATTCGTCGTCTGGCCCTCCAGCCGCATCGACCGTGCGGAAGACAAGGCCGGCTTCACTGCCGCCAACAACCTGATGGCCTCCGCCACCAAGACTTCCGCTGACGAAGTATTCCCGTCCCTCAATGATGTCATCGACCTCACCGACAAGGTGGACGCTTCCGGCCGTCTCCGCTGGAACGCCCCTGAGGGCCGATGGAGAATCTACCGCTTCGCCTGGTCCATCACCGGCGAGGTGAACCATCCGGCTTCCGACGAAGCCCTCGGCCTGGAAGTGGACAAAATGGACCCCGTCGCCTTCTCCCGCTTCATCCACGTCTATCTCGACACCTACCGCGACGCCACGAAGGGTTACCTGGGCGACAAGGGCATCCGCTACCTCCTGACCGACAGCTTCGAGGCAGAGAACGAGAACTGGACGCCTGCTATGCTGGAAAGCTTCCAGCGCCTGAGCGGCTACGACATGAAGGCCTGGATGCCCGTGCTGGCCGGCGAAATCATCGGTTCGGCCGATGAGAGCGAGCGCTTCCTCCATGACTGGCGCGAGACCATCGGCGACCTCATCGCCGACAGCTACGCCCAGCTGACCGAAATCATCCGCAAGGACTACGGCATGGTGGGCGGTTATTACGAGTCCCACGAAGGCGGCCGTGCCTACGTGGTGGACGGTATGGATGTCAAACGGACCGCCAGCGTCCCGATGGGTGCCATGTGGGTGGAATCCCCGTGGCTTCCGAAGGGCCCGGACGGCCGGATCAACCGTGTGAACCAGGAGGCCGACCTCCGCGAGTCCGCTTCCGTCGCCCATATCTACGGACAGAACTATGTGGCTGCCGAGTCCATGACCACCTGGGGTGACCAGCTCCAGTACCAGTATGCTCCGGAAGACCTGAAAGAGACGGCCGACCAGGAGCTTGCCAGCGGCGTCAACCGCTTCTATGTGCACCTCAGCGCCCACCAGCCGCGCGAGACCGTCCCCGGCATCGGCATGGGCGGAATCATCGGCCAGTGGTTCAACCGTCACGAGACCTGGGCCGAAATGGCCGGCGCCTGGGTGGATTACATCTCCCGCACCAGCTATCTCCTTTCCGTAGGCCTCAATGTGGCCGATGTCCTCTATTATTACGGTGAAGATTCCAATGTGACGGCCCAGTTCAGCCGCGGAAGCGGCGTCCCTGCCGGCTACGAGTGGGACTACTGCAACCCCACTGCCCTCAAGGAAGAGATCCTTGCCACGAAGGACGGACGTCTGCAGGCCCGTACCGGAAAGACCGAATACCGCCTCCTCTGGATGGACCGCAACGTAGACTACATGTCCACGGACGTGCTCCGGAAGATTGCCGAGCTGGTCAAGGCCGGTGCCCAGCTGGGCGGTGTCCGCCCTGCCCACGCCGCCTCGCTCAATGACGATCCGGCCGAATTCGCAGCCCTCGTGAAGGATATCTGGGACAGCGGCCGTGCCAACGTCCACGAGTCCACCGACATGCTCGCGGTCCTTAACGAAATCGGCGTCCGTCCCGATGTCAACATCGACGGAAGCTTCCGTTATCTGCACCGCGACTGCGGCGAGGCCCAGGTCTACTGGATCAACAAGCCCCTTTCCGAGGGCGGTGACGTTACGCTGTCGTTCCGCGTTTCTGGGCTGAAGCCCTCTGTGTGGCATGCCGATACCGGCAAGATGGAGGACGTCTCCTACCGGGCAGCGGGCGGTCGCACCGAGGTGGACCTGCACCTGGTCCCTAACGATGCCGTGTTCGTGGTCTTCTCCGGCAAGGGCGAGACTTCCCATACCGTGGCTGCCCCCGTCCGGAAAGAGGTCCTTACGGTCAGCACGCCCTGGACGGTGAAGTTCCAGGAAAAGCGCGGTGCTCCCGCCGAGGCTGTCTTCGCCCAGCTGAAGTCCCTCTCCGAATCGGATGTATTCGGCATCAAGTACTTCTCCGGCGTCGCCACTTATTGCAACACGCTTTCTGCCGACAAGCTGGAAGGCCGTGCCATCATCGACCTGGGCAAGGTGAAGAACATCGCCGAAGTATATGTGAACGGCCAGTACTGCGGTACTGCCTGGAAAGCACCCTGGACGGTGGATGTGACCGATGCCCTGAAGGCTGGGGAGAACACCCTGGAAATCAAGGTGGCCGACCTCTGGGTCAACCGCCTCGTGGGCGACAACCAGCCCAATGCTCCCGAGCGTATTTGCACCACTCCGGGCGTGGCCTCCATCTATCCGGCCGACTACCCGCTCAAGGAATCCGGCCTCATCGGCCCCGTGAAGCTCCTGGAGAGCAAGTAATCCGGCATACAGAAAGAGGGAGGGACTGCAGCAAAGGCGGTCCCTCCTTTTTTGACGGAAACAGCCGATTTGTAAAAGGAAGGATTATTCCCTAACTTTGTATGCAACCAAGAATGAACACGATAAACTATAACCCTATGAGTAACACACCTACACCTCACATCGGGGCACAGTATGGGGAAATTGCCCAGACTGTCATCATGGCAGGCGACCCGCTCCGGGCCAAATTCATGGCGGAGCACTATCTGGAGAATCCGGCCCTTTTCAACAACGTCCGCGGCATGCTGGGCTTTACCGGTACCTACAAGGGTAAGCCCGTGAGCGTCATGGGGCATGGAATGGGCATCCCTTCCATCGGCATTTACACCTATGAGCTCTTCAATTTCTACGGCGTGAAGACCATCATCCGGATCGGATCGGCGGGTGCCTACCACAAAGACCTGCAGATCGGAGACCTTGTGCTGGCGATGGGCGCCTGTACAGACTCCAACTATGCCGCCCAGTATCAGCTGCCCGGCACGTTCGCTCCCATTGCAGATTTCGACCTCCTGAAAACGGCCGTGGGCACTTGCGAAAAGCTCGGCTACCGCTACAAGGTCGGCAATGTGGTCTCTTCGGATGTGTTCTATTCCGACAATCCGCAGGGGGACAAGTGGATGAAGATGGGTGTGCTGGCCGTGGAAATGGAAGCGGCTGCCCTGTACATGAACGCCGCCCGTTCCGGCAACAGGGCCATGGCCCTGTTTACCATTTCGGACCATATCCTCACGGGCGAAGTGACCACCTCGGAAGAGCGGCAGTATACCTTCACCAAAATGATGGACGTGGCGCTTTCGCTCGTCTAGGATCTTTTCTTACCCTTGAGCCAATGCTCCGTAAGCCACTTGCGGACAGGCTCGTCGTAGATTTTGAGCAGGCCGTAGGCCATCAGGACGGAGAAGATGACCACTCCGGCCGAGATGGTGATGTGTACCCAGAGCGGGGCATCCTGGTGGGTCTTGTACCACCCCATGTGCATATAGATGAGCGGATAATGGGTGATATAGATGGGGTAGGAGATGTCTCCCAGGAACTTGCAGGCCTTGGTGCTGAAGGCATCGGTGGTCTTGCTGCCCGCCCCCAGCAGGACGATGAGCGGGAACCCCGCCAGGATCATCACCGCCTGGTACAGGCCGTTCGGGACGCCGTCGTCTCCGCCGATGCAGGGGATGCTGAAAATAACCACCAGGGCCAGGGCTGCCCACCAGAAGCCCCCTCTCACATGGAACGGACTGCCGCTGGGATTGCTCTGCGTGCGGTATTTGGGAAGGATCCTGGAAATGATGAGGCCGCACAGGAACGGATAAAGGAGCCGGGTAAAGCCGATGTAGATCTGCTGGGCCGTCAGCGACCAGCCGCCTTTCACATGATACTGCGGACCGCCCCACTGTACAACCGTCCCGTCCGGCCGTGTGAAATCCTGCACGGGAAACAGGCCGAACAGATCCCAGCCCATGGTAAGGTCCAGTGTCAGAACAGCCGCCAGAGCACAGAGGATGCAGAGAACCACGGTGGGGAGCCTCCGGAAAATGAAAGCATAGAGGATATTGCCGATATACTCCAGCGTCAGCGTCCAGTTGGGGCCGTTGAAGGAGTTGGTCTCCGCCCATCCCCGGATGTCCAGCTTGGGACCGGCTGGAATCATGAGAAGGGCCATGACAAAGCAGAGGAGGAATTTCCACCCGGGAACCGAGTCGATGGCCGGGAATTCCGCGCTTCCGTAGAAGAACAGACAGGCGCCGATGACGGTTCCCATGATGACCATCGGATGCAGGCGCGTCAGACGCCGCTTGAAGAAGCCCCAGGTGGTCATTTTGTCCCAGCGGTCGTCATAGGCATAGCCGATGACGAAACCGGAGAGGATAAAAAAGAAATCTACGGCCAGGTAACCATGGTTGATGGTCTGCTGGTATGCCCCGTGGGCGTAGGTCTCGAAAAGGTGGAAGATAATCACCATCAGGGCGGCCACGCCCCTGAGCCCGTCCAGGATTTCGTACCGGGGCTTGGATTCCAGGTAGATGTTTTGCTTTGCCATTGTGCGGTATATCCCTATTGTTAAGGATACAAAGATAGCGAATTATACCGGTTATTCCGAATCAGATGTTGGCAAGGGCCTGGTCCAGGTCGGCGATGAGGTCGTCTACGTGTTCCGTGCCGATGGACAGGCGGATGGTGCTCTGGTAGATGCCCTGCTCGTTGAGTTCGGTCTCCGTCAGCTGGGAATGCGTGGTGGTGGCGGGATGGATCACGAGGGACTTCACGTCGGCCACGTTGGCCAGGAGGGAGAAGATTTCCAGCGAGTCGATAAAACGGAAGGCTTCTTCCCTGCCACCCTTGATTTCAATGGTGAAGATGGACCCGCCGCCCTCCGGGAAGTACTTTTGGTACAGGGCATGGTCCGGGTGGGAGGGCAGGGAAGGGTGGTTGACCTTGGCTACCTTCGGGTGTCCGGAGAGGAAGCCTACCACCTTCAGGGCGTTAGCCACATGGCGCTCCACGCGAAGGGAAAGGGTCTCCAGTCCCTGCAGGAAAATAAAGGCGCTTACCGGGGAGATGCAGGCGCCGGTGTCTCGGAGCAGGATAGCGCGGGCGCGGGTGATGAAGGCGGCGGGACCGGCTGCATCGGCAAAGACGATTCCGTGGTAACTGTAGTCGGGCTGCGTGAACTGCGGGAACTTGCCGGAGGCCTTCCAGTCGAATTTCCCCGAATCGACGATGACGCCGCCGATGGTGGTCCCGTGTCCGCCGATGAATTTGGTGGTGGAGTGCACTACGATATCGGCCCCGTATTCGATGGGTCTCAGCAGGTACGGCGTGGCGAAGGTATTGTCGATGATGAGCGGGATGCCGTGTGCATGGGCGATATCCGCAACCGCCTTGATGTCAATGACATTGCAGTTGGGATTGCCGAAGCTTTCGATGAAGAGGGCCTTGGTTTCGGGCCGGATGGCCTTTTCGAAATTGGCCATGTCGGACGGATCCACGAAAGTGGTGGTGATTCCGTAAGGGACCAGCGTGTGCTCCAGCAGGTCATAAGTGCCCCCGTAGATGGTCTTGGCCGATACGATATGGTCGCCTGCGCGGGTGATGTTGAGGATGGAATAGGTGACCGCAGCGGCCCCTGAGGCGACGGCCAGTGCCCCTACGCCGCCTTCCAGGGCTGCAATCCGCTTCTCCAGCACGTCCTGCGTGGAATTGGTCAGGCGGCTGTAGATGTTGCCCGGGTCCTTGAGGTCAAAGCGGGCGGCGGCATGCTCGGAATTATGGAAAACGTAGGACGATGTCAGATAGATGGGGACGGCCCGGGCGTCCGACGCCGGATCCGGCTGTTCCTGTCCAACATGCAGCTGAAGGGTCTCGAAGTGGAGTTTACGGTTGCTCATAAGTTCGTTTATTTTTCTGCAAAGTTAGCGAATGTGGTTATTTCGAACAAGAGACCGAAAAAAATAGAAATATTTGTCTAATTTAATCATGGATTGTAGAAAAAATGCATAATTTGCCCCGTCCAAAAACCTTCCGTCAGAATAATCTTCTGATCCGTGGTGTCCGGACCACCTCTTCAATTCAGGAAAAAACGGTATCTTTGTAGGGAATAAATAACCGGATTATGAAGCTTCTTATTGTTATCCTTTCCATTTTCATGGCCGCTTTGACGGCTTCGGCTCAGCCCTCCCAGTACAAAGACGGCCAGCTTTTCGTCGACGGAAAACCGTTTACGATGCTTGCCGGCGAATTGCACAACTCCACCACCGGAAGTGTCCGGAACCAGCGGGATGTCTGGGCCCGGATGAAGGCCAAGAACCTGAACAGCGTCATTGCCGCCATCAGCTGGGAACTGGTGGAACCGGAGGAGGGGAAATGGGATTTCTCCATCCTGGATGCCATGATTGACGGCGCCCGGGAAGAGGGCCTCCGCCTGGCGGTCCTCTGGTTCGGTTCCTGGAAGAACGGCGTCTCTACCTATGTACCCGCCTGGGTAAAGAAAGACGGGAAACGTTTCCCGATGGCCAAATTCTCCGACGGTGCCACGGCCCCGTATCTGTCGGCCCTCGGCACTGCCAGCATGAAAGCCGATGCCAGGGCCTTCGCCGCCATGATGGCCCATATCCGCGACTACGACAAGGCCGGGACGGTCATTCTGGTGCAGGTGGAGAACGAAATGGGCTCCCTGGACATGATGGCTTCGTACATGGGCGGGGAAAACCGCTCCAAGCGGGATTATTCTTCATTGGCCGAAAAGGCCTTCAAAGGGAAGGTCCCCCAGGCCCTGATCCAGTATCTCCAAGCTAACAGGAAAGCCCTGCATCCGGCTGTGGCCGCTGCCTGGGAAAGAGGCGGAAACCGCACTTCCGGCACCTGGGAAGAAGTTTTCGGCACTGGAACCCTTGCTTTGGGCGAGTCCTGGCAGGACACCTATCCCGCCCTCACGGAGGAACTGTTCAATGCCTGGAATTACGCCACCTATGTGGAATATATCGGGGCGGCAGGAAAGAAAGAATACAACCTGCCTCTGTTCGTGAATGCCTGGATCAAGCAGCAGAGCGGCCAGGAGCCGGGAAAATATCCTTCCGGCGGAGCCCAGGCCCACCTGTTCGACATCTGGCGGGCGGCAGCCCCTTCCATCGACATCTACGCCACGGACATCTATGCCACTGGTATTTATGACTGGGTCTGCAGTACGTTCTCTTCTTACGGGAACCCTTTGTTTATCCCGGAAACAACCTCCTCACCGGACGGCGCCGCCCGGGCTTTCTATACATTCGGCCGGTATATGCCGCTCTGCTATTCTCCTTTCGGCATCGACGGCGGTGGAGCCATGCTCTCGGCCGATCCTTCCGACCATTCCTACGACATTACTTATAAGGTGCTGTCCCGCTATATGGAAGATATCCGCACCGGAAAACGGGCCGGCTTGCTGCTGGACCCTGCCAATGGACGCACCTCCGACAGTGTCGTGATGGGAAAATACCGCCTGTCGCTGATGCCTTCCCGGTTCGACCAGTTCGAAGCTACGGCCGGTGTGCGGGCCAATGTATCTGACAACCAGTCCTCGACGGCTACTGGCGTGCTGGTGCTCCAGTACGCGGAGGATGAATTCCTGGTGATGGGCGGCATCGGCGGGGGAACCCTCTCCATCGGCCCGGCCGAAAACGGCGGTAAGAAAACGGTCGCCCTCCTTTCGGTCGATGAAATCCGCGAAGATACGGACGGAACCCTCTATGAGCACCGCCTGAACGGAGACGAAACGGCCATCGGCGCCGCCGTATTCAGCAAAGGCAGCGTAAAGGTATTCCGCATCAAGCTGTACGAATACTAGAACAGGTAACTGATTCCGGCCGTCACAGAAAGGATAAGAACCGTTGTCTTCTTCATGGCGGCAAAGACAGTCAAAAAGCGACACTGAAAAAACCGACCGGCACACTTGCTGCCGGTCGGTTTTTATAATCGGTTGACGGAACGACGATTCTGGATTACGGGCCTATTTTACCAGTTTTTCCAGGACCACCGGACCCATGAGGCCGGAAGGGGTGAGGGGAGAATCGGCCCTGTAGAAAGCCATGGTGGTGTAGGTGAGTTTGGCTGCTCCAGGCTGTGCATCGCCGATGAGGCGGTTGGGCCAGGTGTTCACCACTTTTACTTCAATGGTGTTCTTGCCGGGCTTCAGCGTGCCGGTCCAGTCCACCTTGTAAGGGGCTTTCCAGAGGAATTCCACGTGTTCGCCGTTGATGAACACGTCGGCCATCTGACCTACCTTGCCCAGGTCGATGCGGAGGCCGTCGGCCTTGTCCTTCTTCCCAAGGGTGAAGGTGTTGGTATAGGTGGCGATGCCGGAGAAGTACTTCACGGCCGGTTCCTCGGACTCGGTGTAGGAAGAGAGCGTGGCGAAGGTGCGGCTGCCTTCCGGTGCGCCCAGACCTTCGAAGGTAACGTTCCAGGCTCCGTCAAGGGCCAGGGTGCCGGCGGTCTTGGGAGCGATGTATTCGGGCTTGGCGGCGCCGTTCTTGTCGAACACCAGGAACAGGGCCTGGTTGGCCTCCAGCTTGAGGACACCGTCTTTGTACACGCCCTGGATTTCCTTGCCGGTCTCTGGATTCAGCACGGTGCAGACGCCCTTTCCGTCACGGCAGATGATCTGCGGGCAGGCGGTTTCGTCGCTGAAGTTGCGTACCCAGTAGATTTCCTTGTTGCCATCGGTACGGTGGACAAAGCGGATCTGGGAAGGCCAGGTGTACTGGAAGTCCGGTTCCACGGTGTCGGCGAGCAGGCGGCTCAGCTGGGTGGTGTGCACGTTGGCGCGGCCTGCGTTCCAGATGTCGGCCACCAGACGGTCGAATTCTGCCTGGCAGTCGGTCATGCCGGCGGGTTTCTCGGGCTTCTGGCCCACGATCACGGCGCCTTCCCTGGCCAGCTGGTCCAGTTTGCGGAGCACCTCGATGCTCATCACCTTGCAGTGCTCGCCCAGCACCAGCACCTTATACTGCATGCCGGAAGGGGTGACCAGCTTGCCGTCCTTCACGGAAACCACGTTCAGGAGGCCGTAGGGGTTGATAAAGTCGTAGGAATACTGCTCGGGCACTTCCGGGAGCTCATGGCCGTAGATGCCGGCGATGTTGGTGTCCTCGCCGTAATACCAGAGCACGTCGGCTACATAATGGCCTCTCTGGAGCATGTAGCAGCTGCGGGCCAGGTAGTCGGCCCAATAGCGGGCGTAGGGCGCCCAGGTGTCGTGGCGGTTGAACCACTGGCCGAAGATCATCAGGCCGAGGCCCGGCTTGTGGGCGTCGGAGGGCTGATGGGCACTCTCGTGGATCACGAAGCGGGTGATGCCGCTGAACATGGCGATATCGGCCATATTCTTGAGATTGCCGGGATAGTAGCTCCAGGCGTTGCCGCTGAGGCCGGCAGCCGTAAAGGATTCTGCAGCAGCGATGTTCTGGCCATAGACGTGGGCGGTGGAGGCGGATTCGCGGATATCGGCCTGGGCCATCGCGAGGGTGGAACCGCCACCGGTGAGGGGCATCCAGAAGGCGCTCATGGGAACGGCGGCCGTCATCTTGAGATCCATGCCGTCGCCAACATAGACGCGGCCGTTTTCATGGGATTCGGTATAGCGGCCCTTCATGCCGTATTCCTTGGCAATCTGGTTGATGCGGTCGTAGTTGGCGGCGAACATCTCGCCGATGGTCTCGCGCCAGTCGAAGAGGAATTTCTCGCTCTTTTCGGCACTCTGGACAATCTCTCCGGTGAGGACAGGGTACCAGGGAACGGGGTTGTACCCGCGGCGCTCGGTGAACTTGGCGGCGATTTCCGGGGTCCAGGTCATCTGCTCGGCCTCATAGCTGTCGGTGAGGATGTACTGGATGCCGTGCTGGCCGACCATGCCACCGGCGGCCTCTTTATACATGTCCATATACTGGCGGAAATAGTCCATCCAGGCGGCTTCGTCCAGTTTGTCTACTTCCAGGCCGGTGGCCTCCGGAGGAGCCGGATGGTTCTGCTTGCCAGTAAGGGAAGCGCCGAAGCGGTAGATGCGCCAGTTGCCGGCGGGGACGTTCCAGGTGAGGACACCGTCCACACACTGGGCGGTGAGGTCGATGGTTTCCAGGACGGGAGCGTCGGTCTCCGGAGTGGGGTTGTCCAGCAGGTCGTGCGGGGCGGCGAATCCGGCCTTTTCCTCGGCGTGGTTCACCTTGGTCACGGTGTGCAAGACAAACTCATGGATGGCGGTACCCTTCGGAGCCGGCATGTTGTAGCCGTAGGCGGCGTAAGTGCGGTCTGCTACCGGATTGGCCACGCAGAGGCGGAAATATTTGGCCGATGTCACCGGAATGTCGATGGTCTGCTGGGCCACGGAGCCGGAGGGAATGCGGCAGACATCTTCCCACTTGACGCCGTCCTTGCTGCTCTGCAGAATGTTGTTGTAGGAAGGGGCCTCGGAAGCCCACTGGCCGCGTACGGGGCCACCTACGAGGGTGAGGGCCTTAATGGTAACTTCTTCCGGGAAGGTGTACTGGATCCAGGCGTGGGTGCCGGAAGGATTGGTGAGGAGCTCCGCGCCGTTGGCCAGGTCGCCGTCGGTGAGCTGGCTCACGGTGAAATCTCCGCCGCTGGTGGTGACGCTGGCGCCCAGCTGGGCGAGCGTCTTCTCCGCGTCCGGGATGCGGACAGCTACAACGGCCACGTCCTTATACCAGGGAGCGACATCGGCCGGGGCCGTGGAGAGGCTGCCAGCAGCGCCCGCATTCTGGAACTTGCCCACGGTGGTGAAAGGCTCCGGCAGGGTGATCACCTGCGGCTTCTTGGCCTTGGGATTGCCCGTCACTTCCAGCGTGCGCCAGGTGAGCTTTTTCATGGCGTTCTCGGGCTTCACCCAGGGACCGCCCGTGGAGCTCCAGCCAGGGGCCGATGCAATGGCCACTTCCATGCCCTGCTCATCGGCGTATTTGATGGCGTAGCGGAAGGCGTCCTTCCACTCGTCCTGCATGTAGGGGAGGCGTTTGACGATGGTCTGTCCTCCGCCCATCATGGTGCCGCCGGCGTCAAACTGCTGCACGCCGCCGATACCGGAGGCTTTCATCCAGTCCAGGTCTTTTTTGATACCGTCCTTGGAGATGTTGCTGTCCATCCAGTGCCACCAGACACGGATGCGGGCTTCCTGCGGAGGATTCTGGAAATCTTTGGAGTAGTCCTGCGCAAGGGCCGATGCCCCCGTTGCGAGGCCGGCCAGAAGGAGAAGGAATTTACATTTCATATCGGTTGGTTATTGGGTTTCTGCACAAAGATACGTCGATTTCTCTTTTGTTTTTTTTGGTAAGTGCGGAAATAACTTTATTTTTTGGCAAATCTTCTGTCAATAATGAAAATGATAAGTCTTTTGCAGAAAACGAAAAGCGGCAACTGGTAAAAAATATTATTTTTGCTTTTGGAAAAACCAAAAACCATCAGATATGAAAAGAATCTTTCTGGCCGCAATGGCCGCAGCCCTTTGCCTGAGCGCCGCCGCACAGCCCGGCGGACGTCAGGAAGGAGAGAATGTCCCCGGAATGGGACGCCGCTGGGTACAGGATCCGGATCCTGAAAATGTGATCTTTACCAAGCGGGCCGCTTCCCCGTTTACCTACGGCGGTGATACGCAGGCCCAGGGCCGTTCCTTCAACAACGCCCCCATGTTCTTCGTATTCCCGGACGGAAAACTGGACCAGGCCGCCGCGGAAGCGCTGGTCGCCAGCCTGGACATGCAGCAGGTGCTGGACAACAATTTCGGCAGCGTGATCGTGATCAATCCTACCGGCGCCAAGTATGCTGCTTCGGATTTTGACATCTTCGTCACCATGTTCAACAAGAACCGCGGCCCCGGCAACCTCAAGGTCATCGGCCTGGGAGAGGGCGCCACGTTCGTGAACCAGGTGATCGCTCCCAAGGCGGCTGGCCATATCGCCGGTATCGTCACGGTGGGCGGCAAGCCCGGCAAGGAGGTGGATGCCGCCGGCGTTCCCGCCTATGTGGCCGGCAAGAATGCCGCCAAGGTGGCCAAGCCCTACCAGGCGGCCAACGCCGCCCATCCCGCCGAGCCTCTCCTCAAGGTGGTGGTGAATCCCGACGCCAAGGCTTCCCTGAAGGATATCTTCGCCGATGCCTGGAAGCAGATCCTTGGCCGCAATTTCCGTTACAACAACTACAACCACACCCATTACGAGGGCGCCCAGTTCGGCCAGTACGGCTCTTACGAGCTGGAACCTTACACCGACTGGGAAGCCATGAACATCAAGCGGATCGTGGTGGAGCAGCCTGTCGGCTTCGGCCCGCAGGCACAGGACGGTCCCAAGCAGCTCTGGTACGAATACTGGCCGGTGGAACTGATGGAAGGCGCTCCGGAGCACAGCGTCCCCGTGATGGTGCTGCTGCACGGCAACGCCAACGACCCCCGCACCCAGGCCGAAACGTCCGGTTTCCTGCAGGTGGCCGGCGAGGAACGCTTTTTCGTGGTGGAAATGGAATGGCAGGGGACCCGGAACTACCAGGCCATGGGCCACGACGGCATTGAAACGGTGATCTACACCCTCCTGAACAAGTATCCCCAGCTGGATCCTTCCCGCGTTTACGCAGAAGGCCTTTCCGCCGGGTCGATGACAGCCACCGCCCTGGGCGTCAAGAAGTCTCATGTGTTCACCGCCGTGGGCGGCCATTCCGGTGCTCTGTTCGGCGGCCTGGGCATGGGCGCTTTCCCCGGTTTCCACTCCATCTGGAACGAAGCCACCCAGAAGAGAGGCGCCGTGGAGGTCCCTTACTGCTCCGTCTTCGGAACCAAGGATACCACCGTTCCGTACATGACCCCTGACAACTGGCGCGGAAACAGCTACCTGAATGCCTGGAACGCCTATGAGCAGATGAACGGCATGCCGGTGGTGAGCGAGATGGACTTCTCCGTAGACCCGATCTTCGGCCAGCAGCTCCGCGACCGTGAGACCATCCATACCGGCAAGGGCGACGACATCGTCATCGAGTCCGGCCAACTTTACAAGGGCAACATGCCCCTTATCAAGATGGTGGCGGTGGTAAACTACGGACACTGGAATTTCATGCCGACCGCCCGCATCATGTGGGACTTCTTCAAGCAGTACCGCAGAGATCCTGAGACCAAGAAGCTCATCTACTTGGGCAAGTAAGGGAAAACCCTTGTCCGGAACAAAAAGCTTGCGTATCTTTGAAGCGGATTCTAAGATACGCAAGTTTTTTATGAAAGAATACGGACATTTTGACGATGCTTCCCGCGAGTATGTGATCACCGAGGCGGCCACCCCCTGGCCCTGGATCAACTATATGGGGACGGAAGACTTCTTTTCCCTCATTTCCAACACGGCCGGCGGCTACTGCTTCTGCAAGGATGCCAAGTTCCGCCGCATCCTCCGCTACCGCTACAACGGCGTGCCGATGGATGCCGGCGGACGCTATTTCTATATAAAGGACGGGAACACCCTCTGGAACCCGGGCTGGAAGCCCTGCAAGACCCCGCTGGACTTCTACGAATGCCGCCATGGCATGGGCTATACCCGCCTTGTGGGCGGGAAGGACGGCTTGAAAGCCGATGTGCTCTTCTTCGTCCCCATCGGCCACCGGTGCGAGCTGCACCGGGTGCGGCTGACCAATACGGGAAATCAGCGGAAGCAGGTCCAACTGTATTCCTTTGTGGAATGGTGCCTTTGGAATGCTTCCACGGATATGGAGAATTTCCAGCGGAACCTCTCCACCGGGGAAGTGGAGGTGGAAGGCTCCGTCCTCTATCATAAGACGGAGTATCGGGAACGCCGGAACCACTATGCCTTCTACGGCGTGAACCGTCCTTTCGACGGGTTCGATACCGACAGGGAATCTTTTATCGGCCTGTATAACGGATTCGATGCGCCGCAGCAGGTGCTTGCCGGAACTTCGGGCAATTCGGTGGCCCACGGCTGGAGCCCGGTGGCGTCGCACCGGTTCGACCTTTCCCTGGAGCCGGGCGCTTCGGAGGAACTGATCTTTGTCCTGGGCTATGTGGAGAATCCGCCGCAGGAGAAATTCGTGGTGATGCCCGGTCAAGCCGGGAATGGCGTCACCGTCATGGCCGACCCCGATCGGCCATCTCAGGTCATCAACAAGGAGAAGGCGCTGGCGATGATGCGCTCTTTTGCCACCGGAGAGCAGGTGGATGCGGCTTTCGCGGCGCTGAAGACCTATTGGGACGGCCTGCTGGGGCGTTTCTCAGTTGCCTCGGACGTGCCGGAACTGGACCGGACGGTGAACATCTGGAACCAGTACCAGTGCATGATTACCTTCTTCATGAGCCGCAGCGCCAGCTATTTCGAAAGCGGCATCGGCCGGGGCATGGGATTCCGCGATTCCAACCAGGACCTGGCGGGAATCGTGCACATGATTCCGGAGAGGGCCCGGCAGCGTATCCTGGACATCACCGCCACGCAGTTCCCGGACGGCGGCTGCTACCATCAGTATCAGCCGCTTACCCGCCGGGGCAACAACGACATCGGCGGCGGCTTCAACGACGATCCGCTGTGGCTTATCTTCGGTACGGTGGCCTATATCCGGGAAACCGGTGACTTCGGCATCCTGCAGGAAAAGGTGCCCTTCGACAACAAGCCTGGGACGGAAGTCTCCCTGCTGGACCACCTGAAAATCAGCTTCGCCCACGTGACGGACAACCTTGGGCCCCACGCTCTGCCGCTCATCGGCCGGGCCGACTGGAACGACTGCCTCAACCTGAACTGTTTCTCCGACAATCCCGACGAATCGTTCCAGACCACCGAGAACAAGACGGAAGGCTCCAAGGCCGAATCCCTGATGATCGCCGGCCTGTTCGTAGCCGAAGGGCGCGATTTTGCCGAGCTGCTGGAACATCCCTCCGTGGGAGAGACGCCGGAATATGTCGCGAAAGTGCGGGAAGCCGTGACCCGGATGGAAGAGGCTGTAAAACAGTACGGCTGGGACGGCGAATGGTTCCTGAGGGCCTACGACTACTACGGCCGGAAGATCGGCTCGTCGGAGAACAAGGAAGGAAAAATCTTCATCGAGAGTCAGGGATGGTGCACCATGGCCCGGATCGGCGCAGCCGAGGGCCTTTGCGACAAAGCCCTGGATTCTGCCGTGAAATACCTGGAGTGCGAGCACGGTCTGGTGCTCAACACCCCTGCCTATACGGAATACCTGCCCGAATACGGAGAGATCAGTTCTTATCCGGAAGGCTACAAGGAAAACGCCGGTATCTTCTGCCACAACAATCCCTGGGTGATCATCGGAGAAGCCATGGCCGGCCGGGCCGATGACGCCTGGAGGCATTACCGCAAAATCACTCCCGCTTTCGGAAAAGACCAGGAACTGCGGAAAGTGGAACCTTATGTGTTCTGTCAGATGGTGGCCGGAAAGGATGCCGTCAGGCCGGGAGAAGGCAAGAACAGCTGGCTGACGGGAACGGCCGCCTGGACCTGGAAGGCCGTGAGCGAGGCCCTGCTGGGCATCAAGCCCCAGTTCGACGGCCTGCTGGTAGAGCCTTGCATCCCCATCGGCACGTATCGTATCCGCCGCCGTTTCCGCGGGGCCGAATACGACCTCACCATCCATAGCACCGGAAAGGGAGGAAGCAAGTTCATCCCTTACAGGCCGGGCGTTCAGTCGTTGGAGATCGACGTGTAATAGTGGATGATCCGCACGATGCTCCGGTAGCAGACAGGACAGAATTCTTCGCACTCGTTGATGCGCATCCGGCATTCCTGCACGGGCCGGTAAACGCCCTGCATCTGATATCCGCCACCCTCGTAAACGCCAATTTTGCGGTTTAGGGTGGCTTTTTCATCGGCACTCAGGGTGCTCCAGATCCGGCGTACGTCCTTTTCTTCCAGTTTGTCCAGGGGCGTGGGCCGCGGCGTGCCTTCCGGGACCAGGTCGGCCCATTTGGCGCCGAAATCCACCAGGGTGGTGAGGTTGGGTTCCCAGGGTTCGGTGTCGGCGGGGTACATGGTCTCCGGATTGTCTCCGTAGGCGTATTCGTCGCCGAGGCCGCCGAATGCGTGGCCGAACTCGTGCACCAGTACCGGCACGAAGGTAGGGTGGTCGCTGTTCATGATGGTGACGCTGTTGTAAATGCCTCCGCCGCCGTATTTGGCCGTGTTGGCCAGCACAATCACATGTTCGGAGGGAATGGTCCCGATCAGGTCGTACAGCGTCCACAGGACCGATGTCGTCAGGTAACGGTCGCTGTAGAAGGTGTCGAAATGCGAGCTCACGGCCGTCCGGCGCCACTGCCCGCTGCCGGGGATGCTCACGCCGCTGTCTTCGGACGGGGCGAACACCGCCCGCACGTTGAACCGGCCCTGATAGGAGGTGAAAGGCTCGTGCGAGAACAGGGCTTCATCGGCCCGCCTGGCGTCGTGGAAGAATTTCTCCTTTTCGGCCGAGGAGTAGCCTTCCGAAACAATCACGATGTCGATGGCATCTTCCAGGGCACCGCTGTTCCGTACCTGGCGGGTCTCCAGGCCATTGTCGGCAAGGGGACGGATGAGGATGTCGGACGGGTCGATCCGGTGGCGGATGCGGGAGCTGACCTTGGCGTGCGTGTCCAGCAGCGTCACCTCAATATCTACCGGATGCAGGGGGAAGGGCACCTGGAGACAGTTCTCGAAGGCTTTCTGGACATGGGCGGCCTCCTCGGTGGCCTGCCATTCCTGGAACAGGGTGGAGAAACTGTTGGCGTACAGCACCTGCCCGCTGTCCGGGTCCAGTACCTGTACCTGCCCGTTGCCCCGGAGCGCGGGTTCGGCCAGGTTGTGCCGCCGGCCGGCCCAGCTGCCGCCCCGGTATGCCTGGTGGAAGTAGATGGCCTGGTGGTTCACGTCTCCGCAGAACACATAGTCCAGCCGGAGCGTACTGTCGGTAAAATGCCGGCCGAACTCCTGTGCGGGGGCAAGCATCGGTACCAGCATAGTAATAAGAATCAGCAATCGTTTCATCATAGTGCAAAGATAGCAAAAACTTGCCATTGTGCGTTCCTTTGTGCCGATGGTGAAAAAATCCTAACGGAAGAAGGACATCTGCTAAAAAATGCCGGTTTTTATGCCGATCTTTGTGGCCGGATTAAATCGGATACTATGAATTTCAGCGGAATCCTTATAGGTGCGGCCGTTTTTGTCACCATCGGCCTTTTCCATCCCTTCGTGATCAAGATGGAATATCATTTCGGGAAGCAGAGCTGGTGGGTTTTCCTCGTCATCGGCCTGGTGTGTTCGGCGGCCTCCTTGTTTGTGGCCCATAAAACTGTCTCCATCCTGCTTGGCGTGGTGGCCTTCTCCGGCTTCTGGGGTATCCACGAGATGGTTTCGCAGGAAATGCGGGTGCTGCGGGGCTGGTTCCCTGAGAATCCCGGACGGCATGCCTATTACGAGGAACGCCGCCGCCGGCTGAAAGACATCCTCGGTCCATTTCCCTCGCATGACCATCTGAAAGAAAAGACTCGCTCCAAGTAGCCGGCGGCTCTTTTTGAAATGGCGTTTTTTTTCTGTAACTTGCCACGTTTTTAACCGCCATTTCTATGAAAAAGACCCTCTGTTCATTCCTTCTCGCCGGGCTTCTTCTGCTTCCCGGATGCGGAGATAAAGTGACTGTTTCGCGCGTTGTCACCAATCCCGTCGACCTGAACTATTCCTTCCATCCGGAGGAAACGGATGAAGAAGTGCTGAAGAGCATACCGCCGGAGTACCTGGTGCAGATGACCCCGGATATGATCCAGCGGACGATCGCCATGATCCGCAGCCGTTCGGCCGATGGCAACAGCGCTCGCGAGGCGGCCGACCCGGTGGTGCAGGTCTATCAAGGCAAATACTATCTGTTCCCTTCCAAGAGCAAGGGGTATTGGAGCTCGGAGGACATGCAGCATTGGACGTACATCCCCTGCGACAAACTGCCCATCGACCTGTACGCCCCTACGGTGATGGTGTACAAGGACGAACTATACTGGATGGTCTCGGACATCAACGAACTGTACAAAACGACAGATCCCGACGATGGCGATGCCTGGCAGCTGGTGACGGACAAGCTGGTGCTGTACCCGGACGCCCCGGAACGGACGGGCCACGATCCGGACCTCTTCCCGGATGAGGACGGCAAGGTGTATCTCTATTGGGGCTGCAGCGACGTGGACGTGATCCGCGGTATCCAGCTGGATCCGGAGAACGGTTTCGCGCCCGTCGGGAAGGAAGTCGTCCTGATTACCCACAGGGAGGCCGATTACGGCTGGGAGCAGCCCGGAGACCGCAACGAAATGGCTAAGCCCGGTTATAACGAAGGCCCCAATGTTTTCAAATACAACGGGAAATACTATCTGCATTACGCCGCTCCCGGAACGGAGTACGACTCTTATGGCGACGGCCTGTATGTGGGCGACAGCCCACTGGGCCCCTTCAAGCATGCCGATTACTCTCCCGTGAGCGTAAAGCCGGGCGGCTGGATGACCGGCGCCGGCCACGGCGACACCTTCCAGGACAAGCACGGCAACTGGTGGCATGTGGCCTCCACGGTGATCAGCCAGCGGATGAACTTTGAGCGCCGGATCGGCTTTTTCCCGGCCGTGATGACCCCCAAGGGCCATTTCTATGTGCTCACCGAGTGGTCGGACTATCCGTATGTGCTGCCGGACGGCCCGGTAGATTTCGCCAAAAACGCCCCCTGGACGGGCTGGATGGACCTTTCCATCCACAAGACGGCCTCTGCTTCCAGCCAGTTGGAAGGGCATGAAGCCGCCAAGGCAGGGGACAATACCGTCAAAACCTGGTGGAGCGCAGCAACCGGAGATGCCGGAGAATGGCTCTGCATCGACCTTGGCCAGGAAAGCCGGGTGAATGCCGTGCAGCCCAACTTTGCCGACGAAGGCTTCGGCTTCTACAAGGCCGATGAACCCAAGACGCCCTACCGGTATGTGGTGGAAGTCTCTAGGGACGGACAGAAATGGCAGCAGGTCTTTGACCGGACCGGCGCCACCGCCGACAATCCGCACGAACTGCTGGTGTTGGACAAGGCCGTGAAGGCCCGTTACGTCCGCGTAACCAGCAGCGCTCCGGTGACCGGGAAATTCTCCCTGTTCGACCTCCGCGTCTTCGGCCTGGCTCCCGGCAACAAGCCCGCCGCGGTTACCGGCCTCAAGGCCGAAAGGGGGGCCGATGCCCGCCGGATCAAGGTCTCCTGGCCTGCCGTGCCGGGGGCCGAGGGCTACGTGCTCCGCTGGGGCGCCGATCCCGACGAACTGTACCTGACCTGCCAGACCGATGCTCCCGAAAAAGAATTGGGCCTGTTCTCCAAGGGACAGACCTACTATTTCCGGGTCGATTCCTTCAACGGCAGCGGCGTCACCCCCGGCGTGGAGCAGATCCAGGTTCAGTAGCACTTTGCGCCGGGATTACCCGCCGTGGATTGCACGGTATGTTTGCTAAAACGATTGAAAAAATCTATTTTTTGCAGCAAAGCATTTATATATGAAAAAAATCCTATATCTCCTTACTATGATTCTTGCATCAGCGGCTTGCAGTGAACAAAGCCGGACCCTTTATGTGGACATCAACGCTCCTGCAGGGGGCAACGGGTCCCAGAAGCACCCTTTCCAGCACATCAACGACGCGGCCCAGGTGGCCCGGCCCGGTGATCTGGTGCTGGTAGCGCCCGGTGTGTACCGGGAATATGTAGACCCGGTGAATGCCGGTACGGAAGAAGCCCGCATCACCTACAAGAGCATGGAACCCCTGGGCGCGGAAATCACCGGCGCAGAGGTGATCAAGACCTGGGAGCCCTACCAGGGAAACGTGTGGGTATGCCGGGTTGACAACGCCATCTTCGGGGATTACAACCCCTACACCACCATCGTCAACGGAGACTGGTACTTCATGGTCCCCAACAAGCACACCGGGGCCGTGTACCTGAACGACCGCGCCCTCTATGAGACCACGTCCCTGGAGGAATGCATCAAAGGCGAGAAGTACATGGGCTCCTGGGAACCGGAATGGTCCGTTTACAAGTGGTACACGGAGCAGGAAGGGGACAAGACTGTGATCTATGCCAACTTCCAGGGAAAGAACCCCAACGAGGAGCAGGTGGACATCAATGTCCGCCGCCGCTGCTTCTTCCCCTCCAGGACGGGCGTGAGCTACATCACGTTCAGCGGCTTCAAGGTGGACAAGGCCGCCACCACCTGGGCGCCTCCGGCAGCCTTCCAGGACGGCATGATCGGCCCGCACTGGTCCAAAGGATGGATCATCGAAGACTGCGAAGTGTCCAACAGCAAGTGCTGCGGCATCTCCCTGGGCAAGTACCTGGACCCGGACAATGACCATTATTTCACCAACAAGTATGTGAAGAGCCCCACCCAGATGGAGCGCGATGCCGTTTGCCGCGGACAGTACCACGGCTGGCTCAAGGAGAATGTGGGCAGCCATATCGTCCGCCGCTGCCATATCCACCACTGCGAGCAGACCGGCATCGTGGGCCGCATGGGCTGCGTGTTCAGCATCATCGAGGACAACCACATCCACCACATCAACAACATGCAGGAGCTGGGTGGCGCAGAGATCGCCGGCATCAAGCTGCATGCCGCCATCGACGTCATTTTCCGCCGCAACCACATCCATCACAGCACCATGGGCATCTGGTGCGACTGGGAGGCCCAGGGAACCCGCATCACGCAGAACCTGCTGCACGACAACCACAAGCCCGACTCCAACCCGCAGGCCTTCAGCCTCATGTCCAACCAGGACATCTTCATCGAGGTGGGCCACGGTCCCACCCTCATCGACAATAACGTCCTCCTTTCCAAGACCAGCCTCCGGATGCCCTCCCAGGGCATCGCCTTCGTGCACAACCTGTGCATGGGCACCCTGGAAGATATCGGTTCCGGCACGGCCTTCATGGTGAACGGCAACAAGGAAGAGCGGTACACGCCTTACCACATTCCGCATCGGACAGAAGTCATGGGCTTCATGAGCATCCTGCACGGCGACGACCGTTTCTACAACAATATCTTCGTACAGGGCTATCCGGTCCAAAAGGCCGATGGGTCCGGCAACATGGGAATGATCATGCAGCAGGGAAACACCGACGCCGGCACGTATGTATTTGACGATTATCCCACCTACGACGAATGGATCGCCCAGTTCCACATGGAGGCTCCCGCCAATATGATGGCCACCATGGGCGCCCACTTCGGCCATCTGCCCGTGTGGGCCGGCGGCAATGCCTATCTCGCAGGCGCCCGTGCCTGGAAGAAGGAAGCCGGCAGCTTCGTGAACGGCCAGCCTGTGCAGGTGGAGCTGGTGGAGCGTGACGGTTCCTTCTACCTGAAAACCAACCTGTACGACGTACTGGGCTCCTTCCAGGGCAACCTGGTGAGCACCGAAACCCTGGGCAAGGCCTTCGAACCCGAACAGCCGTTTGAGAATCCCGACGGAACGCCCATCGTTTTTGACACGGACTACTTTGGCAACAACCGTTCCGTCGCCATCCCCGGCCCGTTCGCCCGTCCCGCCGCAGAAATCAAGGTGCTGTAGCCGGGCAGTCCAGGCATGTTCTCCTCCGGCCAGCTATTGTTTCCTGTACTGATTGGGCGTGAGCCCGGTGTAGCGCTTGAAAAACTGGCTGATTTCCTGCTTACCTGGTGTACCAGCTGGGACAGGTATTTGGGTGTAATGCAGAGTTTATCGGCATAGAAGGAGACCTCGTGCTCTTCCCGAAAATGGAGGCCGAGTTCTTCCATGAACTGCTGGAAGAGAGCCTCCTGCCGGCTCTGCGCCGGTTTGCTTAAACGGGCGAAAAACCGTATTTTTGTAAAACTGATCCCAATGAATGAACTATAATCAACCATTAACTTTAACTGACAAATGAAACGTTTCCTTTATCTGGCTGCCGGCGTTCTGGCCTGTGCCTGCACGGCCAAAACATCGGTTCCCGACATCAATGGCGGATGGAATTTCTCCGCCGATGACGGCCGCAGCGCCGTAGTGGACCTGCCTCACGATGCCATGCTGGGCGCAGCCCGCGCGGCCGATGCCCCCGGAGGTGGCGGAGAGGCCTATTACCTGGGTGGCAAGTACACCTATTCCAAGACGCTGAATGTGCCTGCCGAATGGCTGGACATGCACGCCTACCTGAGCTTCGACGGTGTGTACCGCAACGCCAAAGTGTATGTGAACGACCAGCTGGCCGGAGGGGCCGACTACGGCTACATCCCGTTCTTTGCCAAGTTGGACGGCCTCATCAAGGAAGGCGCCAATACCATCCGCGTAGAAGTGGACAACTCCGAGCACCCCAACTCCCGCTGGTATCCCGGCGGCGGTATCTATCGGCCCGTAAAACTTTGCGTGGTGCCGAAGGAGCACATCAAGTTCGTCCGCGTGAAGACCGTTTCCCTGAGTCCTGCCGCCGTGGAGGTGGAAGTGGACCTGACGGACAATGCCGGCGAGGCCAAAGTGGAAATCCTGGACGGCACCCGCGTAGTGGCCAAAGGCGCCCCCGGCCGGATTGAAATCCCCTCTGCCAAGCTCTGGACGGCCGAAACGCCCCATCTTTACCGCGCCCGCGTCACCCTCGATGACGGCGATGTGAAGGAAGAGACCTTCGGCGTTCGCCAGATAACCTGGAACAAGGACGGTTTCTTCGTGAACGGTGAGAATGTGCTGCTCAAGGGCGGCTGCATCCACCACGACAACGGTATCGTGGGCTCGGCCGATTATGAGGAAAGCGCCTACCGCCGCGTGGCCCTGCTGAAGCAGTACGGCTTCAACGCCATCCGCAGCGCCCACAACCCCATGTCCGAGAGCCTGCTCAAGGCTTGCGACGAACTGGGCATGTACGTGATGGACGAGCTCTGGGACATGTGGTTCCACAACAAGACCGCCCACGACTACTCCTTCCAGTTCATGGACAATTACAAGAGCGATATCGCCGCCTTCGTGCGCCGCGATTTCAACCATCCTTCCGTGGTGATGTATTCCATCGGCAACGAGGTGGGCGAACCTGCCATGCCGGGCGGCATGGAGGTGGGCCAGAGCATTATCGATGAACTTCACCGCCTGGACGCTTCCCGTCCCGTGACCGGCGGCATCAACCTGATGATCATCGCTACCACGGCTGCCGGCAACGACATCTTCGCCGGCGGCGGTTCCCAGAACTCCGATTCTCCTTTTGCCGGCATGATGGGCGGCGGGCAGATGAACAGCACCGTCTACAACCAGATTGTCTCCATGGTAGGCGAGAGCATGTCGGGACCGTACCTGCTCAGCCCCGGTGTTGACCAGCTCACCACCCCCATCCTGGATGCCCTGGACATTGCCGGATACAATTACGGCAAGGGCCGTTACGAGGCTGAAGGGGAGGCGCATCCCGGCCGTATCGTCGTGGGCAGCGAGACGATGCCCATCGACATCCCCGGCAACTGGGAGATGGTAGAACGCATCCCGTACCTGGTGGGCGACTTCATGTGGACTTCCTGGGACTACCTGGGCGAGGTCGGCATCGGCGGCTGGGGCTATGGCGCCGAAATGATGACCTTCTCCAAGCCTTATCCTTGGAAGCTGGCCGATACCGGCGCCCTGGACATCCTGGGCAACCCCAACGGCGAGGCCCTTCTGGCCGATGCAACCTGGACCGGCAAGCTCTCCATGGCCGTCCGTCCCATCCGCGAAGGTGAACTCATCAAGGCGGCCTGGCGTGGGACCAATGCCATCCCGTCCTGGAGCTGGGCCGGCTGCGAGGGCAAGGAAGCTACCGTGGAAGTCTATACCAAGGCCGCCAAGGTGCGCCTGAGCCTCAATGGTGAGGTGCTGGGCGAGCAGGATGTACAGAAGAACATGGCCACCTTCACCGTCCCTTACGCTCCCGGGACCCTTACCGCAGAGGCTCTTGACGGCGAAAAGGTCGTGGCGACCACCTCCCTGAAGAGCGCCGAAGGCGATGTCCGCATCCGTGTGGCGGCCGAGCCCAAGCGTTCCGCTGACGATGTCTTCTACTTCGACATCGACCTGGTGGATGGTGCCGGTGAAATCTGGGCCAACCGCGATGCCAGGCTTACGGTGAGCGTGGAAGGGGGCCAGCTGCTGGGATTCGGCAGCGCCCAGCCCCGCACCGAAGAACGCTTCCAGAGCGGCTCCTATACTACTTACTACGGCCAGGCCCAGGCTATCGTGAAGGCCGATGGCGGCAAGGTGAAACTCACCGTCTCCGGCGAAGGCCTGGCCCCTGCTTCCGCTACCGCCACCCGGTAAGCCGGCACAATTCGACACACTTTTGGGAGAGGTCCATTTTTACCGGGACCTCTCCCATTCGTTTTGCTCTACAGCTTGATGAAGAGGCTACGCCTGTACAACGGCAGAACCAGCAGCCAGATCAGGAGCACATGGCAGAGGGCGTACAGCAGGGACGGCATTTCGCCGGGCCCGCCGCACAGGGCCGAAAGCCCGGAGTAGAGGCTGTTGCCGAGAGGTGTGTACCCCAGCAGGTAGGAGAACACGAAGGAGAGGACGTAGCAAAGGATGGAATTGGTGCCGAAAACCTTCCAGAAGCCGCTGTGCCGAAGTATTTTCCGCTCATCTGCCAGCCAGGAGAGAAGTCCCAGCGACAGGGCTCCGATCCCGCAGGTAACCATGGCGAAAGTCGGGGACCAGACCTTCTTGTTCAGCGGGCAGCCGTATTGCAGCAGCAAGCCGGCCAGCAGCAGGGAACCTCCCAGGACCAGCAGCCGCACCAGCCCCTTCTCCCGCGACCCGCTCTCCAGCAGCAGGGAAGCGGCGCAGAAGCCGACAAGCGTATGGCCGATGGAAGGAATCGTGCTCAGAAGGCCCTCCGGATCCAGCCCATACTCATTGTAAATGTGCCGTTCTCCAAGGACAGACCGGTCCACCAAGCCGATGGCATTATCGGCTTCCGTGGAGAATCCGTGCCCCAGGGCGAGCAGCAGCGCATAAGCTGCCAGGATGCCTGCGGCGATCCAGCCAAGCCGCTTTCTGCCGGCAAGGCACACGAGCAGCGACGCGGCCAGATAGCACAGGGCAAACCGCTGCAGCACGCCCATAATTCGGATATTGCCGCTCATCAGGCCGGAAGGAAGGCTTAGCAGAAAACCGATGCCGAAGAGCAGCACCGTCCTTTTCACAATCTTCCGGCCCAGGGTCCTGGAAAGGCGGAAATCCTGTTTCCGCAGCGACAGGAAAATGGAAAAGCCCATCAGGAACAGGAATACCGGGAAGATGCAGTCCGTGGGAGTGAGCCCGTTCCAGTCGGCATGCCTGAGGGGCGCATAGATGTGCCCCCAGTCACCGGGGTTGTTGACCAAGATCATGCAGGCCATCGTGAATCCCCGGAGGATATCTACGGCCTCTACCCTTTTTCCGGAACTTGCCATAGCGGTTACTTTTTGCAAAGATGGCAAAAATATAGTTATATTTGTGTGTTGAACGACAGATAATCCCATAAATACTATGACAAAATTGCGTATCCTTGTTTTTGCCGGCCTGGCGCTGGTGATGGTCTGCTCCTGCGGCCCCCAAAAAACAGCTACATATCCCGTAACGGCCAATCCATACCTCCCGCTCTGGGAGCACATGCCTGACGGTGAACCCCGTGTGTTCGAGGATCCGGACAATCCCGGGAAATACCGCGTGTACGTGACGGGCTCGCACGACGTCCGCTTCGACAGTTACTGCGGAGAGGACGACCGGCAGTGGTCGGCCCCGGTGGAGGACCTTTCCGCCTGGCGGGACGAAGGCCCCGTTTTCACCTATCAGGAGAACGGAACCTGGAGTACGATGTATGCCCCGGACCTTGTGGAAGTCAATCGCCGGGATGACGGTACACGCAAATATTATCTGTATCCGCACAGCCTCATGCATCAGCCGATGGTGGCCGTGGGAGACCGTCCGGACGGCCCGTTCACCGTGCTTAACGTGGAGGCTGGCCAGATGCTGCCCGGCAGCGTCATCGGCTTTGATCCGGGCGTATTGGTAGACCCGGTGGACGATCCTTCCGACCCGGACTACAACATCGGCTTCCGGGCCTATGCCGCCTGGGGCATCCAGCGCTCCAGTTCCACCCAGCTGGACCAGAATACCATGTATTCTCCGCGTGGCGGAAAGACGGACTATGAATTCTGGCTGCCCTCTCAGCTCACCCAGCTGCTGATGAGCATTCCCGCCGGCACAAAGCTTTCTCCTGAGATGGAGCAGTTCCGCCGCTGGGCCAACATGGAAGGGAACGACTCCAAGATCGAGTTCCCGGCCGTCGCGGAAGGGGAGGACCTGGCCGATTTCAACTTCTTCGAAGCCTCGTCGTTCCGGAAAGTGGGCAACAAGTACATCTATCTGTACAGCGGCCATTCCGGCCCCGAATACGGGCTTTCCCTCTCCAATGCCTGCCTCCGTTATGCCTATGCCGACGGCCCCCAGGGCCCCTGGAAGAGTGGCGGCGTGCTGGTGGACGCCCGCGGTCCGGTGCTGTCGCGCGACGGAGCGCACCTGGAAACCAGCTTTGCCGGCAACAACACCCACGGCTCCCTGGCGCAGATCAACGGGCAGTGGTACATCTTTTACCACAGGGCGCCGCGCGGCTTCGGCTTCGCCCGCCAGGCCATGGTGGCGCCCGTCTGTCTGGAAGCCGATGAAAAACCGGTTTCCGAGGGTGGTCAGGTACGGATTACCGCCTATGACCCTTACAAGGGTGGTTTTACCACAAAGGCAGCTGACGGTCTCGAATATGTGGGTGCGGAGGTGACCTCCGAAGGCTTCAACATGTATGGCCTGGATCCTTACAATTATTATTCGGCCGGCTATGCCTGCTACATGTCCCGCCCGGAGACTATGCAGGACAGCTGGGATATCTGGGACAACCGGATGGACATCACCGGCGTAACGGCAGGCGACATCATCGGCTACAAGTATTTCGGTTTTGATGGGCTCGGCAAAAACAATCTGGGCCTGAGGCCTTTCGAGGCTTTCCGGAGCGGTTCTTCCTTCAATCTTTTCCTGACCAGGAGAACAGACAAGCCCTTCACCGTGAGCGTCTGGCTGGACGGCCCTTGGGAAGGCGGTGCCTGGAACGGCCGGAAAGTGGCGCAGGTGGAAGTCCCTGCCGGAGTTGCCGCAGGTGTGGAACGCTTTACCGTATCCCTGGACAAGCGGGTCGACGCCCTCAAGGGCAAGCATGCCCTCTTCCTGGTGGCGGAAGGCCCTGCCGGTGAGCCGCTGTGCGATGTCATCGGCCTGGGCTTCACCCGGAAGGGAGAGGAGATGGAATTCCCGGCGGTGCCCCGGGTACAGTTCATGGCCGGCGGACAGCTTTTGGAAACGCCGGAGCAGCCGGTGCGCGCCACCGACCAGAACGGTATCCTGGACTATACCTTATATGAACTGGCCGTTCAGGCGGGTACGGACTTCTCCGCCATCGAGGCCGTTCCCACTTCCAAAGAGGTGAAGGTAACGCGCGACGAAGCCTCCCGGACCATCCGCTGCACCTGGAAAGGCGTTACCAAATCGTACCGGATCCCATAGGGAATACTCCTGTTCGTCGAAGAAAAAAGGGCATTGGTCGAAAAGCGGGACCGTGCCCTTTTACTTTAAACTAATTTTGCTGTCGAAACAAGCAGAAAACAAAAAAATAGACAGATATGAAAAAGTTAGTTGTTATTCTTACCGCTTTACTGGTCGGGACGATGTCTTTTGCCCAGAACCGTTCCACCACCGTCAAGGGCGTCGTGTTGGATTCGCTCACCCGCGTGGGCGAACCGGCCGCCGTCATTGAATTCTACCAGTCCTCCGACCCGGAAAAGGCGATTGCCTTCACCACCACCAACGAGGAGGGGCAGTTCTCCCACTCGTTCACCCTCAAGGGCGATTACTGCCTGCGCTTCAACAACCTGGGCCGCAAGGTGATCCAGCGCTGCTTCACCATTGGCGACCAGGAAGTCATCGACCTGGGAGAAATCCTGGCACAGGACAATGTGGAAATGCTGAAGGCCGGCACCGTCACCGCCATGCGCCCCCTGGTGAAGATGGAGGTGGACAAGATGATCTACAATGTGGCCGATGACGTGGATTCCAAGACCTCCACCGTGCTGGACATGCTCCGCAAAGTGCCGATGGTATCCGTCGACGGCCAGGACAACATCACCGTGAACGGATCCTCTTCCTTCCAGGTATACGTAGACGGAAAGCCCAACCAGATGATGTCCCAGAACGCCTCCATGGTGTTCAAGATGATGCCTGCCTCTTCCGTGAAGAACATCGAGGTGGTCACCAACCCGGGCGTACGCTACGACGCTGAAGGTGTTGGCGGTGTGCTCAACATCACCACCAACCGAGAAGCCACCGGCGGACAGAGCGTGGCCGACGGTTTTTACGGCACCGTACGCGGCATGGCATCGACCCGCGGCTACGGCGGCGGCCTGTTCACCAGCATGCAGAAGGGCAAGTTCGCCCTCAGTGCCAATGTGAATGCCATGAACAACTTCAACAACAAGTCCTTCGTCGACATCGAACGTATCCAGGACACTGGTTTCACCACCCGTTCGCACTCCGAGACCGATATGCGTACCCCGATGGTCATGGGCAACTTCTCCGCCAGCTACGAGATCGATACCCTGAACCTGGTGTCGGCCACCGTGGGACTGATGCACTTCGGCATGTCCAATGACGGTACCTCCTCCACCTCCATGATCTTCCCCGGAATGGATGCCATTTCCTATTCAGGTGTCACCTCATCCACCAATACCCGCAACAGCATATCCGCCAGCGCCGACTACCAGCACCTGTGGGCCGACGTCCCCGGCCGCAGTTTCACCCTGAGCTACCAGTTCAATGCCGCTCCGTCCGTGAATAATACCCTGAATACCTTCGGCGGTACGGTCATTCCCGGGATGAATCTGACCGACCGCAAGACTGACGGCGTAACGGGCTCCACCGACCATACCGTCCAGACCGACTTCACCACTCCGCTGGGTTCCCTTTTCACCATAGCCACCGGCGCCAAGTTCATTTACAGGCACAATACCTCCGATCAGACCGATTACCTGTGGGACGGCTCCCAGTTCGTGCTGAATCCTGTCTCCAGCCTCAAGTATGACTTCTACAACCGGATCGGCGCAGCCTACACGGAACTCTCCGGCAACTTCGGCGCCTTCGGCGTAAAAGCCGGCGCCCGCTACGAACACACCTGGCAGACCTACTCTTCCATCCCGCCGCTCGCCGTGGGAACGGACGGCCGCTTCGACGTGAACTATGGCGCCCTGGTCCCTACCGCCAGCATCCAGTGGAGCCCCACCGTGACCCAGAACATCGGCATCAGCTACAATATGCGCATTTCCCGCCCGGGTATCACCTACCTGAATCCTTATGTAGACACTTCCGATCCTACCGCCCTCAGCTACGGCAATACCGACCTGGATGTGGAGCGCGGCCATAACATCTCCCTCGTCTACAACTTTTACAGCCCTGTGGTCATGGTCAATGCCACCCTCCGTCACAGCTACACCGGAAACGGCATATCTTCCTACAGCTTCTATGACGAGAACAACCTTCTCAATACCACTTACGGCAACATCGTCAAGAGCAACAACACCGGCCTCAACGCCTTCCTGATGATTAACCCCACCAACAAGACCCGCATCATGCTCAACGGCGGCGTTTCTTACAATGACATCCGCAGCGAACTGCTGGACCAGATGAATGCCGGATGGAGCTACAACATCATGGCCGGTGTGCAGCAGACCCTGCCCTGGGACCTCCGCCTGAGCGCCAATGTGATCTCCATGGGCAGCAATGTAAACCTGCAAGGGACTTCCACCGGCATGTCGATGGGCATCCTGGGGCTCACCAAGACCTTCTTTGACGACCGCCTGAGCCTTTCCGTGAACGGCATGCTCCCTCTGACCAAGGACCTTGAAATGCATATGGGCAGCACTACCACCGGAAACGGGTTCACCACCAACATGGATACCACCATTCAGATGCGTCAGGTAACCTTCCAGGTGAGCTGGACCTTCGGCAAGCAGGGCAACTACACCACCAAACGCGCCCGCCGGTCCATCGAGAACGAAGACCAGCTCAACAGCACCACTACTGCCGAAAGCATGGGTACCATCATGCAGCAGATGTAAAAAAATTGCTACATTTGTACGATGGCAGAGAAAAGCAGTAAACGAAACTATATTCTGGACACCACCCAGCTCATTGTCTGGGTGGGTGTCTTTTTTGTTCCGGCCGTGATCAATTTCAGTATGACCGGAAATTTCAAGCAGTCGGTGAACATCCTTTCCGGTGCCCTGAGAGCCCTGCTTCCGCTCTTCCTGCTTTACTGTCTGAATTACTATTACCTGATTCCCCGCTTCCTGTTCGACAGCCGGAAATGGGTGTTCTGGGCAGTGAACGGCTTTGTCATGGTGTTCTGGAACATGTATATGTTCTATCCCCGGGGCCAGGTTCCCGCAGAGGTGATCGATGCTTTCGGACGAGGAAGTGTGTGGGCCTTTTTTGCCATAGGCGTGGTCGCCTCCCTGTTCATGATGTCCATTGTCATCCTGTTGGCGACAGGGCTCCGGTACGTGATGCGGATGAACAACTTGGAAAAACAGATGCAGGAGGAGCGGCGGAAGAGCACGGAGGCGGAACTTACCTGGCTCAAGAGCCAGCTGAACCCGCATTTCCTGTTCAATACCCTGAACAACATCTCCTCCCTTACCCAGATAGACCCGGACAAGGCGCAGGAGAGCATCGGCCAGCTGAGCGACTTGCTCCGGTACGCGCTCTATGACAGCGAGGCCGTTACCGTGCCGGTCGCTTCCGAGGTGGACTTCATGAACAATTACATCGACCTGATGGCCCTCCGCTGCAACGATCTCACCCAGGTGACCAAAGACCTTGAAGTGCCCCAGGGGCACATGGAAGTGGCTCCTCTGCTGTTCATCTCCCTGGTGGAGAATGCCTTCAAGCATGGGGTGAACGCCCGCTATCCTTCTTTCGTAAACGTGTCGATGCACGAAGAGGGGGGACGCCTGGTGTTCCGCTGCGAAAATTCTCTCTTCGAAAAGCAGGGAAGCGACCATATCGGCTCCGGCATCGGCCTGGAAAACATGAAGCGCCGCCTGGAGCTGCTGTATCCCGGGAAATACACCTATTCGCAAAACGCCGGTGACGGCACTTATTCTGTAGAAGTTACCCTGGACCTGGCATGAACAAGCTTCGCTGCATAGTCGTTGACGATGAACCTCTGGCGATCAAGATGCTGGAGGGATTTATCGCGCGCACTCCTTTTCTGGATCTGGAAGCTTCTTTCAACGACCCCGTAGAGGCTTTGTCGGCCATCAAGACGAGGCAGCCCGAGCTGGTGTTCCTGGACATCCAGATGCCCGACCTGGACGGAATGGAGCTTTCCCGGATGGTGCCGCAGGAAACCCGCATTATCTTCACCACCGCTTTCAAGCAGTATGCCTTTGAAAGTTACGAGGTGAGCGCCCTGGATTTCCTCCTGAAACCCGTCCGGTACCAGAAGTTCCTGGAGGCGGCCGAGAAAGCCCGGGAATGGTTTTCGCTCAAGGAGTCGGCCGCGCAGGCCCAGGCTCCCGTCTCTTCCGGACAGGAGAAATCATCGGTTTTCATCAAGGTGGACGGTGCCTTGCGGAAGGTGGAACTGTCCGATGTCCAGTATGTAGAGGGCATGCGGGACTATGTGATGTTCCATCTGGCATCGGCCCGTTCCCCGCTGGTGACGCATCTTACCATGAAGGCCGCCGAGGAAATGCTCCCTTCCGCTGCATTCATGCGCATCCACCGCTCTTTCATCGTCTCCCTGGAGCATATTTCCAGTGCCACGCCGTCGGGC
Organism: Bacteroidales bacterium; assembly: GCA_017471085.1. The sequence continues at coordinate 5,452 of JAFUWW010000013.1, read as the reverse complement.
GATATCAAGGTGGGGGACGCCCTCCTGCATGTTTCGGAAGCCTGCAGGCCCGCCTTCGACGCCTATTTGAAAGAGCATTCTTTGGGATAATGCCCGGAAGAGCATACAGTTTCTGCAATTTTTCTTTATATTTGTGAAAACTGTCTGCTATATGAAACGTATTCTTACCCTGGCTTTCGCCACCCTCCTTGCAGCGTCTTCTCTCCCCACGGACGCCTGCACCAACCTCATCGTCGGCAAAAAAGCTTCCGTAGACGGGAGTGTAATGTGTACCTACAACTGCGACGGCTTCGGTTTCGCTTCTCCGCTGACCGTTTCGCAGCCCGGCCTGCATCCGGACGGTGAAATGATTTCCGTGCGGGGCTGGGGCCCTGCCACCGAGGCGGAACGCCTGGTAGCCCAGGCCTCCTATACCTATGGCGTGGCCGGCCTGATGAACGACCATCAGGTCACCATCGTGGAAACCACCTGGGGCGGCCGCGAGGAGCTCCAGAACCGCGAGGGATACCTGGACTATTTCACCCTGATGCACCTGGCCCTCCAGCGGAGCACCACCGCCCGTGAGGCCATCGCCGTCATGCACCAGCTGGTGCAGCAGTACGGTTATAACGAGACCGGCGAGTCCTTCGCCGTCTGCGACAAGGACGAAGCCTGGATCATGGAACTCATCGGCAAGGGAAAAGGCCGCAAAGGGGCCGTCTGGGTGGCCCTCCGCGTTCCGGACGACTGCATCACCGCCTATGCCAACTCCAGCCGCATCCAGCAGTTCCCCCAGACCCGGAAGGCCGACAAGAAACTGGGTTTCTGCATCACTCCGGACGGCGACTGCATGTATTCGGCCGATGTCATTTCCTTTGCGCGTGAGATGGGTTATTTTGACGGTGCCGACAAGGACTTCAGCTTCCGCGAGGCTTACGGCCCCATGAGCTTCAGCAAGATCCGTTACTGCGAGGCCCGCGTCTGGACCTTCTACCGCCGTCATTACAATACTGACGAGATCGACAGCTACCTGCCCTTCATCAACGGAGACATGTCCGAGATGGACCATCTTCCCCTCTGGATCAAGCCCGACAAACCCCTGAGCGTCCGCGACCTGATGGCCGACATGCGCGACCACTATGAGGGTACCGCCCTGGATATGACCGCTGACTTGAGCGCCGGTCCCTGGGCATCTCCCTATCGCAACCAGCCCGTGAATTTTGAGGCTTCCGACGGCACCAAGATGTTCCGCGAACGCCCCATCGGCTGTCAGCAGAGCGGCATGACCATGGTGTGCCAGATGCGTGACTGGCTGCCCGACGAAGTGGGCGGCGTCACTTATTTCAACATGGACGATGCCACGATGGTGGCCTATGTCCCTGTATACTGTGGCATCAACCGCGTCCCGGAGCCTTTCCGCAGGGAGAACAACAACATCCGCGAATTCTCCACAGAGAGCGCCTTCTGGATGTGCAATTTCGTGGCCAACATGGTGTATCCCCGCTGGAGCGCCATGATCGGAGACCTCCGCGAAGCCCAGAGCGAGTTGGAAGACTTCTACGCCGAAGACCAGAAAGAAGTGGAGGATCGCGCCGCCAAGATGACTCGCAGCGACCGGGTCGATTACCTCACCGCCAAGACGGAGACCTATACGGACATGATGATGAAACGCTGGGACAAGCTGGCCAAACTTCTGATCGTGAAGCACAACGACCAGATCATGCAGCCCAGCGAGAATGGCGTGGTGGTGGCCGGCCGCCGCACCTCTCCGGCCTACGCTCCCGCGTTTATCGATGCGGTGAAGGCAGAGACCGGGAACCGTTACGTGAATCCGGAGCAGTAATCTGCAGCACTTATCTATTTGATTATTAATTTTTTACGCATTTATTGGTGCAATTTTTCGTGCACCAATAAATGCGTAAAATGTTGTGAGACAGGAATGTAAGTGCTGCAGGGCCTTTATTTAAGATGGCGCTGCAGGAAGTCCATCACGTAGCCGTGGTATAGTTCCACCTGCTCGGGGGCGCGGAAGCCGTGGCCGGCGCCGAAGATCAGGTGCAGCTCGCAATTCTTGTACAGGTTGGAGGCCTTGGCGGAGTATTCCGGCTTGACAAGGGTGTCTTCCGTGCCATGGACAATGAGCACCTCACCCTGGTAGCCGGCGAGTTCCTTGTAGATGTCGTACCCTTTGTAGAACAGCTCGTAATAGGTTTTACCGATATTCATGTTCATGAAGTTGACGGTCTCGGGGACATCGGCCAGGGTGGGGTACAGGGCATAGCCGTCATCCGCGATGCAGAGGGCGGGGTAGGTGAGTAGGATGGCGTTGATCTTCTTCTTCACATACGGAGCGGTGATGGCGCTCACGCAGCCTCCCTGGCTTTCGCCCAGCAGGAAGACATTCTTCTTGTCCACGCAGTCCCAGCTGCGCACCAGCTCCAGCACGTCTTCCAGGTTTTTCCGCTCGGTGAGGATGGACATGTCTTCCGTGCGGCCTTCGCTCTGGCTGCGGGGCGATCCGCCGGCGAAATCATAGCAGTAGGCCACATAACCGGCTTTGGCCAGTTTGTCGGCCAGGGCATAGAAGCCGCTGTGGGTGCCGCCGTAGCCATGGGAGAGGATAACGGCGGGGTGCTTGCCGGGCGCGACGGGGATGAAGGCTTCTCCGTAGATTTTGTTGCCGGCGCTGGTGCAGCTCCTCTTTTCTACTTTATAGGTCGGGTCCGAGGGCGGGGTGTTCATCCGGCGGAACATCTCCTCCATCTCTTCGCGGGACATCTGGCGCATGCCCGGGTTGCGGGCGGGACCGGCCGGCGTCCAGTTCTTGCGGTCTACGTTCCAGGTGGGCTGGGCCTCGTGCAGGACGGCGTCGTCCAGGAAGAAGGGCGCCTGGGAATTGTCTCCCTTGAGCTGCCAGTCCAGCCATTTGCGCGCGGTCACGGCGTAAGCGCCGCCGCTCTTCTCATAGAACGTGGCCAGATGGCCGTCCGTGGTGTTGATCATCACCACCGGAACGTTCTTGATGCGCTGGAAGTCCAGGGCCGAATTGGGGAAGGCCACATCCGAGGGGCCGCCGATCAGGTACAGCATGGGCATGTGAAGGTTCTCCAGGGTCTCCTTGGTGGCTCCCTGCATTTCCATGTCACCGATACCGGAATTGAGCATGATGCCGGTTTTGATGCGCGGGTCGTGGGCGATCCCCAGCACCTGGCTGCCGCCGCAGGAGTGCCCCATGGCCGCCACTTTGTCCAGGTTCAGCTTATGATAGTATTCCGAGGCCGGGTTGGCGTTCTGCTCCGTGAGCCAGTCCATGGCCTCCAGCAGCTGCCTGGCAGAGGTGGCATTGGCGAAATTCACCGGTGCGTCCGGATTCTTCTCGAGTTCCTTCATCATTTCCTCCATCCGTTTGCGATTGGCCTCGTTGCGGGCACGAATCTCATCCGGAGAGGGAGCCTGCAGCACTTCCCCGTTGGCCAGGACTACTTTTTTCCCTTCCGGGAAGGAGCCCAGCAGCACGTCTTTCCACTTGGCATTGGGGTCGTCTTCCTCGTACGGGCCGATTCCGACGGCCAGGTATCCGTAAGAGGCGATCTCGTTCAGGAAGAAGCGGATTTCCACGGTGCTGTTGGCACAGCCGCCGTTCCCGTAAAGGATGACAGGAAGCTTCCCGGCGGCATCCAGGTCCTGGGGCCGGTAGATGGTGAAGGCAGGGCAGGAGGCGTCTCCCACCACAATGGCCTTGTAAGGGCCCGTTCCGCCGTTTTCTACGATTTGAGAGTGGACGGTCTGGGCGTAGCCGACTGTGGCGCAGGCCCAAAAAGCAAGAAAGAAGAGAATGCGTTTCATGGTATAAAGATGATATCTAAGCGAAGATAGTCATTCTATGTCTTTTTTTCAATGTTTTTGTCATTTTTGCTGCAAATAAAGTGTATCTTTGAATGACAAACACATTTGGTTTTATGAGAAAGATTCTATTGACCTTGGTCGCCGCCCTTGCAACGTGCACTGCCTGGGCGCAGATTCCCGATTTTATGCGTTCCATGTCCAAGGAGCAGCTCCGCTCCTTCGGCATCCAGGTGGCCGATACCCTCAAACTCTGGCCCGACGGCACTCCGTCGGCCTACGATGTCAGCGGAAACCCCATGGCCAGCCGCTTCAGCGAGGCTCTCCTGGAGGCCTATCCCGCCCAGAACCCCTGCGGCGTGGCGGTGGTCCAGTGTCCCGGCGGCGCCTATATGTTCGAGTCCCAGGACAATGAAGGCCGCGATCTGGCAGCCTGGTTCAATGCCCGTGGCATAGACTTCTATATGCTTCAGTACCGCCTGCCCGCCGGAAAATATACAACTGCCCCGCTGGAAGATGCCCAGGAGGCCATCCGGCTGGTTCGCAGCCTGGGCCGTGCCGCCAAAGTGGGTATCGGCGGCGCTTCGGCCGGCGGCCATCTGGCTTCTACCGCAGCCACCCATTATACGGCCGATTCCCGCCCGGACTTCCAGATTCTCTTCTATCCGGTTATTACCATGGATCCCTCCTACACGCATGCTGGCTCCAGGCAGTCCCTGCTGGGAGAGAATCCCTCCCAGGAACTGACCGACCTCTACAGCAACGAAAAGCAGGTAACGCCCAATACGCCGCCTGCCTTTATCATGGGCTCCACCAACGACGATACCGTCCCGGTCCGCAATTTCATCAACTATTACCTGGCCCTGCTGGACAACGGTGTCAGCGCCTCCCTGCACCTGTATCCCATCGGCGGCCACGGCTGGGGAAACGGCGACAGGTTTATCTACAAGCAGGAATGGACGGCGGAGCTGGACAAATGGCTCCGGGAGGTTGTCTTGAAATAATACGGATTCCCCGGATATCTGCCTGGTGGCTTTCCGCTTTTTTGTCAACGTCTCCTTGTCTTCATTCCGCCTTTCAAGGATCCGGTCGGTGCGCTCTTGCTTCTGAACCGCAGATAGAAGTTTATCAGTGTCCTGTTCCTCGAGCTTTGTTTCAAGCGCTCTCTCAGCCTGCGCAAGCACCTCCCGTATTTTTGCTTTGTTAGGTTCCGGTAGCCTTCTGCCTGAAAGTGTACTTGTTGGCATCGGATTCCATCTTGGAGCCATCCACATGCTGGACTTTCAAGGATACGAGACCCTCCTCATGCAGTAATACAGTTACTTGAGTACCTGCGTCCGTCAACGCGGCAAGGTTTTGGGTCGATAGGACCCGTTTTGTTGCCGCGTTGCCACAAAATCGGTCCTGGAGAGCCCTGCGGCCGTCAACGCGGCAAGGTTCTTGGCCGTTAGGGCCCGTTTCGTTGCCTCGTTGACACAAAATCGGCCCTGGAGTGCGCTGCAGTTGTCAACGCGGCAAGGTTTTGGGTCGATAGGGTCTGTTTCGTTGCCGCGTTGACATGAAATCCGCCCTGGAAAGCCCTGCGGCTGTCAACACGGCAAGGTTCTTGGCCGTTAGGGCCCGTTTCGTT
>JAFUWW010000012.1 GCA_017471085.1 Bacteroidales bacterium | reverse complement strand
GGGTCACCTTCTTCCAGTATTCCATCAGGGAAGATACCGGGCAGTAGTCCACGTGGTAGCCCAGGCGCTGCTCGAACTCCACACGGTCGCCGTCGGTGACGGCCACGTTGTTCATGTTCATGCCGAACATCAGGCAGCGGACATTGCGGGCATCGGAGAGGGCGGCGCTCACGCGGGCGAAGATGGCGATGCGGCGCTGGGCCTCGGGATCCTTCCAATAGCCGACCACCACCTTGCGGGGAACGCGCATGCGGGCGCAGATGTGACCGAACTCGATGTCGCCGTGGGCGCTCTGGTTCAGGTTCATGAAGTCCATGTCAATATCGTTCCAGGGAATTTCCGCATTGTACTGGGTGTGGAAGTGCAGCATGGGCTTCTGCGGGGTCTGCAGGCCCTTGATCCACATTTTGGCCGGAGAGAAGGTGTGCATCCAGGTGATGACGCCCACGCACCGGGCCTCGTCATTGGCTGCGCGCATGAGGTCTTCCACTTCCTTGCTGCTGTTGGCCGTTCCTTTATAGACAATCTTCACGGGAATGACGCCGGAGGCGTTGAGGCCTGCCACCATTTCCTTGGAATGAGCGTCTACCTGTACTACTGCGTCGCCACCGTAAAGGAGCTGTGCTCCGGTGATCCACCATAATTCGTTGTTTTCAAATGCCATAGTTGTATTGTTTTTTGTGTTATTATTTTTTTTAAAGTCCCTCCCCCGAGGGGAGGGGGGTGACGTAAGAGGCCCTCCGGGCCCCAAAAAAGTAGTGACTACTTTTTTTGACCGTAATACGCATTGGGGCCGTGCTTGCGGCTGTAATGCTTTTCAATCAGGTGCTTGTTCATAGACGGCGTATTGGACGCCAGCGGACCCATATAGATGGAGCCGGTAAGATGGACCGTACTGGCGATGTAGGCCATCTTGGCCACTTCTTCCAGCACCACGGCATTGTGCACGGCATTGTCGGCATCCGTTCCCCAGGTGAAAGGTCCGTGGTTTTTCACCAGCACGGCCGGCGTATCCATCGGCGCCATGTCCTTGAAACGCTCCACGATCACGTTGCCCGTCTCCTTCTCATATTCGCCGAACACCTCTTCCTTTTTCATGTCGCGGGTGCAGGGGATGTCCTCGTGGAAATAATCGGCATGGGTGGTGCCGATATTGGGAATGTCCCGGCCGGACTGCGCCCAGGCGGTGGCGTAGGTGCTGTGGGTATGCACCACGCCGCCGATCTCCGGGAAAGCCTTGTAAAGGACGACATGGGTGGGCGTATCGGAAGAGGGCCTGTAATGGCCTTCCACCACCTTTCCGTCCAAGTCTACCACCACCATGTCCTCCGGCTTCATATTGTCATAGGAGACACCGCTGGGCTTGATCACCACCAGCCCGCTCTCACGGTCGATCGCACTTACATTGCCCCAGGTGAAGATCACCAGGCCATGCTTCACAAGGTCCAGGTTGGCCTTGCACACTTTTGCTTTGAGTTCTTCCAACATATTACCAAAGAATTACATAAAGGACTGTGACGATGAGGCAGATGGCCAGGGCGCCCCAGTTGTACCCCTTGCTGGTATGGAAGAGGGTGAGGTCGATCGGAAGCGCCTTGGCGTCTTTCTTCTTGTCAAAGACATTGCTGTACAGCCAGACGGCCTGCACACCCACCAGGACCCCGAAGAAGAAGAAGGCCTGGAAGCCGATGTCGTTGAGATAGGCGATGAAGTGGTTGTCCGGCGTAGCGGATGCCGGGAGGCAGGCACCCCAGATGACCACAACGGCGGCCATCAGGATGAAGAACAGGCCGGTGCAGCCCAGGATCCGGGCCCACTTGACCATGCTTTTCTTGTCCTCGGGCTTGAGATCCTCAGCATCCACCACCTTCTTGTCGATCAGGGACATGATGATATGGAAGGTGACCAGGATGATGAAGATATAGCCGGCACGCAGCTGGAACGGCACGCCGCCCAGGAAGATCTTGAACAGGATTCCCAGCGGGATGACGATGATGGCGCTCCACACGGCGGCACGGGCGGAAGAACGCTTCCACAGCAGGCCCAGGCCGAACACCACGATGATACCGGGATAGATGAAGCCGGAGTATTCCTGGATGTACTGGAAGGCCTGGTCCAGGCTGCCCAGCAGCGGTTTCACGGCGATGAGGGCGATCACCAGGGCGCAGAGCGAAGTGATACGGCCCACGTTCACCAGCTTCTTGTCGGAGGCATCCTTGTTGATGTACTTCTTGTAGATGTCCATGGTGAACAGCGTGGAAGTGGAGTTGAGCATGGAAGCCAGCGAGGAGATGATGGCGGCGGCCAGGGCGGCGAAGGTGAGACCCTTCACGCCCACCGGGGTGAAGTTGCGCACCAGCCAGGGATAGGCGTCGTCAGAGACGTTGATCGCACCCTGAAGATGGGTGAAAGCCTCCGGATGCAGGGAAATGTAATAGGCGCAGATGCCGGGGAGGCAGACGATGAAGGGGATGAGGATCTTGAGGAAACCGGCGAACACCAGGCCCTTCTGGGCTTCCTGGACGCTCTTGGCGGCCAGACCCTTCTGGATGATGTACTGGTTGAAGCCCCAGTAACCCAGGTTGGTGAGCCACACGCCGCCCACGACGGCAGCGATACCCGGCACATTGGCGAATCCGGCCGCATTGTGGCTTTCCTGGATCACCAGGTGCAGGTGCGTGTCGTGCAGATGATCACCCGTAGTGAGGTCATGGAAGATATTGCCGAGACCGGCCAGGGCACCTTCTCCGCCGCCCACGGCCTTCAGGGCGAACCAGGCGGTGATGAGGCCGCCGCCCACCAGGAAGGTAACCTGCAGCACGTCGGTCCAGGCCACGGAAGCCAGGCCGCCGTAGATGGAATAGATACCGGCAATCAGGAACAGGCACACCACGATGACCATTCGCATGGAGATGGTGATGCTGCCGATTTCCAGCATAGCTCCCTGCAGGCCCAGGATCTGCTCGATGGCCAGGGCGCCGAGCCATGCCACGGAGGTAAGGTTCACGAACACATACAGGAACAGCCACAGAATGGAGAAGGCCAGGCCCACACCGTCGTTGTAGCGCTCGCGCAGGAACTGCGGAATGGTGAAGATCTTGCGCTTGAGCATGATGGGCAGCAGGAATTTGCCGATCACCACCAGCGTGACCGCGGCCATGAGTTCATAGGCCGCCGTAGCGATACCGTCGGCATAGCTGGTACCGGACATGCCGATAAACTGTTCCGCCGAGATGTTGGCGGCAATAAGGGAGGCGCCCACCGCCCACCAGGTGAGGGTGTTGCCCGCAAGGAAGTAATCGTTGGCGCTCTTCTGCTCACCCTTCTTGGTTCGTCCGAGGAACAGGCCCAGGAAGATGAGCACTGCCAGGTAGATCAGCACGATCACCAGGTCGATGGTCCGGAAACCGGACGCCGAGATTTGCTCGAGAATACTCATAAACTATCAGATTTTGAATTTTGGATTTTCGTCGTACCTTTCCGGGTCGAACCGGTACAGGGCCGCCCCCTTCCGCGAAAGGCTCTTGTCCACGCCGCCGGTTTTCTCGATATAGGGCATGGAGGCGATGCGCTTGCGGAAATTGCGCTTGTCCAAGGGCTCGCCGAAAATGGCTTCGTACAGGGCCTGGAGCTGGGGAAGGGTGAATTCTTCCGGGAGCAGGTTCAGGCCTACGGGCTTGACGGAGGCCTGGTAACGCATGAAACGGAGGGCGTCGGCCACCATGGAGTCGTGGTCGAAGATCAGGTGCGGCACTTCCGGGAGCCGGACCCAGAAAGCGTTGTGCTCGCGCACCAGGTCACGGTTGTAGCGGTTGATGTCGACCAGGGCATAATAGGCCGTGGAGAGCACCCGTTCGCCAGGGTCCCGCCCTACCTCGCCGTAAGTTTTCACCTGCCGCATGTAAAGGTCCGTGAGCCCCGTGAGGGAGGCGGCGATGCGACGGGCGGCATCGTCCATGCTCTCCCCTTCCTCCACGAAGCCGCCCATCAGCGACCACTCTCCCAGGGCGGGCTGGAAGTTGCGCTTGAGGAGCAGAAGACTGAGTTCTCCGCCTTCGAAACCGAAGATGATGCAGTCTACCGCCACATGGAATTTGGGATGAATGCTGTAATAGCTGGGGTCGGTCATCCGTTTTGTGTTACAAGTTAGCTCTACAAAGATAATCAATCAAAGTGTAAAAACAACACTTTTAAAGATTTTTTCATGAAAAACCGGTCAATAATCCACGAAAAAAGGTCAGAAAGAAACCTTTTTCCGTGGATGGAAGATGGCCGCGGCAGTGTCTGGCTGCAACGTTGATGCTGATGGTATTACAGGGAAAGGGTGTGGGTGGTGGCGTAATCGTTTAAAAAAAAGACTTTCTGCAGACGCGGCTTGAAAAATCCTGACAAGTAGCTTATCTTTGTGAAAACCATTTCAGGTCATGAAAAGAATCCTCCTTGTTTCCGCCCTTCTGGCAGCCGTCCTGCCCCTTGCAGCCCGGTCAGAAAGCGTTTCCGGCCCGGACGGCCGGCTCACCGTCACCTTGTCCGACAAAGGCGGCGCCCCTGCCTACTCCGTCACCTACGACGGCATCCCCTTCCTGGAGTCCTCTCCGCTGGGCCTCAAGACGGACGTGGGCGACTACACCTCTGGCATGGAACTGTCCGGCTTCACCCTGGAAGGGGTGGAAGACACCTACAGCATCCCCAATATCAAATCGTCCCGGGTGCATTACGTCGCCAACCGGGGCGTCTTCTCGTTCAGCAAGGACGGGAAGCCCGCCATCGACCTGATCTTCCAGGTAAGTGCCAACGACGTCGCCTTCCGCTATAAAGTATACGCCCCCAAGGCCGATACGAGGGTCTGCCGCATCCGGGAGGAAGCCACCGGCTATGTATTCCCGGAGGGAACCACCGCCTTCCTGAGCAACCAGATGCCGCCGATGGCCGGCTTCGCCCGCACCACCCCCAGTTACGAAACCACTTACGAGGGAGACCTTCCCCTGGGCGGCAACGGCGACGGCTTCGGCTATGTGTTCCCCGCCCTGTTCCGCAATGCCGGCCATGGCTGGATCCTGGTAAACGAGACCGGCGTGAGCAGCCATTACTGCGGCTCCCGCCTCACGGGAAAGCCGGACGGCAGTTACGCCCTCACCTTCCCCATGGAGGAGGAATATAACGGAAACGGCACATCGGCCCCGGGCATCGAAGTGCCGGGATTCACCCCCTGGCGCACGCTCACGGTAGGAAGGGACCTCAAGCCCATCGTGGAGACCACCGTCCCCTGGGATGTCGTGGAGCCTCTCTACGAACCGTCCGTCGACTATGAAGGGTCGCGCGGGTCCTGGAGCTGGATCATCAAGATGGACGGCAACACCACCTACCCCGTGCAGCGGCAGTATATCGACTTCAGCGCCGCCATGGGCTGGGAAACCGTGCTGGTGGACGCCCTCTGGGACACCCAGATCGGCCGGGAGAACATGGAGAAGTTGGGCGCCTACGCCAAGGAGAAGGGTGTCCGCCTGTTCGTCTGGTACAATTCCAACGGCTATTGGAACGATGCACCCCAGGGTCCCCGGGGCATCATGAACAACCTCATCGCCCGCCGGAAAGAAATGGCCTGGCTCCGCTCCATCGGCGCCAAGGGCATCAAGGTGGATTTCTTCGGGTCCGACAAGCAGGTGACCCTCCAGCTCTACGAAGAAATCCTGGCCGATGCCAACGATTTCGGCCTGCAGGTGGTCTTCCACGGCTGCACCCTGCCGCGCGGCTGGGAGCGGATGTACCCCAACTTCGCATCGGCCGAGGCCGTGCTGGCCAGCGAAAACCTGCATTTCTCGCAGGTCAGGTGCGACACGGAGGCCCAGCAGGCCTCGATGCATCCCTTCATCCGCAACACCGTGGCATCCATGGACTTCGGCGGCAGCACGCTGAACAAGGTCTATAATGCCGGCAACGATGCCTCCCAGCCCGGCAGCCGGCGCCGTACTTCGGACGTTTTCGCCCTCGCCACCGCCGTCCTGTTCCAAAGCCCCGTGCAGCACTTCGCCCTGTCGCCCGAGAACCTCACCGACGCCCCCGCCTGGGCGCTGGCGTTCATGAAAGAAGTCCCCACCCGGTGGGACGAACTCCGCTTCCTGGACGGCTATCCGGGCAAATACGTGCTCCTGGCCCGCCGCAGCGGAGAAAAATGGTATATCGTGGGCATCAACGCACAGAAAGAGCCCGTCAAGGCCCGACTGGACCTCCCGATGCTCTCCAAGGGCCCCGTCACCGTCTATGCCGATACGCCCTCGCTGGAAGGCAGCTCTCAGGTGCGCACCTTCCAGGGCGGCACCTTCTCCGTGGAGATGCCCTGCAACGGCGGCGTAGTTATCGTTCAGTAGTGCTGCTCTCTTCTTCGGGTTTCTCGCCGCCCTTCAGGTTGCGGATGAACGAGGAAGGGGACACGTTGAACTGCTTCTGGAAGCAGGTGGCAAAGTATGACGGCGACGAGAAGCCGGTCTGATAGGCCACTTCGTTCACCCTATACTTCTGGGAAGACAGCATCTCGGCCGCTTTCTTGAGGCGGCACACGCGGATATACTCGTTGATGTTCAGGCCCATGTTGGCCCGTACCTTCCGGTACAGAGTAGACTTGCTGGTCCCCAGTTCCGAAGTGAGCGTCTCGATATTCAGGTCCGGTTCGCTCAGGTGTTCCATCACGATGCCGCGCAGGCGTTCCATGAAATCGTGGTCCAGTTCACCCGTGACCACGCTGTTGAAGTGGGCCAACGGTGAATGGACGAACTGCTGGTTGGCGATGTCCCGGTTGCGGAACAGATTGTCGATGGTGGCCTGCAGCAGTTCGAAGGCGAAGGGTTTTTCGATGTAGCCGTCGGCGCCGGCCTCCAGGGTCTCGATGCGGGTTTCCATACCCACGGCGGCCGTCAGGAGAATCACCGGGATGTGGCAGAGCTCCGTGTCGGACTTGATGGTATTGCACAGCGTGCATCCGTCCATCACGGGCATCATGATGTCCGACACCACCAGGTCTACCCGCTGGGAACGGACCACCTCCAGGGCCTTTTCGCCGTTGGAGGCCTCCAGCACATTGTATGAGACGGAGAGTTCCTTGGCCAGGTAGGCCCGCATGTCGGGAGCGTCTTCCACGATGAGGACAACGTGCCGGCGGCCATCCGCCGCCACCATCTCCTCCTCCTCCTGCACGGACTCTTCCGGTGCGGGAAGCGCCACGACATCGGCCTGATGGACGGGAAGTTCCAGCACAAAGGAGTTCCACTCCTCCACGGCCGTGTCCAGATACAGGCGGCCGTGGTGGATGGTGGCCAGGGAGCGGGAGAAAGGAAGCCCGAGGCCCGTTCCCTGCTTCCGCTGCTGCTGGGCATCCTGGGTCTGGAAGAAGGTCTCGAAGATTTTCTCGGCGTCCCTCTGCGGGATGCGGGGGCCGTTGCTGTTGACCCGGATCCGGATGTTTTCTCCGTCCGGAAGGACCTCGAGGGACACTTTCACCTTCCCGTTGCCATACTTGCAGGCATTGGACAGCAGGTTGTTCAGGATCTTCTCCACCATGTCCTTCGCGCACTGGACCATCACCGGGGTTTCCGGAAGCTGCTTCTCTATCCGGATGTTCTGGTCTTCGGCCACCTGGAAGAACCAGGAGCATACCTCCTTGACCACAGCGCAGATGTCTTCATTCAAGAAGGCGGGCAGCAGCTCGTCCTTTTCCATTTTCCGCATGTCCAGGAGCTGGTTCGTGAGCGCAAGGAGGCGGTTGGTGTTGGACTGCATGGTGTGCAGGTCTTCCCGCATCTCTTCCGGATACCGGCCCCGCTCCATGATCTTGTCCAGCGGCATCTTGATGAGGGTGAGCGGCGTACGGAACTCATGGGTGATATTGGTGAAGAAGTTGATCTTGGCCCCGTACAGTTCTTTCTGCTTGTCCGACTCCAGCTGGGCCAGTTTCTGCTCCATCTCTTTCTTCCGGCGGCGGTCCAGCAAGATAGGAATCAGGGAAATCAGTCCCAGCAGGGCCAGGGCATAGAGCCAGTAAGCCGTTCTGGAACGGTAGAACGGGGGAATCACCTCTATGGTCAGCGTCTTGGACACGGATGTCCCCGCCAGCAACGCCTCGGCCTTGAACTGATACTTGCCGGCAGGAAGACGGGTGTAGGTGACGACGCCTTCGCTGGAATAATTCCGGACCACGTTGCGGTGGCCGTCCACCAGCTCGGTCCGGAACATCACCAGCCGGGGCGAACTGAAATAAGGGGCGGAGAAGCGGATGGCCAGCGAGGTAAAGTCCCTTTCCCTGAGCGTGATATGCTCGGAACGCAAAGTCGAGCGGCCTTCTTCCGAAATGGACACCGACTGCTCCTGCCTGCGGAGCTGGATATCGGTGATCAGCACGCTGGAGCGGATGCGGACCTGCGGCATCGTGGGCGAAAAGGCGTAGAGACCGTCGCTGGTTCCCAGGAAAACCTGGCCGCCGTCCATCACCCGCACCGAACCGTACCCGTACTGGTTGCCCAGGCTCCCGTCCACTTCCAGATAGATGTCGCGGATTCCGTTCAGGTCCGGGTTCAGTTTCACGATGCCGTGCGACGTGGACACCCAGATCACGCCGTCGGAGTCTTCGCAGACGGCGCTGGTGATATTGGTGGGGAAGCCGTCCTTCCTGCCGAAATTCCGGAACTGGAAAGCCCCGTCCGTCTCCTGCACATCGGCCCAGCAGAGGCCGCCGCCTTCCGTGCAGACCCACAGCCTGCGGGAACGGTCTTCGGTGATATAGGTGATATAATTGGAGGAGAGGGCGCTGGTGCGGTCGTTCATGCTGAATTTCCGAAAGTCTGGTCCCTGCCTGCAGTAGAGGCCGTCGCCATAGGTGCCCGTCCACAGTTTGTCCCGGCTGTCTTCGTAAAGGGAATGAACGAAGGTATGGCCCAGGGCGGGGACAAACAGGAACGCGTCGGCAGCAGGGTCGTAGCGGTACAGGCCGTCCGTCGTTCCCACCAGCACTTCCCCTTCGCGGGTCTTGTACGGGACCACCGTCCGCATGCCTTCCAGATACCGTCCTGTCAGCTTGCGGCGGGACAGGTCCAGGCGGAACACGCCGTCGCCGAAGGTGGCGACCCAGAGGGTGCCGTCGTCGTTCCACAGGCCCTGTACGTTGAGTTGCCTGCCTGGAGCGAGGACCGGCGTAAGGTCTTCCACGGAGTTGTCCGTAAGGTCCAACACGGAAAGGCCGCCGTTTTCGGTGCCGATGAGCAGCTTATGGCCGGCCATCTCCGCCAGGGCGCGGACGATGCTTCCTTTGAGCACGCCCCCTTCATCCTCCCCGGAAAAACGCGAGATGGCACGGTTGGCTTCCCGCACAAGGTTGAGGCCGGTGTAGAATCCACCGATCCAGACATTGCGGCCACGGTCCTGGTACATGCACCAGACATCTTCCCCCGAAAGGGAGGAAGGATCCAGGGGCCGGTGCAGGATCCACTGGGATATTTCCCCGTCCTGGACGATAGCGACCCCTTTGTCGGTCCCCAGCCAGTAAGTGCCGTCGTCCCGGTGCAGGATGGACCGGATTTCACCGGTATCCACCCGGAAAACCGGCTCGGTCTGGAAGGAATAGATGTCGGTTTTCAGCAGTTCGCCCGGACGGACGGAGAACAGGAGAGCGCTGCCGTCCGCCTTCATGTCGCGCACGGAACTGCCTGCAAGCGGAGTTTCCGGATGCCAGACGCAGTCGAATGCATTGTCCGGTATATTATAACGGTACACTTCTCCCTCGGATGACAGGAACCAGACGTGTCCGTCGGTATCCATGGTGATCAGGTTACTTTGGAAAGAGCCCCCCCCATATCTGACCAGGGAGCCGTCCGACGGTCTCCAGCGGTAGATGCTGCCGGCGGCGATCCAGATCTGGCCGTAGCGGTCCGATGTGATGCTGGCATCCATGACCGGCTCGTCCCCGAACTGGATCAGTGTTTTCACTTCACCGGTTTCCAGCGAATACCAGCCCACGCCCTTGCTGGTGGCGAACCAAAGCCGGCCGGCCTGGTCCTCGAAAACGGCCAGCGAAAGACCGCCCAGGATGGGGCAGGAGGGGTCTTCCAGCGCTTTGAAATGATGGCCGTCATACATGCAGATTCCCTCGCGGGTACAGAACCACATGAGGCCGAAACTGTCCTGGCAGGCAGCCCGGATGGAATTGTCCGGGAGCCCGTTCTCCGTATTGAACCGCGAAACGCGGAGATCATTCGCGGCCTGACTTGCAATAATGGACAACAGGAGACAGGCTGCCGACAACCATTTTTTCATTCTTTTAAAATTTGACCGCAAGTTAGTAAAAAGAAGTATTAAAAATTGGTCAAAACATGTCAAAAATCATTCAAACATCCCTTTAAAAGACAAAAGTGATTCAATCTTTCCATGTTTCGACCTAGAAATGAAAGTCTCCTATATTAATAACGCGTATTTTTGCCCCGTAAACTGACCAACAATTAATGTTTTCATACCTAAATTATTAACCCAACATTTTCGTGCTATGACAAAGCATTTTTTCGCAAAAATGGTGACAGCCGCGATGGTATTTGCGGCCAGCCTGCTGGGTGGAGGCATCCTCTCCGCCCAGAACCGCGCCATCAGCGGAACGGTGGTTGATGCCACGGGCGCCCCGGTACCGGGAACCGCCATCGTCGTGGTAGGCAATACCTCCGTCGGTACCGTTACCGAACTGGACGGTACCTTCTCGCTCAATGTTCCGGCCGGCGCCAGCATTGAAGTTTCCTGCATCGGCTATGCCACGCAGGTTCTCAGCACCGCCGGACAGACCGTCTTCAACATCGTCCTTCAGGAAGACACCGAATTCCTGGATGAGACCGTGGTGATCGGTTACGGCGTCCAGAAGAAGAGCGACCTCACCGGCTCCGTGGCTTCGGTCCGTGCCGAAGACCTCAGGAACCGTTCCACTTCCGACGCAGCCGCCGCCCTCCAGGGCAAGGCCGCCGGTGTCCAGATCATCAACGCTTCCGGTGCTCCTGGCGCAGGCGCTTCCATCCGCGTCCGTGGTTACTCCTCCAACTCCGGTTCCCTTGGACCGCTCCTGATCGTGGACGGCCTTAAGGTGGACAACATCCAGTACCTGGATCCGGAAATGATTGAGTCCATGGAAATCCTGAAGGATGCCGCTTCCGCCGCCATCTACGGCGCCGAGGCCGGCAACGGTGTTATCCTCATCACCACCAAGAGCGGCAAGAAGGGCGAGGGCAAGGTGTTCTACAACAACCAGTTCCAGCTCTCCTCCCTGTCCCGCCACCTGGACATCATGAACGCCAAGGAATACATCGACTTCGGTCTGGCCCAGGGTTATCTTTCCGAAAGGGATATCACCGGTCCCAACGCCGTGTATGACGGTGTCACCGATGTGGACTGGAGCAGCGAAATCTTCGTTCCCACCTGGAGCAACCGCCACACCGTGGGCTTCCAGGGCGGCAACGACCGCGGCAACTTCTTCGCTTCCATCAACAACGTGATGAATGATGGTATCTTCCGCGGCGACAAGGACCAGTACCGCCGTCTGACCTTCCAGGTGAATGCCGACTATAAGATTAAGGACTGGCTCACCATCGGCACCAACAACTCTATCGAGAAATGGAGCACCAAGTCCGTCTCCGAGGCCAACGACAACGGTTCCGCCCTGCTGTCGGCCATCACCTCCTCCCCTCTGTTCCCGGTCCGCGGCGACGAGAGCAAACTCAGCTCCGGCCTTAAGAACGCCCTCGCCAACGGCACCAAGATCCTCAAGGATCCCGAGACCGGCCTCTACTGGACCGTTCCGCTGATCGGCGAAACCCAGTCCGGCCACCCGTTCGTACAGCGTGACGCCACCGACTCCCAGAGCGGCGGTATCAGCATCCGTGGCGTCGCCTACCTGAACTTCATGCCGTTCAAGGGCTTCACCTTCACTTCCCGCTTCGGTTACCGGATCGCCCAGAGCACTTCCCACAGCTACACCGAGCCTTACTTCTCCACGGCAACCATCAAGGCCGACAACTACACCTTGAGCGCCAGCGCCAACACGAGCCTCTACTATCAGTGGGAGAACTTCGCCAACTACAGCCGTACTTTCGGAAAGCATGACGTCTACGCCATGGCCGGTATGTCCTACATCGAGAACAACTACGACAATGTAAACGCCTCCGCCACCGGTCCCGACATTCTGAAGGGCTACGATCCCAACTTCCAGTACCTGAGCTTCCTCAAGTCCAGCGACTCTACCAACAAGACCATCGGCAACGCCCCCGGCCGCAGCGCCAACCTCTCCTACTTCGCCCGTGTAGGCTACACCTACGACAACCGCTACAGCGTACAGGCGAACTTCCGTGCCGATGCCTTCGACTCCTCGAAGCTCCCGCTCGACAAGAAATGGGGTTACTTCCCTTCCGTCTCCGTGGGCTGGACCATCAGCAACGAAAGCTTCATCAAGGACAACGTTTCCCAGAGCCTGCTGAACTTCCTCAAGTTCCGTGCATCCTGGGGTAAGAACGGTAACATCAACGTGCTGAACAACTACCCGTACTCCACGGATATCCTCCTGAACCGCGTATGGTATCAGTATCATGTTGATTCCGCCACCTCCAACTACGGCTCCCTGCCTTCCGGCCTTTCAAACCAGAACCTGCGCTGGGAAGAATCCGTACAGCTCGACCTCGGTCTGGATATCCGCATGTTCAACAACCGCCTCACCCTCGGTCTGGACTGGTACAACAAGGACACCGACGGTCTGCTCGTAGACGTTCCTTCCGTAATGGAAATGGGTATCCCCGTGTTCTGGGAGAGCGGTGACGTGAAGTCCAGCACCACCATGAACGCCGGTGCCGTGAACAACCGCGGTTTCGAGGTTGAACTGGGCTGGCGCGACCAGATCGGCGACTTCGGCTACTCCGTCAACGCCAACGCCGCATGGCTCAAGAACAAGATGACTTATCTGGAACCGCTGGTGGGCCGTCTGACCGGCCGTACCGTACAGGGCACCTACCTCACCACCTACTGCGAGGAGGGCATGCCTCTGTGGTACATGAAGGGTTACAAGGCCGAAGGCATCAACGAAGAAGGCCGTGTCATCTACACCGACTATGACGAGAACGGCCAGCGTGTGGGAACCACCATCTCCCCGGACGAGAACGACCGTGTCTACCTGGGCAAGGGTATTCCTGACCTGACCTACGGTATCACCATCAACCTCAACTGGAAGAACTTCGACTTCTCCCTGTTCGGAACCGGTGTGGCCGGCAACAACATCTTCCCCACCGCCTTCCGTGTAGACCGTCCTTCCTGCAACACCTACGCCTATTACTGGAACAATTCCTGGAAGAAGCCCGGTGACGAAAAGACCGCCAAGTTCCCTGCAGCCAACTACTGGTCCCAGGAAGCCTTCAGCTCCTCGCTGAACGTGTTCGACGGTTCCTACTTCAAGATCAAGACCATCCAGCTGGGTTACACCCTGCCGCAGAACCTGACCAAGAAGATCGCCATCAGCAACCTGCGCGTATTCGCCATGCTGGACAACTTCTTCACCTTCTCCAACTACTTCGGCCTGGATCCGGAGACTGCCACCACCGGCGGCAACGCCATTGGCTTCGATATGGGTAACTTCCCTACCGCCAAGTCCGTGATCTTCGGTGTCAACGTTGAATTCTAATTGCCAAAGACCATTATGAAAAAGATATTTATCGCACTGACTCTCCTCTCCGCCGCCCTGGCTTTCACAGGCTGCGAGAAGATGCTTGACATCCAGAAGAAGGGCGTTATCTCGATGGAGAACTTCTACCAGACCGACGCCGATGCAGAGTCCGCCCTGGTGAACGCTTACTATCAGGGAGGCCGCTGGCTGTCCAACACCATGGGTACCGAGGCCGGCTGGAACGAATGCCCGCTGCTGAACCCCTTCGAGTACGCCTCCGACGACATGTTCGCCGCCGGTGAGAACAAGGCCGACGGTGTATCCGGCAACCAGATCGCCGCTTTCTGGTACGATGACAACAACGACGTCATCACCGGTTCCTACCACTGCTACTACATCATCATCAACGCAGCCAACCAGGTGATCGACCATTTCAAGGACAACGCCGACACGCCCGTGAAGAAGCGCTGCGTGGCCGAAGCCCGTGTCCTGCGTGCCTACATGCACCTGGTGCTGGCCATGGGCTGGTACAACCCGCCCATCGTGGACCACATCCTGGAAGGTGGTGAACTCCCCGGCAACGCCGAGTCCCAGAAGCAGGTCCTCGACTTCGTGATCGAAGACTGCAAGGCCGCCCTGCCCGACCTCACCGAACGCGCTTCCACCTCCGACAAGGACGGTGCCGTCAAGGTGACCAAGGGCTTCGCCAACGCCATTATGGCCAAGGCCATGATGTTCGAGAACGACTATGCCTCCGCAAAGCCTGTCCTCAAGACCATCATCGACTCCGGCAAGTACGACCTGGTTCCCTCCGACAAGATGACCTCCCTGTATCACTACAGCGGCCGCGGCAACGAGGAATCCATCTTCGAGTTCAACCTCAAGTATGACGCCACCGTGGACGGTTACTACCAGAGAGCCCAGCCGAACTTCAAGATGCTGTGGGGCTGGCGTTCTTCCCGCGTCCGTCTTCCTGACGGCGCCGGTACCGAACTCCCTCCGGAAGGCCCTTGGGGCTGGTGCAACCCTTCCAAGAAATTTGTTGACACCATCCTGGAGAACGACGGCTACGATTCTGCCCGCCGCAAGGCCTGGATCAAGAGCTACGACGAAGTGCTCTACGAAATGCCTTATTCCACCGACGACCAGTTCCCGACCCTCGCCGACAAGAAGAAGGATCCTTACCGTGGTATCTATGACGGCGCCGGTCTCTACGGCCACCCGGGCTACTTCATGTGGAAGCGCCTGTACCGTGCCGAAGACCGTACTCCTACCGCCGAAATCCAGTGGAACCTTGTCGTGATGCGTTACGCCGAAGTGTTGCTGATGTATGCCGAATGCTGCGCCCAGACGAACGACCCCGCCGGTCTCGCCGCCCTGAACAAGGTACAGCAGCGTGCCCAGTCCAAGCACATCTCCTCCAGCCTCACCCTGTCGGAAGTGCAGCGGGAGAAATACATCGAGTGCTGGCTGGAAGGCAGCCGCTTCCCGGATCTGGTCCGTTGGGGCATCGCCGAGCAGGAACTGAAGGACAACGGCCGTTATCTGCCGAACTTCTGCGACGCCATGTTCTCCCTGGGCGAGGCTGAACACCGCGGCTACATCGACGACTCCGATGCAGCATGGTGCACCACCGCCCACCCGGAAATGGGCTTCAAGAAAGAAAAACATAGCTACTTCCCCATCCCGTTTGCTGAAAAGAAGGTCAATCCCAACGTTCACAACTGGTACGAGCAATAGTTATCGTTTGCTTTTGGTTAATGGTTATTTTTTGATCTGGCCCGGGGTGATACCCGGGCCGGGTCCCAATTAGAAACACTGCTGCAATGAAAAGGATCCTTCTTTCCCTGGCGGCTGCTTTCTGCGTCTGGTCCGCCGCCGCCCAAGACAAGAATTTCCACATCTTCCTGTGTTTCGGGCAGTCCAACATGGAAGGGAATGCCCGGATCGAGTCTTGTGATTCAGTGGATGTCAGCGACCGCTTCCTGAATCTGTCGGCCGTGAATTTTTCCGACAAATCCCGCAAGATAGGAAAGTGGTACAAAGCCCTTCCTCCCCTCTGCCGCGAATCGACCGGCCTCACCCCGGTGGACTACTTCGGACGCACCCTGCTGGAGAATCTTCCGGAAAACCATAGGGTGGGCGTGGTGCATGTCGCCATCGGCGGCATCAGCATCGACGGATACCTGCAGGAAAGGGTGGACGAATACGCCAAGACCGCCCCGGACTGGATGAAACCCATGCTGGCCGCGTACGGCGGGCATCCATACGACCGTCTGGTTGCCATGGGAAAGATAGCCCAAAAGAAAGGCGTGATTTCCGGCATCCTGCTGCACCAGGGAGAGACCAACACCGGAGACCCCGAATGGCCACGCAACGTAAAGACCGTCTATGAACGCCTCCTGAAAGATCTCGACCTGAAGGCCGAAGACGTCCCTCTGCTGGCAGGAGAAGTGGTGGCGGCCGACCGCGGCGGCATCTGCGCCTCTATGAACGAAATCATCGACACGCTGGACCGGGTGATCCCCACCGCCCACATCATTCCGGCCGACGGACTGATGCAGAACTTCGATTTCCTGCATTTCACCGCCGCCGGCTACCGGGAACTGGGCCGCCGCTATGCAGAGGAGATGCTCAGGATCTGGGGCATCGAACCCAAGCCAGTCCAGGCCGATTACCACCCGTCCACGCCCCAGTCGCCCCTGGTGAACCTGATGTCCGGCAGCGTGACCTTCAACCTGAGCGCCCCCCAGGCCAAAGAAGTGCTGCTGAGCAGCCAGTTCCTGAAAGAGCCGGTTCCCATGAAGAAAGGCAGGAACGGCCTGTGGACCCTTACCGTAACTCCAGAGAAACGGGACATCTACCCGTACAACTTCATCGTGGACGGCGTTTCCGTCTCCGACCCGCTGAACAAGGACATCTTCCCCAACGAGACCTTCAAGGCCAGCCTGGTGGAAATCCCCGCACAGCAGGGCGTTCCCTACACCACCCGCGACGTACCGCACGGCAGGATGCAGTATTGCACCTACCGGTCGGAGGTGCTCCATGCCTGGCGTCCGCTGGTGGTCTATACCCCCGCCGGCTACGAGACTTCCGGCAAATCGTATCCCGTCTTCTACCTGGTCAGCGGCACCACCGACACCGAGGAGACCTGGTTCAAGGCAGGCCGGCTGAACACCATCCTGGACAATCTGATCGCCGACGGGAAGGCGGAGCCGATGATCGTGGTGATGCCGTACGGCAACATGGGAACCACGCCCATGCCCACATCCATGGAAGCCACCAAGATGTACGCCGCCTTCGCTAGGGAACTGACGGAGAACGTGCTGCCGTATGTACAGCAGAACTTCCGCACCCTGGAAGACCGCGACCACCACGCCATCGCAGGATTCTCCCGCGGCGGCGGCCAGTCCCTCTTCACAGCCCTGAGCCACCCGGAGCTCTTCTCCTGGCTGGCCTCCTACAGCGCTTACCTCACCCCGGAAATGATGGACACCTGCTTCCCGCAGTACGGAGAGAACCCTTCCCTGGTGAACGACCGGTTCCACCTGATCTGGTACGGCGTGGGCAGTGACGATTTCCTGTACCGGGAAGTGGTGCGGAACCGGGAGTATCTGGATACCAAGGGGATCCGCCACACCGACCTTACTACCGGCGGCGGCCACACCTGGATGAACGCCCGCACCTACCTGAACGAAACACTTCAGAAATTTTTCAAGAAATGAAAAGAACGCTGCTTACCTTACTGGCGGTCACCTTCACTGCGGCTGCCTTTTCGCAGAACCCCGTAATCCGGGGACAGTACACCGCCGACCCCACCGCCCGTGTGTTCGAAGGGAAAGTCTGGCTCTATACTTCGCACGACATCATCAGCCCGGTTGAACCGGAGCGCCGGTGGTTCTGCATGGAAGACTACCATGCCTTTTCTTCGGAAGACCTGGTACACTGGACGGACCACGGCGTGATTCTGGACCAGAAAAACGTGCCATGGGGCAATCCAGAGGGCTATTCCATGTGGGCACCGGACTGCGTCTACCGGAACGGGAAGTATTATTTCTACTTCCCCAACGCTCCCAAGGGCGGCCGCGGCTTTGCCGTGGGCGTGGCCGTGGCGGAACATCCGGACGGCCCCTACAAGCCGGAAGAGAACTCCATCCAGGGCGTATTCGGCATCGACCCGTGCGTACTGGTGGCATCGGACGGGCACGCCTACATCTACTGGTCCGGCATGGGGTTCTCCGGCGCCAAGCTCAAGGACAACATGACGGAACTGGACGGACAGGCCGTACGCCTGGACGCATCCTTTCCTGCCGGACAGAAGGAAGGACCCTTCATCTTCGAGCGTGAGGGCAAGTTCTATCTCACCTATCCGTGGGTGCAGGACCGCACCGAGTGCCTGGCCTACGCCATGAGCGACAGCCCGCTGGGGCCGTTCGAGTACAAGGGAAAGATTATGGAGAAATCCGGCAACGAATGCTGGACCAACCACCATTCTTTCGTGGAATACAACGGCCAGTGGTACCTGTTCTACCACCACAACGACTACTCCCCTGACTTCGACAAGAACCGTTCGGTGCGGATCGACAAAGTGCGGTTCAATCCTGACGGCACCATCGAGCAGGTGACGCCCACCTTCCGCGGAGTAGGTGTGACACCCGCTTCCGGCCCCATCCAGATCGACCGTTACAGCGGCATCTACCACGTGGCCACCGGGATCGACTTCCTGGACCCGGCCAAACCCTTCGACGGCTGGTTCGTCCATCTGGGCCGCCCGGGCACCTGGGTCCGCTACGACGAGATTGACTTCGGTGCCTCCCGGCCCTCCGAGGTCACCGTCCGCTACAGGGCCGGCGAGGACACGAAGATTTCTCTCCAGCTCTCTGACGAGGAAAGCCTGGGAACGTTCACGCTGCCAGCATCGTCCGATTGGAAAGAGCTGAAGCTCAAGATGACAGCTTCCACCACCGGCATCCGCAATCTGAAAGTGCGAGTAGACGAAGGCGGGCTGGACCTGGACTGGATCCAATTCAACTGACCGATTTTCCCTTACTGAAGCCTGAACCCGATATGAAAAAAGGAGAGAGCATATTGCTGACAATAATTGCCCTGGCGCTTCTATCCTGCACAGAGCAGCCTGCCGGGCAAAACACGTTCAAGAACCTGGGCAATCCGTTGTTCCGGGACGCCTACACGGCCGATCCTGCGCCGATGGTCACCTCCGACGGCCGTCTGTTCGTCTTCTGCGGCCACGACGAGCAGTTCGACGACAAGCCCGGCTATGAAGGGAAATACGGCTTCAACATCACCGAATGGCTCTGCTACTCCACCGAGGACATGCAGGAGTGGACGGCGCACGGGGTGGTCATGAAGCCCGCCGACTTTTCCTGGGCAGTGGGCGAAGCCTGGGCCGCGCAGTGCATTGAAGCGGACGGAAAATACTACTTCTACGTCTCCACCCAGAGCGGCGACCCGGACTGCAAGGCCATCGGCGTGGCCGTGGCCGACAAGCCGGAAGGCCCCTACAGGGATGCCCTCGGGAAAGCCCTGATCCTGGACGATATGACCCCGAACGGCCCCAGAGGCTGGTGGAACGACATTGACCCGACCATCATGCTGGACGATGACGGCACTCCCTGGCTGTGCTGGGGCAACGGCACCTGCTTCCTGGTACGGCTCAAGAAGAATATGGTGGAACTGGACGGCGAAATTGAAATCCTGCCCATGGAGAACTATGTGGAAGGGCCCTGGATTTACAAGAGGGACGGACATTATTACAATGTCTACGCCTCCATGGGCTCCGGCCGGGAAACCATCTCCTACGCCATGGCCGATGACATCCGCGGCCCTTGGGAATTCAAGGGAGAACTTTCCGGCATGGCGAAGGACAGCTTCACCATCCATCCGGGCGTGGTCGACTTCAAGGGGAAAAGCTACCTCTTCTACCACAACTCCACGCTTTCCCTGGAAGGGTACGGACCCGCCACCGGACGGCGCAGCGTGTGCGTAGATGAGCTCCACTACAACCCGGACGGCACCCTGCGCCCCGTGCTGCAGACCGAAAGAGGAACCAGTACTTTATAAGAATGAAGGCAGACAAAACCCGCTACGCCGGCACCGCCGCTGCCACTGCTGCCCTGCTGGCCGCTTATGGCTTCTTCCAATTCGCCTATCCGTACCATCTGGTCCGCAGGGAACAGATGAACCTGTTCCTGTTCGACTGGGACTATATCGGCCAGACCTATGGGGGAAACGGATGGCTGGCGCGGTTTGTCTGCGATTTCCTGGAGCAGTTCTTCCATCTTCCGGTGGCCGGGCCGCTTGTCATCGGCCTGCTGCTGACCGGAATCGGGGCCGTTACCTACAAGATAGTCAGGACTTTCCTGGGCAAATGGCCTTCCCTCGGAGTGGCCGCCGTGCTTTATGCCTGGTCTTTCCTGCGGGAGACGGAGAATCTCTTCAGCACCCGCTATACCCTGGTGGTCCTGGGGTATCTTGCCCTGGTCCTGCTGGCCCTCCGGTTCAGGAAAACCTGGATGAAACTTCTTGCAGCGGTGCTTCTGCTCGCTTTCGGGGCCTGGTCGCTCGGCTCCCCCTACCACCGCTATTACGGGAAATGGTGGGGAACGCCCGTCCTCTCCTATGACAAAGTCATCGGCCTGGATGCTGAACTGGCCCGGGAAAACTGGGACAAAGTAATCAAACTGTCGGAGAAAGACCTGCATTTTACGGAGGCCAGCTACTGCTACAACCTCGCCCACGCTATGAAGGGGGATCTGCCCCGGGTCCTGTTCAGCCACTCCCAGAACGGAGTCAGCAGCCTGCTGCTGCGCATCTCCACTGACCGGTCGGCCTTCACCAACTGCCTGGCCGGAGAGGCCTGGTTCCAGCTCGGGGACATGACCCTGGCCGAGCAGAGCGCCATCATCATGCTGCAGGCCTCGCCCAAGCACACCGGCGTACGTTATCTGGTGCGGATGGCACGGACCAGCCTGGCTTCGGGCGAGATGGCATCGGCCCGGAAATATCTGGGCATGCTGGGGAAAACGCTGTTTTATGGGAAATGGGCGCGGCAGGCCCTCGCCGGGAAAGAAGACTCGTGGCTGGAGCAGACCCGTCCCAAGTTGTCCAAGACCGATTTTGTCCACTACTCCACCCGTCCGCGGAATGTGCTCAGGACCTTGCTGGAGGCCGATCCTTCCAACGCCCTCGCCCGCGACTACCTGCTCTGTCTGGACCTGCTGGAAGCCGACCTGGACCATTTCATGGAAGACTGGCCGCAGGGGCCGACAAACGTACCTGCCTACCAGGAAGCCCTGCTGATCTGGCTCAGCCTGCAGGACAAGCTGGACCAGGAGACCCTTTCCGGCTACGGAATCCCCATGGCCTCCCTGGACCGGATGGAACGGTTCTTCCAGAATCCCGCCCTTTACCGGAACTCTTACTGGTACTACTACCTGAACGCCACAGAGGAAGATTAAGCCATGATTTACAAGCATTTATACAGCCTTTTCCTGGCCGTCGCCACAGTATTGGCGCTGCCGGGCTGCGGCGAAAGCGATTATATGGACGCCCCCGACGGCAGTGAAGGGCCGCTGATCATCTATCCGGATTACAAAGAGGTGACCATCCCCCCGAACATCGCCCCGCTCAATTACCGCTATGCCATGAAAGGCGTCCGGAAAGCCCGGACCACCTTCTCCCTGGACGACCGTTCCGTCACGGTCAGAGGGACGGAAGTGGAATGGCGCCTGGGCAAATGGAAAGCCTTCCTGGAAGGAGCCGCCGGAAAAACCATCCGGGTCCAGGCCGAAGCGGAGGTGGACGGCCGGAAGGTGACCGATTCGTGGAGCATCCATGTCGATGAAGACCCGGTGGACGCCTACCTGACCTACCGCCTCATCGAGCCGGCCTACCAGATGTGGAACGAAGTATCCATCATGGAGCGCTGCGTAGAGGATTTCAAGGAAACCGCCATCTGCGACTACAAGCATACGGACAACGCCTGCATGAACTGCCATATTCACGGGCAGCAGCGCGGCGACTACTCCCTTTACTACATCCGGGGCCCGAAAGGCGGCGCCATCCTGAACAAGGAAGGGACGCTCCGGAAACTCACCCTCAATGCCGACGGCATGCTTTCGGGAACGGTTTATGGCGACCTGCACCCTTCCGGAAGGTTCGGTGTCTTCTCCACCAACATCATCCTTCCGGGGTTCCACACCCAGGCCGGCAACCGGATGGAGGTGTTCGACTCGGCCTCCGACCTCACCGTGGCGGATTTCGACAACAATAAAATGATCAACCTGCCGCAGGTGGCCAGGGCCGATGTCTACGAGACCTTCCCCTGCTTCTCGGCCGACGGGAACGCCGTTTTCTACTGCGCGGCCGATACGGTGGCCCTGCCGCGGGACATCACGGCGCTGAGATATTCCCTTGTTAAGGCCGGATTCGACAGTTCCAACGGCCATATCAGCGAAAAGGCGGATACGCTCTGGAGCGGCCCCGCCCATGGCGGCTCCGTCTGCCATCCCAAGGCTTCCCCCGACGGAAAATGGCTCATGTTCACGGTTTCCCGCTACGGCACTTTCCCGCTGTTCCACACGGAGTGCACCCTCCACCTGATGAACCTGGAAACCGGGGAAGTGCAGGCACTGGAGACCGTCAAAGGCGACAAATCAGACACTTACCACAGCTGGTCGTCCGACAGCCGGTGGTTCGTCTTCGCCAGCAAAAGGGGCGACGGCATGTACGGGAAACCCTACTTCTGCCACCTGGACAAGGACGGGAAGCCCACCAAGCCTTTTGTGCTGCCGCAGAAATCGGCCCGGTTCTACGATTACAATTTCAAGTCCTTCAACATTCCGGACCTTGGGCGCACCTCCACGGGCATGACCGTGAAGGAGGCCACCAGGATGTTCCATTCCCCCAGCGAAGCCTTCGCAGAATAAATCAGCGGACGGTCATCCGGGTCACCTTGCCGTTTTTCCAGACGAGGTCCACCACCTTGCCGCCACGGGTGCGGAGGCCCATTACGGAACCTT
Organism: Bacteroidales bacterium; assembly: GCA_017471085.1. The sequence continues at coordinate 31,790 of JAFUWW010000012.1, read as the reverse complement.
CCGGCCACGCGGCAGGGAGGGCCGGGAGGGCTTCGATATTCCCGTCTTCGCTGCTCTGGAGCAGCATTTCAATCACACCGGCCGCGCCGCCGAAGTTGCCGTCGATCTGGAACGGAGCATGGGCGTCGAACAGGTTGGGATAGGTGCCGCCGCCCCGGCGGGCATCCGCGCCGCTGTAACGGTCCGGGCTCACGTAACGGAGCAGCCTGCGGTACATCCGGTAGGCATTCTCCCCGTCATGGAGGCGGGCGTACAGGTTGATGCGCCAGCCGCAGCTCCAGCCGGTGGTTTCAAATCCCTTGATTTCCAGGGTCTTCAGGGCTGCATCGGCCAATGGCGTGCCGGCTTTTATCTGATGGCCGGGATAGACGCCGATGAGGTGGGACTGGTGGCGGTGGCGGGGGTCACGGTCGGCCCAGTCATAGAACCATTCCTGAAGCTGGCCCTGGGAGCCGACCTGATAGGGGTGCAGGCGGGACAGGGCGGTCTCGGCCTCCTGCACGAAGTCATCGTCCCGGCCCAGTTCGCGGGCGGCCTTGGCGGCGTCGGTGAGGCATTCGCGGACCAGGGCGAGATCGGCCGTACCTCCATAGAGCGTGGCTCCTGAGAAGCCGTCCGGCGTCACATAGTTGTTCTCCGGCGAAGTGCAGGGCGAGGTAATAAGTTCCCCGTTCTTCTCCACCAGGAAATCCAGGCAGAATTCGGCAGCGCCCTTGAGCACGGGATAGTCCTTCTCCAGGGTGGCCAGGTCCCGGGTGAACAGGTAATGCTCCCAGATATGGGTCGATACCCATGCGCCGCCCATGGTCCAGTTGGCCCATTCGGGCGTCCCCGTCCCCAGGCCGACGGGCGTCGCCATCGCCCAGATATCGGAGTTGTGGCCCGCATTCCAGCCGCGGGTGGCACCGTACAGCCGTCTGGCCACAGGTGCACCGTTGGCGCTCAGGTTCCGCACGAAAGCGAGCATGTTCTCATGCATTTCCGGCAGAGCGGCGCTTTCGGCCATCCAGTAATTCTCTTCCAGGTTGATGTTGATGGTGTAGTTGGAACTCCACGGCGGGTCCATGCTCTCGTTCCAGAGGCCCTGCAGGTTAGCGGGAACCCCTTCCGTGCGGGAACTGGAGATAAGAAGGTACCTGCCATACTGGAAATACAGCGCCTCCAGTTCCGGGTTGGCCTCCTGGAGGTCTGTGTAACGCTTGAGCTGGACGTCGACGGGGAGGGCCTTCACCGAATCCGGCGTCGCGCCCAGGTCGATGCTCACCCGGTCGAAAAAGCGGCTGAAATCGGCCTTGTGGGCATTCAGCAGTGTGGTATAGGTTTTCCCCGACACCCGGTCGAAGTTGGCCTCGGCCAGCTCCCTGTAAGGCTTTCCTTCGCGCACCGGGTCTTTGTCGAATCCGTTGAAGGAAGTGCTGTTCACGACATACAGGAGGACTTCCCTGCAGCCCCTCAGTTTCAGGATGCCGTCTTCCACCGCGGCGCTGCCGTCCCTGGGGGTGCAGCCCGCGAGCGTACGGAAGTGGATGCCCCGTCCGGGGTCTTCGAACGGCCCCTCCAGGCGTTGTCCGCCGTAATAGCCGGGGTAAGCATGCCAGGCGGCGTATCCGTCCGTTTCCAGCCATTTGTCCGAGGCGGTTCCCTCGTGGGGCATCTGGGTGTCCAGGCGCACATCGGCATTGATCGGGGCCTGGGAAGAGAGTCTGATGACGATGGCCGAATCCGGGGCCGATACAAAGCAGGTGGCCTGGAACGGCTGCCCGTCCTTCTTGCAGGTGACGGTGGCGACAGCCCTGGCCAGGTCCAGCTCCCGGCGGTAATCCGTGACGGTGGCATCGTCCAGATAGTCTATATAAAGGGTTCCCAGCGGCTGGTAGCTTTCCGTGAAATGACCCTGGACGCGCTTCTGCAGCTCTTCCGCGGCGCGATAGTCTTCCCTTTCCAGCGCTTCCCGGACAGCCTTCAAGGCCTCGGAGCCGTCTCCCGTGAGCCCGTTCAGCACCAGGTCCGGATGCTCCGTTCCCTTGTCCGGCTCTCCGGTCCAGAGGGTGATGTCGTTCAGGGAAATGCGCTCATGCCGTACGTCGCCGTACACCATCGCCCCCAGCCGGCCGTTCCCCAGCGGAAGGGCTTCTTCGAAGAATTCGGCGGGACGGTCGTAATGCAGCAGCAATTTCTCCGGTTCTCCGGTAGTGCATCCGGCAAGCAGCAGCGCGGCGGCAAGAACTTCCGCCCAATGTTTCAAGTCCATAGCAACAGGTTTTTACAAATTTAACCATAATCGGACTAAATAACAAAAGTCAATTATTTTTGTTAACTTTGAGCATGATCAAGAGAATGCTCCTGTTTTGCGCCCTGGCCCTGCTGGCCGGCTGCACCGCTTCCGTGGAACCTGGCACCCAAGTGGCCGTCAATCCCCTCACCTACACGGACATCCCGGACAACGACATCATCCGGGTCGGCGACGACTACTACATGGTGTCCACCACCATGTTCTACTGCCCCGGCGCGCCCATCATGCACTCCCGGGACCTGGTGCACTGGCGCATCGTCAATTACATTTACGACGTGCTGGAGGACGATGACATCTACAACCTCCGGAACGAAATGGCGGCCTACGGGAAGGGCCAGTGGGCCACCTCCTTACGTTACCACAAGGGCACCTATTACGCCCTTTTCGTGGCCAATGACCAGCACAAGACCTACCTGTACAAAACCCGGGACATTGAAAAAGGGCCGTGGAAACGCAACGAGATAGAGGGTTTCTTCATGCACGACGCCTCCCTGCTCTTTGACGATGACGACCGCCTCTGGGTGATCTGGGGCAACGGCGACCTCCATCTGGCCGAACTGGAGCCGGACGGTTCCGGGGTGAAGGCCGGGGCCGGGGAAAAGATCGTCATCAGCTCGCCGCGCGAAGGATGGGGACTCCGGGCCGAAGGGGCCCATTTCTACCACATCGGCGATTATTACTATGTGCTGGAGATTGACTGGCCCGCCGGGCAGGTACGCACGGCCACCTGCTGGAGGAGCAAGCGTATCGAAGGCCCGTACGAGAGCAAGGTGGTGCTGCAGGGCACGCTGGGCGGCCGCCAGGACGGCATTGCGCAGGGCCCCATCATCGACACGCAGTTCGGCGACTGGTACGCCATCCAGTTCCAGGACCACGGCGCCATCGGCCGTATCCCCACCATCCAGCGCGTAACCTGGATGGACGGCTGGCCGATCATGGGTGACAACGGTGTCCCCGAAGAGCAGGTCACCGTGAACCTCAAGGCCGACGGGGAAGACTACGTCTGGGACTCCGACGAGTTCAACGCCTCTTCGCTGGCGCTGGTATGGCAGTGGAACCACAAGGAACCGGCCGGCTGGTCGCTCACCGAGCGGAAAGGCTGGCTCAAACTCACGCCGGACGGCACCTGCTACGGCCTGCCGGACGCGCTGGGAACGCTTACCCAGCGGACCGTGGGCCCGCGCTGCATCAGCGAAGTGCTGCTGGATCTCAAGGACTTGCAGCCAGGCGACGAGGCCGGCATCTGCGCTTTCCAGAGCCGCAGCGCCCGCCTGGGCGTGGAAATCAGCCAGAGCGGCGGCAGGATGCTCACCCTGCGGGAGAAGGAAGACATCCTCTCACGCGTCGCCATCGACCAGGACCTTCTCTGGCTCCGCATCCGCTATGTCTTTACGCCGGTGGAAGAGGGAGACGTGCCGGACACGGCATTCTTCAGCTGGTCGACGGACGGAGAGAACTGGACCGACATCAACTATGCCCTGGAAATGCGCTTCACCCTGGACTACTTTACCGGTTACCGTACCGGACTCTACTGCTTCAACCGTTCCGGCAAGGGCGGCTCCGCCTGGTTTGACTGGTTCCGCCAGCGGGTATATTAGGTAACATGGAAAAACATGATGGAAAAACGGCTCCCGTTCATAAGCCAAACCGCAGGCCGGCCTGAAGGGAAAAGCTCCGAGGATTTTCGGTGCGGTAGGTGATAAGGGCGGTCTGGGTGAAATACCAGTTATAAGCTGGCTGAAGGTATAGGGCAATGTGGGGAGAAAGGTGCACCTGGGCATCCAGGTTCACACTCGCTGACCACTGCCACAGGGGTTCCTCGCAGCTGATGCCGCCGAAAGTGGCTGAGATGCATTTTTCCACGGCTATGCCCCCGTGCTGGATTATTATGCTTCAGTAAACAACCATCAAATGCCCGCTGTCATCAGGGTTGATGCCGGTTATCAGCACGTCTGGCAAGGAAAGAAACTCAAGCATACCTTACGCATAGGTGTATGCAACCTGCTGAATCACTTTAACCCTTTTACCGTATACTACGATACAAATGACGGGAAATGGAAGGAACTGGCGCTGCTGCCCATCCTGCCTAATTTCAGTTATGTAGTCTCTTTTTAGCGTAAAAACTGGAGCTGACTGTTTGATGATTACACAAATCGACCGGCGTATTCTACTGCCGGTCGATTTGAATAAACTATTGTAAAACGAGTGGCTACAAAACACGCAAAAGACACTAACGGACCTCCAGGACCACTACGGAGGCGGCGGGGAGGGTCAGTTTGACGGTTTTTCCGGAGAGCCTGGCGCCCGTGAAGGCGGCGGGAGCCACCTCGGGGGCTTTGCCAAAGTCGTTGTAGGCGTTGATCCTGGCGGCCTGGAGGATTTCACCGGTCACGCTCCCGGGCTTGAGCTCGTCGAGGGCCAGTTCCACGGCCACAGGCTTTTCCAGCTGGGGGTTGGCAAGGGACACATGGAGCACGCCGGCGGCATCGCGGGAGGCCGATACGCTGAAATTCTCCATCACACGGCCTTCGGCGCTGACCAGGGTACCGCAGCTGTAATCGACCGGTACCGCCGTGGCGTTCTGATGCACATTGTACATGCGGAACACGTGGTAGGTGGGCGTAAGGAGCATCCGGGGACCGTCGGTGAGGATCATGGCCTGCAGCACGTTCACCACCTGGGCGATGTTGGCCATCCGAAGGCGGGCGGTGTGCTTGTTGAAGATGTTCAGCGACAGGGCGGCCACCATGGCGTCGCGCATGGTGTTCTGCTGATACAGATGGCCGGGATTGAAGCCGGGCTCCGAATCGAACCAGGTTCCCCATTCGTCCAGCAGCAGGGCTACGCGCCGCTCCGGGTCGAAGGCGTCCATGATGGCCTCGTGGTTGCGGAGGACCTCGTCAATCTCCACGGACTTGGCCAGGGTGTTGTAGTACTCTTCGGACGTGAAATCCGTGGCGGAGCCTTTGCTGCCCGTCCAGCCCTTGCAGGTGTAATAGTGCAGGGACAGGCCGTCCATCTTGGAGGCGGCGTTCTTCATCATGGTGCGGGTCCAGTTGTAGTCGTAGTCGGAGGCGCCGCAGGCCACCTTGAAGAGCGTATTGCCGCTGTAGTTGCGGGAGTAGAGGGCATAGCGCTTGTAAACGTCCGAATAATAATCGGCCGTCATGTCGCCGCCGCAGCCCCAGCTTTCATTGCCGACGCCCAGATATTTCACCTTCCAGGGCTCCTTGCGACCGTTCCTGGCGCGGAGCTCGGCCATCGACCCGTTCTCGGCGGTCATGTATTCCACCCATTTGGCCAGTTCCTCCACGGTGCCGGAGCCCACGTTGCCGCTGATGTACGGCTGGGTACCCAGCATCTCGCACAGGTTCAGGAACTCATGCGTGCCGAAGGAATTGTCCTCAATGGTACTGCCCCAGTTGTTGTTCACCAGCTTGGGGCGGTTCTCCTTGGGGCCGATGCCGTCCATCCAGTGGTACTCGTCGGCGAAGCAGCCGCCGGGCCAGCGGAGCACGGGCACCTTGAGGGCTTTGAGGGCTTCCAGCACATCGGTCCGGTAGCCGTCGACATTGGGGATGGAGGAGCCGGGGCCCACCCAGATACCTTCGTAGATGCATCGTCCCAGATGTTCGGAGAACTGGCCGTAGATCTCGGCCGGAATCACAGGCTGGTCCTTGGCGGTCTCATGCACGGAGACTTTCACCTGGGCCCAGGCGCCCGCCGTCACGGCAAGCGCCGCGACAATCGCAATGGTCTTTTTCATAAGCTATTTCACTTTTTTGCCCCACCAGGTGGCGTTCAGGCTCTTTTCCGTACCGGCATAGACGATGGTTTCCACCCGCGGGCTGGCTTCCCAGTCCACTTCCTTGGCCACAGCCACCACGACGGTCTTGCCGCCGGCGTTCAGGGTGAGGAACTGCCTGGCCTCGTCGAAGCTCCAGGTGCCGCTGAGGGCGCCGGAGAGCTTGCCGTCGGCCTCCAGGGTAAGGCTGGAAGAGGCATCCTGCTTGCCATAGTCGTATTTCAGGTTGATGTGCTCCCATTTGCCGGCAAGTTCATCGGCCTTTACGGTCTTCTTGGCAAGGCCGCCGAAACGTTCCGGAAGGGCGATGGGCCAGAGGTCGTCCAGCGCATCGGCCGATGAAGGGCACCACACGATGCGGCGCACGTGGCCCATCATCACGGCGTTGGGGGCGTTGCCGCCGGCGCTCTCCGGGAATCGGCCCTGCGAAGCGTAGAACCAGTCGCCGGTGCCGTCCTGCTGGAAAATGCAGCAGTGGGAAATGCCCACCCAGCCGTTGCTGTTCGAGAATTTATAGGGATGGGTGACGATGGGGAAGCAGTCTCCCCTGCCGTTGGTGAAGTTGCGGCCGGTGATGTCCAGGTACGGTCCTTCTATGTTCTCGGCCCGCACCACACGGGTGTTGTAGGGCACATCCAGGCCGTCGTAGGCCATGAACAGGTAGTAGTAGCCGTCCTTGTACACGATTTCCGGAGCCTCGCTCCCCTGCCAGCGGGAATTCGCGCTGCGGGTGCCGATACGGAGGCCGTAGCGGGCAGTGAGGTCCGCTGTGGAATCGGCCCAGGGATCGCCCAGGTCCTTCACCGGCATGCCCGTCTCGGGATTGATCTCCAGCAGGGCGAAGCCGCTGTGCCAGGAACCGTGGATGAGGTAATGCTTGGAAGTCTTGGGATCGATGATATAGGTAGGGTCGATGGCGTTGTAGTAGAAGTAGCCGTCCCAGTTGCTGACGCCGGAGCGGGTCCAGCCGTCCTTGCCCAGGTCGGAAGAGGAGCAGGTGACGAAGCCGTAGTCCGTCCAGTTGCCGCTGGCCGGGTCGGTGGTTTCGCACATGCCGATAAAGGCCCGCTCCGTCCAGGAGCCGTCGAAAGCCTCGGTGGTCTTCTTCCCGGTCTTGATATAGTTGTCGATGACGATGCAGTAGTACATCCGGAGCTTGCCGTTCACCTCGCGGATGACCGGAGCCCAGTAGCCATAGGAGATATCGGCCCGGGGAATGATTTCCAGGCCCATGTTCTTGCGGATTTCATTGAGGCGGGTATACACCCAGTCCGGTGCGGACGTGAAGGGACCGGGGACGTAGCTCCAGTTCACCAGGTCCTTGGAACGCTTGCCCGGGAAATGGGTATGGTCCGGTCCGTTGGCATGCTCGTTGCCATAGGAGGCGTCCGTGTTGAACATGTAGTAATAGCCCTTGTAATAGGCGATGGAAGGGTCGTGCACATTGGCCAGGTTCCATTTGTCGTGCTGGGACCATCCCGCGATGGAACGATAGTCATCGTTGAAGTCGGGGATAGTGGTCCCATCGGTCTGGGCGGGCTCCTGAAGGGTTCCGCTCCAGTTGCCGGTCTCCTTCGGCGTGATGGGAGAATAGGGCGTGGAGCTGGTTCCTGTCCCGGGATTCGTTCCGGGGTCGGTGTTTCCCGTATTGTCGGAGGGCTTGGTCTGGATGCCGACGGGATTATCCGGTTTCTCGCAGCTGGCGACGGCCAGCAGCAGGGTGCCTAAGGCACAAAAAGCTATTCTGGAAAGTTTCATGTTCCGTTAATTATGCGGGGACGGAGACACCGGGCCGCCGTCCCCGCAAAGATAATCAATTTGCCGTTCAAATACTACAGGGCCGTCACCGGATGCACCCGGCCGTACTTCTGGATGAATTCAGGGCCGTTGTCGGTGTTGGTGTTGGCGGAGTTGCCGTGGATGTTCTGGTTGGCATTGCGGGTACCCTGGTAAATCGGGAAGTACTCGAAGCCCGGCGTGTAATACCTGTAAGAGTAGTCGGAAGCGGTGGCCACCGTCAGTTCCTGGGTGGAAACCGGGGAGCCCTCGGCCGTATCCAGCATGTAGCAGCTGTGCTGCTTGATCTGGTCGAGACGGCCGCTGTCGTAGAAGAAGCCCCAGCGGATGAGGTCGATGCCACGTCCGTTCTCGCAGCCGAATTCCTTCGGACGCTCCACATTGGCGATCTGCTCGAAGAGCTTGTCGGCATTGCCGGCGAAATCGGCCAGCGCAAGGTCCTTGAGACCGGCGCGGCGGCGTACGATGTTGATGTACTCGATGGCCTCGGCGGTAGGTCCCTGCAGCTCGTTGATGCACTCGGCGGCGCGCAGCAGCACGTCGGAGTAGCGCATCAGGCGGAGGTTGACACCGCAGTGCAGACCGGTCACGATGCTCTGGTAGATGTTGTTGCGGGCGTTGGTGAACTTGGCGATGGACATGCCGCCCTGGGTGTTGTTGGAGCGGGGAGTCTGGGTGATTTCCTGCATGTAGACAACGTTGGAGCGGGGGTCGCCGCCGTTCGGGTAAGCGGCGTTGGTAGTACCCGTATAGGCGCTGTATTCGGGCTCGTAAGTGACGATGGTCCAGTACAGGCGCGGATCCAGGGTACCGTCGGTGCAGCGCTCGGCCTTGAACAGGTTGTACAGCCAGGGAGAAGCGGCCAGGTCACCCCAGCTGCCCAGTTCCTGGGAACCGTAGTTGGATTCCACGGCATGGCCCTGGGTGGCGTTGGTGGAGATGTTCACCGGGGTCCATTCCTCGTCGGAACCGCCCATGCCGTAGTCCAGGAACTGGACCTCGAACAGGCTCTCGGCATTGTTCTCGTAGTTCACGCCTTCACGGAAGTTGTCGCCGTAGTCGCGCATGAGCTGGTAATGGCCGTATTTTCCGTCAATGATGTCCTTCAGCACGGTGAGGGCTTCGTCATACTTGTGGCGGAACATCAGCACGCGGGCATAGTAGCCGGCGGCTGCGCCGCAGGTGGCACGGCCGGTGGCCCACTCACCGCCGGCATCGCGGCTGGGAAGGGTGGTCATGGCCGTCTGGAGATCCTTCTCCACCTGGTCCAGCACCTCGTCCTGGCTCACGTTCTCGGCGTACATCGACTCGATGGAAGAGTACTGCTCATAGTCTATGAACAGCGGCACGGTCTGGTAGTAGGTGGCCAGGGTGTAATAGGCCAGGGAACGGAGGAACAGGGCCTGGGCCTGGATGTCCAGGATGTTTTCGTTGATCTCTTCCATGCCCTGGATGCGGGAGAGCACCAGGTTGCAGCGGTTCACCACGTGGAAGTTGTCTCTCCACGGCCACTGGTCGCCGATGTCAATCTGGCCGTTGGAATTCAGGTTGTCATAGGGCAGGTACCACTGCTGGGAGGAGTTCCACACCTCGTCGCCGCGGACAGCGTCCAGCGTATATCCGACACGGGCGTAGGTGCCTTCCAGGCGGATTCTGTTATAGCAGGCGATGAGCGCCTCGTTCAGGTCTGACTCGGTATAGCCGAAGTCGAAGGTGGTCTGGTTGTTCGGGTTCTTGACATCCAGTGCCTTTTCGCAGGAAGCCATGGAGCCGATGACCGCGAGGGTTGCCAGAACAATCGTTATCTTTTTCATCATCTTGTTCATTTTCAGGTTGGACATCTTAGAAGGAAAGCTTGACACCCAGCATCACGGTGGTAGGAGCCGGATAGGAGCAATAGTTGTAACCCGGGGTGAAAGCGCCGCCGGCGAAGTCGATGTTGTAACCTCTGTACGGGCTGATGGTGAGGAGGTTCTGGCCGGACACATAGATACGGCCGCCCTTCACGAATGCGTTTTCGCCGAAGATACCGTCGGGCAGGTTGTAGCCGAATTCCACATTGGCGATCTTCCAGTAGGCTCCGTTCTGCAGATAGCGGGAACTGAACATGTCATTGGTGATGGAGCCGGTGGACTTGTAGTACACGCGGGGCACGTTGGTGTTGGTGTTGGACGGAGTCCAGGCGTTGAGCAGGTCCACGCTGCGGTTGGTCATGCCGTAGGAGCTGCGCAGGGTCATGTCCACGAAGTCCAGAAGCTGGTATCCGGCGGCACCGAAGGAGGAGATGCTGAGGTCGAAGTTCTTGTACTCGAAGCGGGCGCTGAGACCGAACTGTACCTTGGCCATGCCGCTGCCGATGAAGGTCTGGTCGTCGGAGTTCACGATACCGTCGTTGTTGATGTCCTTGTAGGCCACGTCGCCGGGCTGGGCACCGTTCTGGACCACATAGTCGCCCTTGTCGTTCACGCGGTTGTCAATCTCTTCCTGACTCTGGAAGATGCCTTCGTACACATAACCGTAGAAACGGCCCACTTCGGCGCCGATCTCGGTGCGGGTGAATCCGTCGTTGCGGGATTCGCCGGAAGGTCCCAGGGAAAGGACGGTGTTCTTGGGGAAGGTCACGTTGCCGGAGAACTCATACTTGAAGGCGTTCTTGTAATTGCGGTAGGAAGCGGAGAGTTCAAGGCCGGTGTTGCGCATGGAAGCGGCGTTCATGGTGACGGTCTCGTTGGTGGCGCCGGCCTCCGCAGGGACGGGCACGCTGTAGAGCAGGTCCTCGGAGAGGGCGTTGTAGTAATCGACATTGACCTCGAGGGCGCCGCCGAACATGGCGTAGTCCAGACCGATGTCCAGGGTCTTCTTCTTCTCCCAGTGGATACCGGTATTCACATAGTTGGAGATGGAGGAACCGGTCACCTTGTTGCCGCCGAAGCTGTAGGTGTAGTTGCCGCGGGCCATGGTGTCCATGTACTGGTATTCACCGATGTTCTCGTTACCCAGCACACCGTAGCTGGCACGGAGTTTCAGCAGGCTCACCAGGCTGGGATCCACGGTGAAGAAAGGTTCCTTGTCGATTCTCCAGCCGATGGAGGCGGAAGGGAACCAGTCCCAGTGGTTGCCGGTGGAAAGACGGGAGGAACCGTCCCGGCGGACCGTTGCCTGGAAGAGGTAGCGGCTGTCGTAGTCGTAGGTGATACGGCCGATGTAGGAAGCCAGCACATGCTCGAACTCGGAGGAGTTGGCGTCCCGGTCGGCGGCATTGCCGACCTGCAGGAAGTAAGGTTCCGGCATGTTGTTGCCCCAGGCGGTGAGGTTGTGGGTGAGCTCACGCTCAAAGGTCATACCGGCCACGGCATTCAGGTGATGCTTGCCGAAGGTGCCGTCGTAGGTGAGGTAGTTCTCCACCAGGAAATCGCCATAGCTGCGATAGCCCTGGGTGAGGCGCTCGTTGCTCTTGGACAGGTAGTTGGTGGTACTCTGGATGAAGGAAGGCACGAAAGTGAAGTCCTTGGCGATGGTCTTGCTGTAAGACAGGTTCAGGTTGTACTCCAGCTTGTGGTTGTCCAGCTTGTGTCCGATCATGTCCAGGAGGTCCACCGTGGCGGAACCCGTGGCCACCACGCGGTCTACCAGGGTATTGCGTTCCAGCAGGTTGTTGTACAGGAGCGGGTTGGTCATACGGATGTCACCGTGGACATCATCATAATAGGTACCGAAGCCCCAGGAGTCATAGTTGTACTCGGAAGCGGCGGAGATGGTCCTGTCAAGGAACCAGGTGCTCTCGTCGTAGGCCTTGATGGAAGGCGGCATCAGCAGGGCCGATGCCATCACCGGGTACTGCGTGCCGTAGAGGCCCTGCACATACTCGTTGGCGTTGGAAAGGGACATGCTGTCCTGGCTGCTGTGGGAGTAGACCACGCCGGTGCGGAGTTTGAGGAACTTGATGTCCATGGTGTTGTTCACACGGGCGGTGAAACGGTCGTAGTTGGGACCTGCACCCACCATGGTGCCACGCTGGCTGAAGTAGTCGAGGGCCACGTTGAAGGTGCTGTTCTCGCCGCCGCCGGAGAGGTTCACGTTGTGGTTCTGGCGGATACCGGTCTTGAACACGGCGTCAAACCAGTCGGTGTTGACCTGGGCAGGGTTCACATATTTCTCGCTGGACGGATCGTAGCCGGCCGGGACGGCCAGGCCGCTGTTCTCGAAAGCCATGCGGACGAAATCGCCGTACTGCTCGGAGTTCATCACCTTGTAGACATTCTTGCGGATCTTGTCCACACCCATGTAGCCGGTATAATCGACCCGGATGGGCTGGTTCTTCTTGCCGCCCTTGGTGGTGATGATCACCACGCCGTTAGCAGCACGGGAACCGTAGATGGCTGCTGCGGAGGCATCCTTCAGCACCTGGATGGTCTCGATGTCGTTCGGAGAGAAGTCACGGATGGTGGTACCCATGGGCACGCCGTCGATCACATACAGAGGGGCGGTGCTGCCGAAGCTGCCCAGACCGCGGATTCTCACGGCCGGGTCGGCACCGGGCTGACCGTCGGAGGTAATCTGCACACCGGCCACCTTGCCTTCCAGCATGGTGGAGATGTTGGAATGGGATACTTTCTTCATTTCGTCGGCGTCCACGATGGCCACCGAACCGGTGAGGTCTACCTTCTTCTGGGAACCGTAACCGATCACCACCACCTGGTCCAGCAGGGTGTTTTCGGTCTGGATGGTAATGGTGCCCAGGTCACCGCCGCGGGTCACTACCATCTCCAGCGTCTCGTAACCGACGGAAACGATCTGGATGGTGGATCCTACAGGGACGGAAAGGGAGAACTTGCCGTCGAAGTCCGTGGTGGTACCAAGGGTGGTTCCCTTCACCACTACGCCTGCTCCCAGGGCCGGTTCGCCAGTATCATCCACGACCGTACCGCTGATGGTAACATTGTCCTGCGCCTGGGCCACATAACCGTTCCGGCCGCCGATGACAGACGGAGCGAGGGCCAGGATACCACAAAGTGCTACGCTTGCAAATATCTTTTTCATACTGTTTCTGTCTTTAGATTAGTCGAAGATGAGATAGGCGCCCTCGGTTGCCACGGCAAACTGGACATCGCTGCTATCGACATCGATCTTGTCATAATACTGGAAGTGGGCGTCTCCTGCGGCGTCGGTCACAGCATAACGGATGCTGGCCTTGCCCTGGCCGTCATTGGCTACGGTGATGGACACCTTCGAGCCGTTGATGTTGGTAGCAAACACTTCCCAGTTCCAGTTGCTGGCCTTTTCGCAGGCTTCATAAGCACCGCCCCAGCCGAAGTGGTCCTGACGGACGACGAGGTATTCGGTACCGTCGGCCTTGCGGAGGACTACGGAAGGAGAATGCCAGTTCCCGGCATTGTCGGAGCCGACGGTCATGCTTACGGTCTGGCTTTCACCGGCCGCCACCGTCCAGTCCCTGGAGATGGTGAGGTAGCCGTTGTCGAACCAGCCGCCGGAGAAGTCGGAGGCTCCCACCTGGGTAGCCTGGCCTTCCTGAGCGCTGGCCTTCACAATAAGGCTGGCTTTTGCGGTAAGCTCGGAACCGCCTGCGGGAGTGTATTTGACAGTTGCGATATTCTCATAGGTCCCGGGAGTCACCTCATAGACCAGTTTGTCGTCGGTAAAGGCGATCTCCACCTTGGAACTCTCCAGCTGGACGGAGGAACCGTCGGAGTAGTTTGCCAGCACCTTGACGGCTTCCGGGGAGAGGGTGACCACCCTGGCGCCGCCCACGAGGTTGGCGGTGGCGACGGCGGAGATGCCGGTGAGCTTGGCGTCCACGGCCGCTTTGTCCAGGACGATGAGGTAGGATTCCTCGGTTACGATGCCCATCTGGAGGTCGGCGCTGTCCACAGTGACACCCAGATACTTCTGGACGTGGGATTCGCCGTTGGCATAAGTCACATTGTACACGATGTCGGCCGTATTGTTACCGTTATTGGTGACGGTGATGCTTACCGCGGACATGTTCTGGTTGGCCGCGAACAGGTCGAAGTTCCAGTCGCTTTCAAGCACCAGACCGGCGTTTCCGTCATAGCCGGCGCCCCAGCCGAAGTTGTCCATGCGGACCACGGCATACTCACCGGCGGCCCCGAGATCCAGGTCGGCCTTGCGAAGGATGACGCACGGGCTGTGCCAGTTGGCCAGGTTGTCGGAATACACGAACAGATGGACGGTGGCGCTTTCGCCGGCGGGAACGGGCTTGTCGGCGCTCATGAAGGTGGACCACCAGCCGTTGGTAAAGTCGGGGGCTCCGATGGCCTCGGTACCCAGCTTCACGGTCACGGGGCAGGTGGTCTTGACGCCGGAGAACTCAATCTCCACTTCCTGCGTACCGGCAACGGGCTGTACGGCACCGAATACCAGGGCGGCGTTGTCAAGCACCATGGTGGAGCCGTCCGACTTGGTACCTGTCACTTCCAGACCTTCGGTATAGAACGGAACCGGCTGATCGTAGGCATAATAGGTAGTGGTAACCGGCAGCTTGGTCACGGCGATGGTGGCGAAGTCGGTCACCTCGAAGGTATAGTAGGCGGCCACGGGATCGCCCGGCTTGCCCTGCTTGGTCTTGCTGTAAGAGACGACCACGGTCTTGGTTCCCACGGTGGAGAGATCGGGTTCAACGATGTACAGGTCTTCGGGAGCCACCACGGTGGAAGATCCGTCTTCGAAATGGACGGTAGCCACGGTCTCACCCCAATAATCCTCGTTGCCAAGGGCAACGGCTACAGGCGTGTTGGTGAGGGTCATGCCGACGGCAGGATAATCGGGGATTTCCTGGATTTCGGAAGGAACCAGGTAAGCCTTTTTCATTTCGAAGTGGCTGCCGTCGCAAACCAGGAACACATTCACATTGCTGGTTGCGGAGACGGGCTGGTTGTATTTTTCCACGATGTCCATTCCGTCGGGAGAAACGCTGTGCACTTCCAGATAGGCGGCACCGGCGCGGGCGTGGTCCAGGGTCATGGTCACATAAGCGCCCTGCATTTTCTCGCGGAATTCGTCCCAGTTGACTTCTGCGCCGCCGTAGTCGAATTCGATGACGGCACCGTCATAATCGCCGTTGCCCCATCCGTACCAGTCGGAACGGAGGAGGAAATACTCGGAATAGCCGTCGCCGTCGCGTTCGCCGTTGGCCACGCACACATTCCAGTTGTTCCAGTTGTTGGCACCGGAACCATAGTTGACAAATTCAAGGACAAGTTTCTTTCCCGGAGGGACGGAGAAGTACTGGCTAAATTCGGTCCACCAGCCGCTGGAATTGTCTTCTGCACCCACCAAGGTCGATGTAAGGGTGATTTCGGTGTAATCGTCCGTGTTCTTGGCTGCCTGTTCGGCCTGATACTCGGCGATCTTCTGTGCAAGATCGTCCGGAGCGTTCACCTCATAGGGCTCCAAGGCGGTGCAACCCACCGATACCGCTGCTGCGAGAGCAGCAAAAAGCATCAATTTTCGGGTTTTCATGCTTCACTTGGTTTTAAGTTGGTTAATTATTTATTGGTTTAGATTATTATAAAGTTGCCATCGGCCAGCCGCCTTCCCAACGGAGGGGACGGACCAGCAGATGGGAGTTGTAGTCCATGTCTCTGTCGTAACAGTGGAAGAAGAGCTTGTCCCCTCCCTCCGAAGGAACCACGGCGCAATGTCCCACGCCGGGATACCGCCCGTTGCCGGACACCACCACCGTGCCGCCGCCTTCCATCAGGGAGACGCCGTCCTTGTCGTAATAGGGGCCCGTTATCCTGTCGCTGCGCCCGGCCACCACCTTGTACGTGCTCTTGGCACCGCGGCAGCAGAGGTCGTAGCTTACGAATAAATAATAATAGTCGCCGCGGCGGACGATGAAGGGAGCCTCCACGGCTCCGTTGCCGGGATCGAAATCCTTTCCGCGCGCATCGGCCTTGATGACATTGTCCGTGAGGGAGGTGTCCTCCGCGGTACCTTCCGGACGGCGGCAGAGCGGGAACCACACCTGAGGCTCGGCCACCCGGGTAAGGCTTTCATCCAGTTTCACCAGCTTGATGCCGCCCCAGAACGAACCGAAAGAGAGCCAGCCGCTGCCGTCCTCATCCACGAAGACATTCGGGTCGATGGCGTTCCACAGGTCGCGTCCGGCCACAGAACGGACCACGCATCCATGGTCTTCCCACTTGTAATCCGGGGAGGCGGGGTCCAGGGTCTTGTTGGTGGCCACGCCGATGGCGCTGTCGTTCTTTCCGAAGGAAGAACAGGAATAGTAGAGATAGTAGGTTCCCTCGTGGAAAAGGATATCCGGGGCCCAGGTATGGCCGCGGTATCCGGGAACACTTTTCACGGCCCATTCCGGCGGGTTGTCGAAGACCCTGCCGGAGAAAGTCCAGTTTACCTGGTCGGGAGATGTGAACACGGAAACACCGAAGCCCGTACAGAACAAGTACCAGGTTCCATCGCACCGGACAGCGACCGGGTCGTGTGCCGGAGGAAGGGCCGGATCGTACTCCGGGGCCTTTCCGAAAGGCTGTGCCTGCACGGAAAAGAAAGCGAAAACTGCAGCTAATGTAGCCAGGAGATGCTTCAGTGTCATTACAAAATGGTTAACCGAAGCAAAGGTAAACACTTCTATCCGCCCAAAGGTGTACAAAAAAACATAAAGGGTGGATTTTTGACCGATGCCGGAAACTACGCTTTCCCGGTAGAACTGGGGGTAACGCCGAATTCTTTGGAGAAACAGCGGGTAAAATACTTGGGATCGTTGAATCCGACTTCATAGGCCACCTCGGAAACAGTCATCCCGTTTCCGTTTTCCAGCATCTCCTTGGCCACGGCCAGCCGGTAGGTGCGGATGAGCTGGGCGATCGACTGCCCGAAAGATTCCTGCAGATGGGTATTCAGCAGGGTCTTGCTCATGCCCATGGCCTGGCAGAACATGTTCACGTCCAGGTCGGGATTTTTGTACAGGCTCCGGAGCGTATCCAGCGCCTTGCCCTTGAAAGGATCCTCTTCCTGCCGGATATTCAGCATCCTGCGCGAAGCGAGCTCTTCGTTCTGACGCAGCAGCACCTCGTTCTGGTGACGGAGCTCATCGGCCTTTTCCTCCACCAGCTTCTTCTGGGCCGATATTTCCCGGGTACGTTCTTCCACGGTACGCTCCAGCTCGGCCTGACGGCGGAGGATGGAACGGGTGCGCCAGGAGGAGAAGAGCCAGACCAGCAGGGCGGCGGCAAACAGCAGCAGCAGCATGAACCACCAGGTATGGTAATAATAAGGGCTGACATGGATGGCCAGGGCACGGTCGTCCACCCATTGCCCGAACCTGTTGAAAGCCTGCACTTTGAAAGTGTAGCGGCCCGCCGGAAGTGACGAATAATTCACCTCACGGCGGCCGGGAGGCAGAATCCCCCACCCTTCGTCGAATCCCTCCAGCGTATATTTATAATGGATGCCGGACGAAGCCTCAGGAGTAAGGACCGTGAACTGGAGCAGGAGGGAACGGTCTTTCTCGTGCATTTTGAAATCGGAGGCATAAGGGTTCAGCAGGTCCTTCCCCCCGGCACTGATGCGCGTGAAGCGGATCGGCCTCCTGTCGGCCCCCTCCAGGCTGGCCCGGTGGGACGGGTCCACGGCGGAGAAACCCAGCGCATGCCCGAAATAGAGCAGCCCGTCCGTTCCCTTGAAAGAATTGTTCCAGTGGAACTGAACACTCTGCAGGCCGTCTTTCTGCTGGAAAGACGTAATGATGCCGGTCTCAGGGTCCATCAGGTTCAGTCCGAAATCGGTACTGATCCAGATCTGGCCGGATTCATCCTCGCAAAAGCCGCGCACCCGGTCGTTGGAAAGGCCGTCACGGGCCGAGTAAGACCGGAAAACATAGCTCCCGTCGGCCTGTCGCTCCGCCCTGTAGACTCCGCCGCCGTTGCTACCCAGGTAGATATCCCCGCCGGCGGTTTCCATGACGGCGCAGATTTTCTCTTCCACCATCGACTCCGGCTGGTCCATCTTATAGCGGTAATGGACATACGGGAACCGCCCGTCCGCCCCTTTCTTTGTAAGGTCGAAGACATAAAGTCCCTCCTGACAGCCGATCCAGATCTGGCCGCGAGTGTCGATACACGAGCCGATGCACCCGGTTGCCGTATCATCCAGGGCGGGAGAAAATGTCCCCTGCGCAGGGTCGTAAAGGAAGATGCCCCGGTTGGAGCCGATCCAGAGAAGCTGGTTGAGGGTATCGTATTCCAATACGCCGATGAAATCCATCGTGCCGCCCGCATTGGGGAGGTGCCCGGTTACCCTGTATCGCCCGTCCATCGACACTTCGTCGATGCCGCTGCCCCAGGTGCCCACGTACATCTTCCCGGACGGGCCAGGCCTGAGAGCGCTTACGCTGTTGTGCGAAAGGCCGTTCCTCTCCCGGGTGAGATGGCGGAACACCTCCGAGCCCGGTTCCCGGACACTGAGGCCGCCTTCCACGGAACCGACCCAGAGCCGTCCGTCCCCCTCCTGCCAGATGGCATTCACGGCCCCCGGCGCCAAAGAGCCGGGATTGCCGGGAACATTCGTATAGTTTTTTACATAAAGGACCCGGGGGACAGCCATCTTCAGGCCCTGATTCTCGGTGGCTATCAGCAGATGGTCTCCGTTTACCTTCAGGCAGTTGATAATGCTGGTGCCCACCCTTTCGAAATGATCGGTAACCGGATTGTAGACATTGAGGCCATGAAGCGTAGACGCCAGCAGCAGGCCGTCTTCCGTAACGGCCAGGCTGGAAACGAAATTCTGGGTAAGGGAACGGGGGTCCGACAGACTGGACTGGTACAGTTTCCATTCGCCCGTACCTTTATATATACGGAAAAGACCGTTTTCGGTCGCGATCCAGATGCTGGACTCGGACACCAGGAAGTCCGACACATAGGTACCCTCACCCAGGTCCAGGGAAGGAGCCACCCGCGCAGCCTCCAGGATTCCGTCGGGACCGGGAGCGATGCTGTACAGGCCGCCGTCAAGCCGGGTCCAGACCAAACCGTTCTGATTCACGTCTTCACAGATATGATTTGCCTCGTCCAGCCCGGGATGGGTGAAAGACTGCACCGGAAGCGGACGTCCCGT
Source organism: Bacteroidales bacterium (assembly GCA_017471085.1). The sequence goes on along the minus strand of JAFUWW010000012.1, from coordinate 12,777 downwards.
CTCGTCGAAACTGATCCTGAAAAGCGTCGGGCCGAATTTCGTCCATACGGCGCCGTCGGCCGACAGGGTTACGAAAGAGCACAGAGGGGACGCAGCCTGGTCTGCCAGGTGAAGTCCCAGGTCCACTTTCGTCAGCGTGTGAAGGTCCAGGATGTCCAGGCCTCCCTCCGACGCAATCCAGAGCCTGTGAAAAGCATCCTCTACTACGCAACGCGTGAAATTGCTGCCCAGGGCAGGGTCGGTGGAGGAGTTGAAGGTGAGCAGCTCATAGCCGTCGTACCGGCACAGGCCGCCGCCGGAAGTGGCCAGCCAGAGAAAGCCGGCATCGTCGATGTAGACATCGTCGACGAAACTGCAGGGAAGCCCCTGGCCCATGTCCAGGGACACGGTGATATAACGTTCCTCAAATGACGACTGGGCCAGCGCCGGGTCAGGCATCACAGTGAGCAGCGCCGTCAATGAAAGGATTTTGAAAAACTTTGGAATGATTTTTACACCAGCAGCGTTCATTTGTCCACCTTTTATCGGGCAAAAATACGTATATTTGACGGAAATTAAAAGTAATAACCATTATCATTCATACCATGAAACACATCGTCCTCTTCCTGGCCGCCCTTGGCCTAAGTGCCACGGCTTTCGCCCAAAGCTACCAGCTGGACATCGACCTTAAAAAGCCTGGTGCTGCCATTCAGAGCACCCAATACGGCATTTTCTTCGAAGATATCAACTTCGCCGCCGACGGCGGACTGTACGCGGAACTGGTGAAAAACCGCTCGTTCGAATTCCCGGACGACGCCCTCCAGGGCTGGAAAGCTTTCGGGAAAGTGGAAGTGAGGAACGACGGCCCCTTCGAGCGCAATCCCCACTATGTACGCCTCTCGGACCCCGGCCATCCGCACAAATGGACGGGCCTGGACAATGAGGGCTTCTTCGGCATCGGCGTGCAGAAAGAAGCGAAATACCGTTTCAGCGTATGGGCCCGCGTACCGGACGGAGGCCTCTCCACCCTCCGCATAGAACTGGCCAATACCGCCTCCATGGGTGAAAACCAGTTCCTCTGCCAGGAAACGCTGGTGGTCGGCGGCGCCCAGTGGAAACAATACGAGGTCACCCTTACGCCGGATGCCACCGAGCCCAAGGCCATCCTGCGCATTTTCCTGGTCGGCAACCGCACAATGGTAGACCTGGAGCATGTCTCCCTGTTCCCGGAAGACACCTGGATGGGGCATAAGAACGGCCTCCGCAAAGACCTGGCCCAGGCCCTGGCCGACCTGCACCCGGGCGTATTCCGCTTCCCGGGCGGCTGCATCGTGGAAGGCACGGACCTCGCCACCCGCTACAACTGGAAAAATTCCGTCGGCCCGGTAGAGAACCGCCCCCTGAACGAAAACCGGTGGGAATACACCTTCCCCCACCGCTTCTTCCCGGATTATTTCCAGAGCTACGGTCTCGGGTTCTTCGAATTCTTCCAGCTGTCGGAAGAAATCGGAGCCGAACCCCTTCCCATCCTCAGCTGCGGCCTCGCCTGCCAGTTCCAGAACGAAGACGTGGAAGCCCACGTCCATCTGGACGAACTCCAGCCCTATATCCAGGACGCCCTGGACCTCATTGAATTCGCCAACGGTCCCGCCACCTCCACCTGGGGAAAAGTCAGGGCCGACATGGGCCACCCGGAACCGTTCAACCTCAAATTCATCGGCATCGGCAACGAGCAGTGGGATTCGCTGTATCCGGAACATCTGGAACCGTTCGTAAAAGCCATCCGCGCCGCCTATCCCGCCATCAAGATCGTCGGCTCCAGCGGCCCGGACTCCGAAGGCAAGCAGTTCGACTACCTGTGGCCCGAGATGAAAAGGCTGGGAGCGGACCTGGTGGACGAGCACTTCTACCGTCCCTATGACTGGTTCCTTTCGCAGGGCGCCCGCTACGACAACTACGACCGCAAGGGGCCCAAGGTGTTCGCCGGCGAATACGCCTGCCATGCCACCGGCAAAAAGTGGAACCACTTCTACGCCTCCCTCCTGGAAGCCGCGTTCATGACCGGCATCGAGCGCAATGCCGATGTGGTCCAGATGGCCACCTACGCTCCGCTGTTCGCCCACGTGGAGGGCTGGCAGTGGCGCCCGGACCTCATCTGGTACGACAATCTCCGCAGTTTCCGCACCGTGAGCTGGCATGTGCAGCAGCTCTACGGCGAATTCCGGGGCAGCAATACCCTGAAGCTCACGATGGGCGGAGCCAATGTCACCGGAGCGGAAGGCCAGGGCGGCCTGTTCGCCAGTGCCGTGCTGGACGGCGACAAGGTCTATGTTAAGGTAGTGAACACTTCCGGCGAACAACGCAGCCTGAACCTCAACTTCACCGGCCTCAAGAAAAAAGCCGTGGTGAAAGCCGTTGACGGCGTCCGTCTCGCATCCACGGAACTCTATCAGGACAACACGCTGGACAACCCCGGGCATTACACCCCGTCGCATTTCGTCTTTACCGGCGAAGGGCAGAGCCTGGAGACCACCGTTCCCGCCTTCTCCTTCAACATCTTCATCCTGGAAAAATAAAAACCCTATAATATGAAAAAGGTATATGCTCTCTGTGCTTTGGCCGCCTTTGCTCTGGCAGCCTGCACGCCCAAACAGGAGAATGTCGTCCTGACGGCATCCGGCCTGAATCCGGAAAATTTCAATTCTACTTACAACGGAGCTCCCACCGCCCTTTACACGCTCGCCAACAAGGCCGGCATGGAGGTATGCGTCACCAACTTCGGCGGCAGGATCGTCTCTGTCGTGGTTCCGGACCGTGAAAACAAGCGCCGCGACGTCGTGCTGGGATTCGACAAGGTAGAAGACTACTTCCCGGAAAACAACCAGAGCGACTTCGGCGCCGCCATCGGCCGGTATGCCAACCGCATCAACCAGGGGCAGATCACCCTGGACGGCGTCACCTACCAGCTGCCCAAGAACAACTTCGGACATTGCCTGCACGGAGGCCCCTCCGGCTGGCAGTATCAGGTATACGAGATGGTGGAGGCCGATTCCACCCATGTGAAACTCAAGAGGTTCTCGCCGGACGGAGACAACAACTTCCCCGGCAACGTGACCGCCTTCGTCACCTACACCCTCACCGACGACAACAAAATCGACATCCAGTACGAGGCCACCACGGACAAGACCACGGTCATCAACATGACCAACCATTCCTATTTCAACCTCTCGGGAATGCCGGACACCCACAAGATCGTGGATGACGTGCTCTATGTCAACGCCAGCAACTATACCCCGGTAGATGCCACGTACATGACAACCGGCGCCATCGTTCCCGTGGAAGGCACTCCGTTCGATTACAGGACAGCCCATCTGATCAGCGACAATATCACCAAGGACGATGAGCAGATCCGCTTCGGCAACGGTTTCGACCACAACTGGGTCCTGGACACCAAGGGAGACATCAACCAGATTGCCGCCTACCTGTACAACCCGCAGAACGGCATTTCGCTCAAGGTGTATACGGACGAACCCGGCATCCAGATCTACTCCGGCAACTTCCTGGACGGAACGGTCAAGGGGAAGAAAGGGATTGTATACGGGCAGCGCAGCGGCATCTGCCTGGAAACCCAGCACTACCCCGATACGCCCAACAAACCTGACTGGCCCTCCGCAGTGCTCCGCCCCGGCGAAACTTACCGCAGCCACTGCATCTTCGCCTTCGGCCTGGACTAGCCCTTTATGGGAGAAAACACAAAAAAGAAAGCGCTCCTCCCCAAGAGCGCTTTCCGGTATATAAAACGAACTTAACAAATAGACATGAAGTTTCCTTCGATGTCCAAGGGCAAAGGTATAAAGTTTTAATTATAAAACCAAACATATTTACATCTTTTAACTAATTAAAATTTTTTAGTTTTAATATGTAAGCAAATAATCCCGTCCGTACCATGAGAATCCGATTGTACTTCACCGCTTTGGCACTCTTGCCTGCCATAGCCTGCACCCAGACGCAACAGCCTGCCAGCCATGGTTATCCCATCGACCCCGTTCCCTTTACAAGTGTGAAAGTGACCGACTCTTTCTGGGGGCAGAGGCTGAAAGCTTCCCGGGAAGTCACCATTCCCCTGGCTTTCTCCAAATGTGAGGAAACCGGAAGGTACCTGAACTTCGAACAGGCCTACAGGCAGATGAACTCAAAGGAGAATCTGGGTTTTCCGCCCAGCGGATTCCCCTTTGACGATACAGACGTCTACAAGACCATCGAAGGCGCCAGTTATGTGCTGCAGACCTATCCCGATGCCAAGATGGAGGCGTACATAGACAGCGTGCTCACCATCGTGGCGGCTGCGCAGGAGCCGGACGGCTACCTGTACACTCCCAGGACCATGAATCCCGAGCATCCGCACCCCTGGTCGGGCCTGACCCGCTGGAGCGAAGTGGAAGGCGGCAGCCATGAGTTCTACAACCTGGGGCACATGCTGGAGGCCGCCGTAGCCCATTACCAGGCCACCGGCAAACGCAATTTCCTGGACATCGCCATCCGCTATGCCGACTGCGTGATCCGCGAAATTGGAGAGGGCGAAGGACAGACCTGCGTCGTGCCCGGCCATCAGATCGCGGAGATGGGCCTGGCGAAACTGTACCTGGCCACCGGAGACCGGAAATACCTGGACCAGGCCAAATTCTTCCTGGATAAACGCGGGACCACCAAGATCCGGTCGGCCTACAGCCAGTCGCACATTCCCGTACTGGAACAGGACGAAGCGGTGGGCCATGCCGTCCGCGCCGCCTATATGTACGCCGGCATGGCCGATGTGGCCGCCCTCACCGGGGACCAGGGCTATATCGATGCCATCGACCGCATCTGGGAAAACATCGTCACGAAGAAACTCTACATCACCGGCGGCATCGGCGCCACGGCCGACGGAGAAGCATTCGGCCCGAACTATTTCCTGCCCAACGCCACCTCCTACTGCGAGACCTGCGCCGCCATCGGCAATGTTTACGTGAACTACCGGATGTTCCTCCTCCACGGGGACGCCAAGTATTACGACGTGCTGGAACGCACCCTCTACAACGGCCTCATCAGCGGGGTTTCGCTGGACGGCGGCGCCTTCTTCTATCCCAATCCGCTGGAGTCGCACGGACAGCATCACCGCGAGCCCTGGTTCGGCTGCGCCTGCTGCCCTTCCAACATCTGCCGGTTCATTCCTTCCCTGCCGGGCTATGTCTACGCCTCCAAGGACAACACGCTCTGGGTGAACCTGTACATGTCCAACACCCTCACCACCCAAGTGGCCGGAAAGGACATCACCCTGACCCAGCAGACCGGCTATCCGTGGGACGGCGACGTGCTCCTGACCGTGGAAAAGACCGCACTGAAAGGCAAGATGGCCCTGAAGCTGCGCATTCCCGGCTGGGTCCGCGGCGAAGTGACCCCCGGCGGCCTCTACTCCTTTGCCGATGACAAACAGACCGCCTACAGCGTCACCGTGAACGGAGAGACCGTGGACGGCACCCTGGACAGCGGCTATGTAACCGTGGAACGCAACTGGAAAGCCGGCGACCAGGTCCGCATCCACCTGGATATGGAGCCCCGCCTGGTAAAGGCCGATGAACGCGTGGAAGCCGACCGCGGCCGCCTGGCAGTGGAGAAAGGTCCCATCGTGTACTGCGCCGAATGGGCCGACAACAGCTTCCCTACCCTGGAAACCGTCCTGAACCCCGCCCGGCCGATCACCGTCCGGCACGAGGACAAGCTCTGCGGCATCGACGAACTCAGCACCCGGGCCACCGTGAACGGAAAGGATGTGGACCTGACCCTGATTCCCTACTACGCATGGTGCCACCGCGGCAGCGGCGACATGATCGTCTGGATGCAGGCAAACTAGAACAGGTGGGCGCAGAAGCCCACGCCGGCCAGGATTGAGAGAAGGAAGGTGGACATGACCAGGAGCGGGAGCATGGGATCCAAGGCTTTGTCGTGCCGGGTCCAGACACCTCTCAGATGCAGGATGTAAAGCGGGAGGGTCAGCGCCCAGAGCCAGTGCCACACGCTGGGCCAGCAGAGGAGGCAATAGGCAATCATGCAGGCCCACCCGAGGCCGATCAGCACCGTCTGGTAGATTTTGGCGTTCCGCTCGCCCAGCTTGATGGCCACGGTCACCCTGTTACGGGCATCGGTCTTCATGTCACGGATATTGTTCACGTTGAGCACGCCCACGCTGAAAAACCCGATGGCCGATGCCGGCAGCAGCAGTTTCCAGTGCAGGCCCGCCCCGGCGGTGCATACGAAATAAGCCCCCAGCACGGCCACCAGGCCGAAGAACAGGAAAACATAGAAATCGCCCTTGGCCCTGTATCCGTACGGATTGCGGCCGAGGGTGTATTTCATGGCCCCCATGATGGCGGCGGCGCCCAGCATCAGTACCAGGATGGGCGTCATGGAAAACAGCGTCCCGAAGGCCCGCCAGGTCATCAGGGTGCCGAAAACGATGCAGAACCCGACAAAAGTGCCGATGAGCACTTTCATCTGTCCCACCGTCATGTCCCCGCCGTTGAGACCGTACTGCGGTCCCTGGCGGTCGGGCGTGTCCGTACCGCGGAGCACGTCTCCCAGTTCATTGGAGAGGTTGGAAAGAATCTGCAGGCACACAGTCGTCAGGACGATGAGGACCGCCGTCCAGATATCGACCCGCCAGTCGGCCGTAGCCAGCAGGATGCCCAGCAGCACACCGCCCGTCGAAAGGGGCAGGGTCCTGAGGCGCATAGATTTGAGGGCTGCTTTCAAGTTCATGATGCTAATCCAATTTCAGCACGGCCATGAAGGCGCTCTGCGGGACCTGCACCGTGCCGATCTGACGCATGCGCTTCTTGCCTTCCTTCTGCTTTTCCAGCAGTTTGCGCTTGCGGGTTACGTCGCCGCCGTAGCACTTGGCCGTGACGTCCTTGCGCACCTGGCGCACCGTTTCGCGGGCGATGATCTTGGCGCCGATGGCAGCCTGTACGGCGATGTCGAACTGCTGGCGGGGAATCAGGTCCTTTAATTTAAGGCATATCTTCCGGCCAAAATCATAGGCATGGTCTTCGTGAATCAGGGTCGAGAGGGCGTCGGCCGGATCCCCGTTCAACAGGATGTCCAGCTTCACCAGCCTGGCAGGGCGGAAATCCGTCACATGATAATCGAAGGAAGCATAGCCCTTGGAGATGGACTTGAGCTTGTCGTAGAAGTCGAACACCACCTCCGACAGCGGCAGGTCGTAATTGAGCTCCACCCGGTCCGTCGTGATGTAATGCTGGCCGATGAGGGTTCCGCGCTTGTCCATGCACAGTTTCATGATCGGCCCGTAGAAATCGCTCTTGGAGATAATCTGGGCGCGGATGTAGGGCTCTTCGATATGGTCGATGACCGACGGGGCGGGAAGGCCGGAAGGATTGTGCACGTCCAGCACCTCCCCTTTGGTGGTATAGACCTTATACGATACGTTGGGGACGGTGGTGATCACGTCCATGTTGAACTCCCGGAACAGGCGCTCCTGCACGATTTCCAGGTGCAGCAGCCCCAGGAAGCCGCAACGGAAGCCGAAGCCCAGGGCCAGGGAACTCTCCGGCTCGTAGGTGAAAGAGGCGTCGTTGAGCTGGAACTTCTCCAGGGTGGCGCGCAGCTCCTCGAACTTGGAGGCATCTACCGGATACAGGCCGGCGAACACCATCGGCTTCACCTCCTCGAACCCCGCAATCGCCTTAGCGCAAGGATTTTCCACATGGGTGATGGTATCACCCACCTTTACTTCCACGGCCGCCTTGATGCCGGTGATGATATAGCCTACATCCCCGGCACGGACCTCTCCGGTGGGGTTCAGCTTCAGCTTAAGGTTGCCGATTTCCTCGGCTTCGTATTCGTTGCCGGTAGAGAAGAACTTTACCTTGTCGTCCTTCCGGATGGTCCCGTTCACCACTTTGAAATAGGCGATGATGCCGCGGAAGGAATTGAAGACGGAGTCGAAGATAAGGGCCTGCAGCGGGGCGCCGGGGTCTCCCTTGGGGGCCGGCACCTTGTCCACGATGGCATCCAATACGGCCTGTACGCCTTCACCGGTGCGGGCGCTCACCCGGTATACATCCTCCGGGTCGCAGCCCAGCAGGTCGCACACCTGGTCCGTCACCACCTCCGGCTGGGCGGAGTCCATGTCTATCTTGTTGAGCACGGGGATAATCTCGAGCCCATGGTCGATGGCCTGGTACAGATTGGAGATAGTCTGGGCCTGAATGCCCTGCGAAGCATCCACCACCAGCAAGGCTCCCTCGCAGGAGGCGATGCTGCGGGACACCTCGTACGAAAAGTCCACATGCCCGGGCGTGTCGATGAGGTTCAGCCTGTACAGCTGGCCGTCACGCAGGTAATCCATCTGGATGGCGTGGCTCTTGATGGTGATGCCCTTCTCCTTTTCCAGTTCCATGTCGTCCAGCACCTGGTTCTCCATCTCCCGGTCCGTGAGGGTACGGGTTAGTTCCAGCAGACGGTCTGCCAGGGTGGATTTGCCATGGTCGATATGGGCGATGATGCAGAAATTGCGGATATTCTTCATAACTTGCAAAGATACTTTAAATCGCCGAATTTGCCAAACGAAGGACTATTGCCAAAAATCAAAGGTCTGCCGGAGTATTTGTCGCCAAAAAATCGTATATTTGTAAGTTAGGAAAACCTCAAATCAGTAATATGAAAAAAACAGTAGAAGAACTCAAGACCATCTCCACCCAGATCCGCAGGGACATCCTCCGGATGGTGTGCATGGCCAAGTCGGGGCATCCGGGCGGATCCATGTCCAGCACGGATATCCTCACCACCTTGTATTTCAATGAGATGAAACAGGATCCTGCCACCTGGACCCGTGACGGAAAGGGACAGGACATGTTCATCCTCTCCGCGGGTCACATGACCCCGGTGTATTATTCCATCCTTGCCCGCACCGGCTATTTCCCGGTAAGCGAACTCGCCTCGTTCCGCCAGATGGGCACCCGTCTGCAGGGCCACCCGTCCGTCCGCAAGAGCCTCCCCGGCATCTTCCAGGCATCCGGGTCCCTGGGCCAGGGCCTCTCTGCCGCCGCAGGCGCCGCCCTGGGCAAGAAACTGGACAAGGAAGACAATTTCGTCTACTGCCTCTGCGGTGACGGTGAATCCGAGGAAGGCCAGATCTGGGAAGCCGGCATGTTCGCCGTGTTCCACAAACTGGACAACCTCGTCGCCATGACCGACTGGAACGGCAAGCAGATCGACGGCCCCGTGGAAGAGGTGGCCGGCGAAGGCGACCTCGCCGCCAAATGGGGCGCATGGGGCTGGAACGTGATCACGGCCGACGGCCACGATTTCGAGTCCATCCAGAAGGCCTTCGAGCTGGCCAAGGCCGGCAAGGGCAGCGGCAAGCCCGCCATGATTCTTTTCAAGACCGAAATGGGTCACGGCGTAGATTTCATGGCCGGCACCCACAAGTGGCACGGCTCCGTTCCCAAGCCGGAACAGCTGGAAGACGCCCTCAAGCAGCTGGGCGAAACCCCGCTCGGTGATTTTTAGTTCCCTTTGTCATTCTGAGCAAAGCGAAGAATCTTAAACAGAACTGATTATGAAGAAATATATCGATTCAGGAAAGAAGGATACCCGCAGCGGATTCGGTGCCGGTCTCCTCATCGCAGGAAAGGCTGATGAGCGCGTCCTCGCCCTCACCGCAGACCTCAAAGGTTCCCTCAAGATGGATGCTTTCGCAGCCGAGTTCCCGGAGCGTTTCATCCAGTGCGGCATCGCGGAAGCCAACATGGTAGGCGCCGCCGCCGGCCTCGCCCTCACCGGCAAGATTCCGTTCATCGGCTCTTTCGCCGAATTCGTCACCGGCCGTGTCTATGACCAGATCCGCCAGGAAGTGGCCTACGGCTGCACCAATGTGAAGATCGCCTCTTCCCACGCCGGCATCACGCTGGGCGAAGACGGCGCCACCCACCAGACCATGGAAGACATCGCCCTCATGCGCGCCCTTCCCGGCATGGTAGTGCTGAACCCGTGCGACTACAACCAGACCGTACAGGCCACTATCGCCGCCGCCAAGTACAACGGTCCCGTGTACCTCCGCTTCGGCCGTCCCTCCGTTCCTAACTTCACCGATCCGGACGAACCCTTCCAGATCGGCAAGGCCCTTGTCATGAACGAAGGCACCGACGTCACCCTCGTCGCCACCGGCCATACGGTATGGGAGTCCCTCCTCGCCGCCGAGGCCCTGGATGCCGAAGGCATCAAGGCCGAGGTCATCGACATCACCACCATCAAACCCCTGGATGAGGAAGCCCTCATCGCATCGGCCAAGAAGACCGGCGCCGTGGTTGTTGCAGAAGAGCACAACATGGCCGGCGGTCTGGGAGAGGCCGTGGCCGGCTTGTTCGCCCGCTGCCTGCCCACTCCGGTGGAATTTGTGAACGGCGCCGACAAATTCGGCCAGTCTGGCACGCCTTCTGCATTGATGGCGGAGTACGGCATTGACGCTGCCCACATCGCGGAGGCAGCCAAAAAAGCCGTCGCACGCAAGTAAATGAGTGACAACGAGAAGGTTTTCAACCAGATAGTCAAGGACTACAGCGAAAGGCTGTGGTGGCATGTACGCCGCTTCGTGAATTCCCACGAAGACGCGGACGACCTTCCGCAGGAAATCTTTCTCAAAGTATGGGCTGCGCTTCCTTCCTTCCGGGGGGAATCGCAGCTTTTTACATGGGTCTGGCGCATCGCCACCAACGAAACCCTGAACCATCTGAGGAAAGAACGTGTCAGGGCCGCCCTCCGTTTCTCTTCCATCGACGAGGAAATGGAACGCAGGATCCAGGCTGACCCCTGGTTCTGCGGTACGGATGCGGAGCGGGAACTGGCCAAGGCGGTGGTGAAACTGCCGGAAAAACAGCGCCAGGTCTTCATCATGCGCTGGTGGGACGACCTCTCCTACGAAGAAATTGCCGCCATTACGGGAACTTCCGTGGGCGCCCTCAAGGCATCGTACCATATCGCCCAGGAAAAAATTCGTTCTCTCCTTTCCAATCCCCCCTTTTAAACCTTTGCCTCCCATCCGTGTCAAAGTAAGCAGTTATGACCAGAAAAACAGACATATCCACCCCCGAAGGCTACTTCGAGAACCTGCACGAAAGGCTGTCCGCCATCCCTGCATCGGCCCCGGAGACAAAGCCTTCCAAAGTTCACCGCTTTGCGCCGTACTTCGCGTACGCCGCATCGCTGGCGCTGCTGGTCGCAGCCGGTAATTTTGTCCTGAGGAAGACTGCAGCTCCCGCAGAGCAGGAAGACCCGTACTGGGACTATATCGCCTATTTGTCGGCCGCCCTGGATCCGGACGGCTGTCTGGAACTCACGGAAACGGAAGAAATCTCGGACGAAGACATCCGGAATTTCCTGGTCGCAGACAACATTTCACTTGAACAGTTAGTTAATTATGAAGAAGGTTATTAGTGTTATCATTGCCATGACGATGGTTGGTGTCATGGCCTTCGCACAGCCGGGAGGCGGACAGTCCCGTCAGGGCGCCCCCGACTGGCGCGAGAAAATCCGCGCCGAGCAGGTGGCATTCATCACCTCGGAGCTCAACCTTACGGAAGCGGAAGCCCAGGCTTTCTGGCCGGTATACAACGCCGTGCAGAAAGAACGCCGCGAAGCCTTTGCGGCCATGCAGAAAGCCTATTTTGAAATGATGCACGGCGCAGATGGAGCCGATGCCGCCAAGTTGCTCGACGCCTACGTCAAAGCCAAGAAAGAGAGCGATGCCGTGGAGAATGCCTCGGCAGACCGCTACAAGAAGGTGCTCCCCGTAGAGAAAGTGGTCAAACTCTTTGTGGCCGAAGAAAAATTCCGCCATCAGCAAATCGGCCGGCTCGGCCAGGGCGGCGGCCCCGGAGTCCCTCCGCAGGGAGGCCAGGGAGGCGGCCGTCAGGGCTGGGGCAAACGCCAGGCCCCCGCTGCCGCTGAAGGGCAGGATGCCTAAGGTTATATGGTTAGTTATGATGAAAGGAGGCCGTCCGTGATGGCCTCTTTTTCATGTGTTTCAAGGAGTTCAGCAACGACCGGTTCTAATGTAATCGGCAGCTCAAGTGTCTGCATCATCATGACATATTTCCGGAGATTATGCGCCAGCGCGGCCTGGATGGCCATGTTGCAAGCCCAAATGCCCCCCAAGGCCGATATTCACTGCAACATGGCAGGGAAAAACGCGCAAACGGTCAAAAACCTGGCCGTGTTGCAAGCCAAAATGCCCTCCAAGGCTGAAATACGCTGCAACATGGTCAATTTCTCCCTGAATTTAGAGTTCCGGCTCACTCATCTTATGTCAGTATAATTGACATTTGGGGTTGGTGGCGGCCACTGCTCCTACCACGTTGGTCCTGAAATCGGCCTTGGAATGTGCTGCGGTTGTCAACGTGGCAAGGTTCTTGGTCGATAGGGCCCGTTTCGTTGCCGCGTTGACACGAAATCCGCCCTGGAGTGCCCTGCAGTTATCAACGCGGCAAGGTTCTTGCCCGATAAGGCCCGTTTCGTTGCCGCGTTGCCACGAAATCCGCCCTGGAGTGCGCTGCAGTTGTCAACGCGGCAAGGCGTCTGGCCGGCTGTTGCTCTCGGCATGAGCTGCGGTAGATGCCGGGCGAAGGGAGGCATGGCCCCGGAGGGAATGGTCCAAAACGGGGATGCGGGCTGGCCCGCCGCAGGGAGCGGTGCCGCGAAGCGGCATGACGGAACTTGTTCGAGGACGTTACGGGCCGAAGG
>JAFUWW010000028.1 GCA_017471085.1 Bacteroidales bacterium | reverse complement strand
TCCGGTCTGTCATACCGGCAGATCCTCGCCAGATACTCCAGGGTCAGCGGCTCCATCTAGACCTTGTCGGCAATTGCATGATCCGTCATGATAGTCGCCGGATTGGAATTGGCCAGGACCACCTCATACCCTTCCTCCTTGAGGGCCAGGCAGGCCTGCGTGCCGGCATAATCGAATTCTGCGGCCTGGCCGATCACGATCGGGCCGGACCCGATCACCAGCACTTTCTTGATATCGGTTCTTTTAGGCATGCTGCTGTTCCTCCATCATTTGAATGAAACGGTCAAAAAGATTCACATTGTCCTGCGGACCGGGGGCGGACTCCAAGTGGAACTGGACGCCGAACACCTTGTCGGCCTTGTTCTCGAAGCCCATCACATATCCCTCGGGGACCAGTGTGTGGGTGGGCGTGAGTGTGGTGCCCTCGATGGTCTTGAAGGCATAGGTCTGATTGAGGACGGCGATGTTGATGCGGCCGGTGGTACAGTCTTTCACGGGATGGTCCCCGTGCATGCCGCATCCCATGGCCACCATTTCGGCCCCGTATTCCAGGCCGATGGCCTCCATGCCCAGGCCGATGCCCAGGACAGGACGCTTTCCCTTGATTTCCCTGAACAGGGCGCAGATCTCCGGAGCCTCCATGGCCGATACAGGGCCGTTGGAGAGCAGGATGCCGTCCGGATTGAAGGCCAGGATGGCGCTCTCGGGCGTATTGAACGGGACGATGGTCACGTTGCAGCCGCGCTCCTTGAGGCAGCGCAGGATGCTGCTCTTGATGCCGCAGTCCACGGCCACCACGTGGAAGCGGTGGTGCGGGGTGCGGGTGACCCAGCGCTTGCGGCAGCTGACCCGCTTGAGCTGGTCTGCCGGGCGCGGAGTGGCGGCAATCAGTGCCAGGGCTTCTTCCTTGGGCATGTCGGCCTCGACGATGGCGGCCATCGGCCGTCCTGTTTCGCGGATGATCTTGGTGAGCATGCGGGTGTCCACACCGCTGACGCAGGGGATGCCGTGTTCTTCCAGTTCTTCCTCCAGGGTTTCCGTGAAACGGAAGTTGCTGGGGGTGTCGCAGCATTCGCGGACCACCAGCCCGCCCAGGCAGGAGGTGCGGGATTCGAAGTCTTCGTCCGTGATGCCGTAGTTCCCGATGAGGGGATAGGTCATCACCACAATCTGGTCGGCATAGGAGGGGTCGGAAATGATTTCCTGGTAACCGACCACCGAAGTGTTGAAGACAATTTCGCACACCTTGCGGCAATCGGCCCCGAACCCTGTCCCGTAAAATTCGAGACCGTTCTCAAGGACAAGTTTTTTTTCAGGCCTGATCATTGTTGCACTTATATATTATATTACCGTTTTTGATATTCATCAGCACTTTGCCCGTGACTTCCCATCCGTCGAAGGGAGTGGCCTTGCCCATGGAGGCGAACTCGCGGCTGTCGATGGTGTACGGGGTTTCCAGGTCCAGGACCGTCAGGTCGGCCGGCGCGCCTTCTGCCAGTGCTCCGCCGATGCGGAAAATGCGTCTGGGAGCCGTCGTGAGGGCCTCCAGGATGCGTTCCAGCGGCACCCTGCCGGTCTTTACCAGCCTGGTGTAAAGGACGGGGAAGGCGGTTTCCAGCCCCACGATGCCCATGGCGCTGCCCTTGAGGCCGCGCGCTTTCTCTTCGGCCGAATGCGGGGCATGGTCCGTGGCGATGGCGTCGATGGTCCCGTCCAGCAGGCCCTGGATCAGGGCTTCCCGGTCTTCGGAGCTCCTGAGCGGGGGATTCATCTTGAAGCGGCCTTCTTCGCAGAGGTCGTCCTCGCAGAGGGTAAGGTAGTGGGGCCCCGTTTCGCAGGTGACCCTGACTCCGCGGGCTTTCGCCTCCCGGATCAGTTCCACGCTTTCTTTGGTGGAGATATGGCAGACATGGTAGCGGCAGCCGGTCCGGGCGCAGAGCTCCAGGTCCCGTTTGATCTGCCCCCATTCACTTTCGGAGCAGATGCCTTTGTGGCCGTGGGCCGCGCAGTAGCGGCCGTCGTGGATGTATCCGCCTTTGAGGAGGGTGTTGTCTTCGCAATGGGCGGCAAGGATGACGTCTTCGCGGGCGGCCGCCTGCATGGCGGAGAGCATCATCTCTTCCCGCTGCACGCCGGAACCGTCGTCCGAAAAGGCGATGCAACGGTTTTTCAGCGCGGCGAAATCCGTCAGCTCCTCTCCTTTGCGGCCTTTGGTGATGGAGCAGTAGGGAAGGACGGTGATCACGGCGTCCCTGTCGATGGCGGCCTGCTCTATGGCAAGGGTTTCCGGGCTGTCCGGCACCGGATCCAGGTTGGGCATGGCGCAGACCACCCCGTATCCGCCCCTGGCGGCGGCAAGCGACCCGGTACGGATGGTCTCCTTGTAGGTTTGTCCCGGTTCCCTGAAGTGGACGTGGAGGTCTGCGAAGGAGAGGCTGACCAGTTTTCCGGACAGGTCGATGACCCTGGCGGAAGCGGGGGCGGGAATGCCGCGGCCTGTCTCCCGGATGATTCCGTCCTGGATGAGTACGTCTGAGACCTGCATGCCCCCCGGAAGGGCCACGGTGCCTCCTTGCAGCAGAATAGTACCTACCATAATAACCAAAGGACCAAAAAAAAAGACAACCTTTAAAGGCTGCCTATAACAATACGGTAAAAGGTGATGCGGGTGCTTCGCTTACTCCTGCGACGCTGGGCGAGAAGGATATGAAGGATTTGCACATCTTTACACGGTTTGAATGCAAAGATAAGTCAAAAACTGCTTACAATCCAAAAAAAACTGCGGTTTTTATCAACATCCGGCTTGTTGAAAATTATTATCAATAAATTTAAGAAAGAGATTTGCGACAGTCGGAATTTCGTTTTAACTTTGCATCCCGTTGTTAGTGGAAATTTTTAACCCTTTTTATATGAAACGTGTTTATTCCGGCAAGACAAAGGATGTCTTCGCTCTCGACAACGGTCACTATCTCCTCAAGTTCAAAGACGATTGCACCGGCAAGGACGGCGTGTTCGACCCGGGCGAGAACTCCGTAGGCCTCACCATCGAAGGCGTGGGCGATGTGAATCTCCGCATGTCCATCTATTTCTTCGAGAAACTCAACGCTGCCGGCATCAAGACGCACTATGTGGGCGCTAACCTGGATGACACCACCATGGAGGTGCTTCCCGCCAAGGTGTTCGGCCATGGTCTGGAAGTGATCTGCCGCCACAAGGCAGTGGGCAGTTTCATCAAGCGTTACGGCGAGTATATCGAGCCGGGGACGGACCTTCCCGCCTATGTGGAAATGACTTTCAAGAACGACGCCAAGGGAGACCCGCTGGTAACCCGCGACGGCCTCATCGTCCTGGGCGTGATGACCGGCGAACAGTACGACGCCATCAAGGAGATGACCCAGCGCATCACCCAGGTGGTGGCCGACGACCTCAAGGCCAAGGGACTGGTGCTGTACGACATCAAGTTCGAGTTCGGCTACGCCCCCGACGGCTCCGTGATGCTCATCGACGAGATCGCCTCCGGCAACATGCGCGTTTACAAGGACGGTCAGTATATCGACCCGATGACCCTTTCCAAACTGTTCTTCGCATGATGAAAGTGGCTGTAATCATGGGCAGTGCCAGCGACTGGGACGTAATGGCCCCGGCCTGCTCCACCTTGGAGGAATTCGGCATTCCGTACGAGAAGAAGGTGCTCAGCGCCCATCGGAATCCGGGTCCCCTGGCGGACTATGTGGCATCGGCTCCGGAGAAGGGCTGTGAAATCATCATCGCCGGCGCTGGCGGTGCCGCCCACCTTCCGGGCGTCATAGCCGCCCTTACCACCCTTCCGGTAATCGGCATCCCTGTCAAGTCCAAGGCGCTGAACGGCCTGGACTCCCTGCTCTCCATCGTCCAAATGCCTTCGGGCATCCCTGTGGCCACGATGGCCATCGACGGGGCCCGGAACGCTGCCCTTTATGCTGTCTCCATCCTGGCGCTGCGGGATACCGCCCTTTCCAACAAACTGAAGGAGTTCCGCTACCAGCAGAGCGAGAAAGTCTTGAATACTGTCATATAACAGGGTGCCCATCTGCGCGCAGGCGCAGGTGGGCATCTTCTTACAAATGAATACTATGAAAAATCGGCGCTTGTTCGTAGAGAAAAAAGATCGGTTCCAGGTAGAGGCCCGGAGCCTCCTTTCCGAGTTCAACGAAAACCTTTCGCTAAGCCTGGAATCCCTCCGGCTGGTGAATGTGTACGACCTGTTCGGCTTCTCGGACGCCTTGGTGGAGAAATGCCGCTACAGCGTTTTCGGTGAGGTGGTTACGGATACGGTTACGGACCGGATGGACCTGGAAGGCAAGAAATACATTGCCGTGGAGTATATCCCCGGCCAGTTCGACCAGCGCGCCAGTTCCGCCGTGGACTGCGTGCACCTGATCGACCCGGCCGCCGAGGTAGAGATCAAAAGTTCCCGCCTGCTGATCTTCCAGGACGATATTCCCGAAGAGACGCTCTCCCGGATAGCCCGGTATTTCATCAACCCCGTGGAGAGCCGCCCCAAAGACCTGAGCGTGCTTTCCCTGGCCGAGAAGGCCGACGTGAAGCCCCTGGAAGACCTTTCCGGCTTCACCGCCATGCCCGAAGAGGCTTTCGCCCCCTTCTGCAAGAGCCACGGCCTGGCAATGAACACGGACGACCTCCGCGAGGTGGTCCGCTACTTCGGGAAGGAGGGGAGGGACCCCTCCGAGACCGAACTCCGCATCCTGGACACCTACTGGAGCGACCACTGCCGCCATACCACCTTCACCTCGCAGATAGAAGAAATCACCATTGACGATTCCTTCATGGCCGGAGAATTCGCTGCCTCCCTGAACCTTTTCCAGGACATGCGCAAGGAACTGGGCCGTACGCAGAAGCCGCTCTGCCTGATGGAGCTGGCAACCATCGGCGCCCGCTGGCTCAAGGCCAAGGGCAAGCTGGAAGACCTGGAGCAGAGCGAGGAGAACAACGCCTGCAGCATTTTCGTGAACGTAGATGTGGACGGCGTCAACGAGAAATGGCTCCTCCAGTTCAAGAACGAGACCCACAACCATCCTACGGAAATCGAGCCCTTCGGCGGGGCCGCCACCTGTCTGGGCGGCGCCATCCGCGACCCGCTCTCCGGCAGGGCCTATGTCTACCAGGCCATGCGCGTGACCGGTGCGGGTGACATCCGTACCGCCGTAGCCGATACCATCCCGGGCAAGCTGCCGCAGCGGATGATCAGCCGCAAGGCCGCCCAGGGCTATTCCAGTTACGGAAACCAGATCGGCCTGGCCACCACCCATGTGCGGGAAATCTATGCCGACGGCTATACCGCCAAGCGGATGGAAATCGGCGCCGTGGCGGGTGCCGTGAAGGCATCGGCCGTGCGTCGCGAAACTCCCGCCCCCGGCGATGTGATCCTGCTGCTGGGCGGCCGCACGGGGCGTGACGGTATCGGCGGTGCCACCGGTTCTTCCAAGGAACACACGGAGGCCTCCCTGGAGACCTGCGGCAGCGAGGTACAGAAGGGCAACGCCCCCGAAGAGCGTCAGCTTCAGCGCCTGTTCCGCCGGGAATCCGTGACCCGTCTGATCAAGAAGTCCAACGACTTCGGGGCGGGCGGTGTGAGCGTAGCCATCGGCGAGCTCTCCGACGGCCTGGACATCTACCTGGACCGCGTTCCCGTGAAGTATGCCGGCCTCAATGCAACGGAACTGGCTATCAGCGAGTCCCAGGAGCGGATGGCCGTGGTGGTGGAGGCCCCTCGCATGCAGGAATTCATGGCGCTCTGCGCCGCGGACAATATCGAAGTCACCCATGTGGCCGATGTCACCGGCACGGGCCGCATGCGGATGTTCTTCCACGGAGAGAAGGTTTGCGACCTGTCCCGCGAATTCATCGACAGTGCGGGCGCCCGGCATTATGCCAAGGCCTGCATCCCGGCCGTCGAGAAGAAGAATCCCTTCGCGCAGCAGCCCGAAGGTGATACCCTCGAAGAAAAGATGGCGGCCGTGATGGCCTCCCGCAACGTGGCTTCGCAGAAGGGCCTGGTGGAAATGTTCGACTCCACCATCGGCCGTTCCACGGTGCTCATGCCTTACGGCGGAGCCCGCCAGGCCACCGAAACCCAGGTTTCCGTGCAGAAACTGCCCACGGACGGTTTCACCCATACGGCCAGTGTGATGGCTTTCGGTTACAATCCCGACCTGGCCCTGTGGAGCCCTTACCACAGCGCTGCCTACGCTGTGGTGGAGGCCTGCACCAAAGTGGCCTGCTCCGGTGCCGACTGGTCCGGGATGCGTTTCTCCTATCAGGAATATTTCGAACGGATGACCTCCGACCCCCATACCTGGGGCAAGCCGCTCAGCGCCCTGCTGGGTACCTTGAAGATGCAGGCGGCTCTGGGGCTTCCGTCCATCGGCGGAAAGGATTCCATGAGCGGAACCTTCGAGCATATCCATGTTCCGCCCACCCTGGTGGCCTTCGGCATCACTACGGTGGACGCCCGCACGGTGATTTCGCCGGAATTCAAGAAGGCCGGCAACAAGCTTTATCTTCTTCGCCATAAACCTCTGGCCGATTATATGCCGGACACGGACCAGCTCCAGGCCAACTGGAACTGGCTTCGCGGGCAGATCGCTGCCGGAAAGGTGGTGTCGGCCTGGTCGCTCAGTTATGGCGGCGTGGCGGAAGCCCTGGTGAAGATGGCCATGGGCAATGCCCTTGGCGTGAAGGTCCAAGTCCCGGAGGAAGATCTCTTCTCCCTGGGTTACGGAAGCGTGGTGTTCGAGGCTCCGGCTTCCCTGGAAGGTCCGCAGGTGGAACTGCTGGGCGAAGTAACCGCCGAAGGCATCTGCATCAATGGCGTCAAGATGGTCCTGGAGACCCTGGAGGCCGCTTACGAGGGACGTTATTTCAAGCTGTATCCACCGCGTGTGAAGGCCGCCTTCAACGAGGAAGTGCCTCAGGTGGAGGCTGTTCCCTTCGACCCGTCCCATCTCGTATATCCCGGCGCTCCCGTGGAGCATCCGGTGGTCTGCCTCCCGGTCTTCCCCGGAACCAACTGTGACTACGATACGGCCAAGGCCTTCCGCAAGGCCGGGGCCGAGGTCCGTCCCTTCGTGTTCCGGAACCTGACGGGAGAGGATGTGCTCCGTTCCATCGACCAGCTGTCGGAGCGGATCGGCGAAGCCCATATCCTGGCATTTTGCGGCGGCTTCTCCTCCGGTGACGAGCCGGACGGCAGCGGCAAGTTCATCGCCGATGTGATCGGCAATGAAAAAGTGAGCCGGGCCATCATGGACCTGCAGGCACGCGGAGGCCTGATCCTGGGCATCTGCAACGGCTTCCAGGCCCTGGTCAAGAGCGGCCTGCTGCCATACGGCAAGCCGGGTATGGTCCAGGCCGGCTCTCCTACCTTGTTCAGGAACGACATCAACCGCCATATCTCCCTGGTGGCCACCACCGAGGTGGCTTCGGTCAACAGCCCCTGGCTTGCGGGCATGACCCGGGGAGAGCGCCACAGCATCGCTTTCAGCCACGGCGAGGGCAAGTTCGTGGTGGAAGAGGACCTTGCCAAGGAGCTTTTCGCCAAGGGACAGGTGGCCTTCCGCTACGTGGACAACCCCAACGGCTCTTACTACGACATCGAAGGCATCCTGAGCCCGGACGGACATATCCTGGGCAAGATGGGGCACTCCGAGCGCTACGAGGAGAATCTCTTCAAGAACATCGCCGGCAACCCCAGCCAGCCGCTGTTCCGGAATGCAGTCAATTATTTCAGAAAAATCAACGCTTGATACCATGATAAAGGGAGAGTTAATTTTTGAAGGAAACGAGAAGCAGGTCTTTGCGACGGACAACCCCGACCAGGTTATTTTCCGCTACAAAGACGTGGCGGTCGCCTACAACAATGTGAAGCGGGCCCGTTTCAAGGGAAAAGGCGCCCTGGACAACCAGATATCGGCCATTCTGCTGGACTATCTGAACCGCAACGGGGTGGAGACCCATTACATCAGCACCCTGGGCGATACGGAGCAGCTGTGCCGCAAGATCGAGATCATCCCCCTCCAGGTGGTGGTGCACAACCGGATCGCCGGCTCGCTGGCCGCCCGCCTGGGTGTGGAGGAAGGTTTCCGGCATCCCAACACCATCGTGGACCTGCGTTACAACAACGACGAACTGGACGATCCGTTCATCAACCGCGACCACGCCGTGGCCCTTGGCCTGGCTTCGTATCAGGACCTGGACCTCATGTACAACAGGGCCCGCCGCGTGAACGACCTGCTTGGCCCGCTCTTCCTGAAAGCGGGAATCGAACTGGTGGACATGAAACTCGAATTCGGAAGGGCTTCCGACACGTGCGCCATCATCATCTCCGATGAAATCAGCCCGGACACCTGCCGCCTCTGGGATTCGGAGACCGGAGACCGGCTGGACAAGGACCGCTTCCGCCTGGACCTGAGCCGCGTGGTGGAATCGTACAGGATAGTATTGGACAGACTGAATCAAATCAAGGAATCATAGCAAGATGGGCGTACTGGCAGTATACGGCGTAGAAAACGCATCGACCTTTATCTATTACGGACTTCACAATCTCCAGCACCGGGGACAGGAAGGCGGTGGCATCATCACCTTCGACCATCAGGGACAGAGCCATCGTTACAGGGGGCAGGGCCTTCTGAGTGAAATCTTTACCAACGGCGAACTGGACCATCTCCCCGGCCGCATGGGAATCGGCAGCGTCAAGTATGCCAATGCCTCCAAGGGCGGCCTGGACAATGTGGAACCGCTCTATTTCCGCCATCATACGGGCGATTTCGCCATTGCCGGCGAGGGCAACCTGGTGAATGCCCGCCAGGTGGCCGAGTATCTGGAAAAGCGGGGTTCCATCTTCCAGACCGACACCGACAGCGAACTGCTGGCCCATCTGATCAAGAAAGGTACGCCCGGCGACCGTATCGTGAAGATCGTCAAGGCCCTGAACATGATCGAAGGCGGTTTCACCTTTGTGATCATGACCAAGAACCGTATCTATGCGTGCCGCGACAAATTCGGCATCAAGCCCCTGTGCATCGGCAAGCTGGGCGACGGTTACGTGGTGAGCAGCGAGTCCTGCGCCTTCGAGATCATGGGCGCCACCTTCATCCGGGACATCCATCCCGGCGAGATTGTTTCGCTGGACCACCACGGCATCCGCAGCACGCTGTATTCCCATTTCTCCCGCCACAGGATGTGTGCGATGGAGTATATCTATTTCGCCCGTCCGGACAGCGACATCGACGGCTGCAACGTGCATGCCTACCGCAAGGAAGCCGGCCGCCGGCTTTACAGGGAGTGCCCGGCCGATGCCGACATCGTGGTGGGCGTTCCCGAATCCAGCCTCAGTGCCGCCATGGGCTATGCCGAAGAAAGCGGCATTCCCTACGAAATGGGCCTTGTGAAGCACAAATATGTGGGCCGGACCTTCATCCAGCCGGTACAGTCGCTGCGTGAACTGGGCGTGAAGATGAAGCTTTCCCCCGTGAGGAGCATCGTGGAAGGGAAACGGATCGTGCTGGTGGACGACTCCATCGTCCGCGGCACCACCTCCCTCAAGATCGTGAAGCTGCTGCGGGAGGCGGGCGCCACCGAGGTGCACGTGCGTATCGCCAGCCCCATGATGCGCTTCACCTGCCACTATGGCGTGGACACGTCCACCCCGGAAGAACTGCTCTGTTCGCACCGGACCCTGGAAGAGGCCAGGCAGGCCATCGGGGCCGATTCCCTGGGGTATCTCAGTCCGGAATCCACCCGCGACTCCTGCTTCGGCTGCACGGATCCCTGCCAGGCCTGTTTCACGGGCGAATATCCTACCCTCCTTTATGACGAAGAAATAGTTGAAAACGAATAAACTATGGCCAAAACTTACGAAAACGCAGGTGTAAACCTGGAAGCCGGATACGAAGTTGTCCGCAGGATCAAGCAGTACGTAGCATCCACTTCCCGCACCGGGTCGATGGGAAATATCGGCTCGTTCGGCGGTATGTTCGACCTGTCCGCCCTGAATATCAAGGAGCCGGTCCTTGTGAGCGGCACCGACGGCGTGGGAACCAAACTGAAGATCGCCTTCGCCCTGGACAAGCACGACACCATCGGTATCGACGCCGTGGCCATGTGCGTGAACGATGTACTGGCACAGGGGGCCGAACCGCTCATTTTCCTGGACTATGTGGCTTTGGGTCACAATGTTCCGGAGAAAGTGGAGGCCATTGTGGCCGGTGTGGCCGAAGGCTGCCGCCAGGCCGGCTGTGCGCTGGTGGGCGGCGAAACGGCGGAGATGCCCGGCATGTACGAGGGCGATGAATACGATATCGCCGGCTATACCACCGGCGTGGTGGAGAAATCCAGGCTCATCGACGGTTCCAAGGTGAAGGTAGGGGATGTCCTGGTCGGCGTAGCCTCTACCGGCGTCCACTCCAACGGCTTCTCCCTGGTGAGGAAGATCGTGGCCGATGCCGGACTCAGCTATACGGACGAGATTCCCGAATTCGGCGGCCGCAAACTGGGTGAAGTGCTCCTGACCCCCACCAGGATTTACGTGAAACAGATGCTGGACGTGATCCGCCAGTGCGACGTGCACGGTATCTGCCATATTACGGGCGGCGGCTTCGACGAGAATATCCCGCGCGTGCTTCAGGAAGGCCAGGGCCTGGAAATCCAGGAAGGTACCTGGGAAATCCTCCCCGTGTTCAAGATGCTGGAGAAGTGGGGCGGCGTCCCGCACCGTGAGATGTTCAACATCTTCAACATGGGTATCGGCATGATTGCCGTCGTAGATGCTTCCGAGGCCGGGAAGGTCATTTCCATCCTGGCTTCCCACGGTGAGAAAGCCGCTGTTATCGGCCAAGTTACGGATGTTCCGGGTGTTAACATCGTCCTGAAATGAAAAAGCAGTTAGCTGTATTTGCCAGCGGTACCGGCACCAATTTCGTAGCGATCGCCAAGGCTTGCGCTTCGGGCGTGATCGATGCCGGCGTGGCCGTGATGGTGTGTGACAAGCCGGGCGCCGCCGTTATTGACCGGGCCCGTGAACTGGGGGTGGAGACCTTCGTTTTTTCCCCGAAGGACTATCCGTCCAAGGCTGCCTTCGAGGCGGAGATCGTGAAGATATTGGATGCCAAAAAGGTGGATCTGGTGTGCCTGGCGGGCTATATGCGGATCGTAGGGGACACCCTGCTGACGGCCTATGACGGAAAAATCATCAACATCCACCCATCGCTGCTGCCTTCTTTCAAGGGTGCGCATGCCGTGGAAGATGCGGTGGCTTACGGTGTGAAGGTATATGGCATCACCATCCATTGGGTGAATGCCGAACTGGACGGAGGCAAGATCATCGCCCAGCGCGCCTTCCCGTACGAAGGCTCCGACCCTGCCGAGGTGCACCGCCTGGGGCAGGTGATCGAACACGAATTATATGTAGAAACTATTAATAAATTATTATGCGAGCGTTAGTTAGTGTAAGCGACAAGACGGGTCTTGTTGAGTTTGTCCAGGGCCTTGTAGACCTGGGTTGGGAGATTATTGCCACCGGTGGTACCCAGAAACTGCTGGAGTCAAAAGGCGTGAAGACCATCGGCATCTCCGAGGTGACCGGATTTCCGGAAATCCTGGACGGCCGGGTGAAAACCCTGCATCCCAAGGTACATGGCGGCATCCTGGCCCGCCGGGATGTTCCCGCCCACATGGAGACCCTCGTGGAGAACGGCATTGAAACCATCGACCTGGTGTGCGTGAATCTCTATCCTTTCAAGCAGACCATCGCCAAGGAAGGCGTCACCCTGGAGGATGCCATCGAGAATATCGACATCGGAGGCCCTTCCATGGTGCGCAGCGCCGCCAAGAACTGGAAGGACGTGACCATCGTCTGCAACCCTGCCGACTATGACACGGTGCTCGCCGAGCTCCGCGAAAACGGCAGGACATCGGCCGAAACCCGCCTGAAACTCAGCGCCAAGGCCTATACCCATACGGCCGAATACGACGCCTGCATCGCCACCTACATGCGCAAGCAGGCCGGACTGAACGAGAAACTCTTCCTGGAGTACGATCTGAAGCAGGGCCTCCGTTATGGCGAGAACCCGCACCAGAGCGCCAATTTCTACGCTGCGCTGGAACCTGCCCCGTTCTCGCTGGCCTTCGCTACCCAGATTCAGGGCAAGGAACTCTCTTACAACAACATCCAGGATGCCAATGCTGCCCTGAACGTGCTGCGGGACTTCGAGGAACCTTTCTGCGTGGCCCTCAAACACATGAACCCTTGCGGCGCCGCCGTCGGCAAGACCATCGAGGAAGCCTGGCAGGCCGCCTATGAGGCCGACAAGGTGAGCATCTATGGCGGTATTGTGGGCGTGAACCGCACCCTCTCCGCCGAAGTCGCCGCCGGGATGAAGCCCATCTTCCTGGAAATCGTCATCGCTCCCGACTATACGCCCGAGGCCCTGGAGATTCTCTCCACCAAGAAGAACCTCCGCGTGATGAAGGTGGACATGACCCGCTCCGACGCCGTTGTTCCGCAGTATATCAGCGTGAACGGCGGCCTCCTGGCCCAGCAGCTGGATACCCAGGTGGAGAAGGTGATTCCTGAAATGTGCGTGACCCGGGTGAAGCCCACCGAGGCCCAGCTCGCCGATGCCAACTTCGGCTGGAAGATCGTGAAGCACGTGAAATCGAATGCCATCGCCGTGGTCCGCGACAACCATACCATCGGTATCGGCGCCGGACAGACCAACCGTGTGGGATCGGCCGAGATTGCCCTGAACGAGGCGAAGAACGCCGGCTTCACGGAGGGGCTGGTGCTCGCTTCCGACGGCTTCCTGCCTTTCGATGACACGGTCGCCCTCGCCGCCAGGTACGGCGTGACCACCATCGTCCAGCCCGGCGGCAGCATCCGCGACGCGGATGCCATCGCCAAGGCCGATGAACTGGGTATTACGATGCTCTTCACGGGCGTAAGACACTTCAAACATTGATCGAATCAATGGTTGACCAATAGTCGAACCCCCTCCCCCTCGGGGGAGGGACTTAAAATTGGTAAAAATCGAAATAGTATGGGCTTAGTTTATCCGCTTCCTTCGCAAAGATCCGCTGCCGGAGCCAAGGAAATCAACCTGGAGAATTGTCTGGGAAAAACCGTGCTGGTAGTCGGCGGCGGCGGCCGTGAGCATGCCATCGTGGATGCCCTCAGCCGCAGCCCGCAGGTAGAGAAAATCTACTGCGCTCCCGGTAATGCCGGTATCGGCGCACAGGCGTTCAACGTTCCGCTGAAAGACACGGATGTAGAGGGCTTGAAGGCTTTCGCGCTGGAAAATGGCGTCGATCTCACCGTCGTGGGGCCCGAGGCCGCCCTGGCGGCCGGTATCGTGGATTCCTTCCGGGCCGCAGGACTCAAGATTTTCGGGCACACCCAGGCGGCCACCGCCATCGAGAGCTCGAAGGAGTTTGCCAAGGAACTGATGGAAAGCGCCGGAATCCCTACCGCCGCCTACCGCAGTTTCTCCGATTTTGACGAGGCGCTCTCCTATGTGCTCTCCCGGCCCTTCCCGGCCGTGCTCAAGTACGACGGCCTGGCTGCCGGAAAGGGCGTGGTAATTGCCCAGGACCAGGCCGAGGCCCGTGCGGCACTGGCCGACATGCTCCTGGACCACACCTTCGGCGAAGGACGGGTGGTGGTGGAGGACTTCCTCACCGGACCGGAATTCTCCTTCCTCTGCTTCGTGGACGGGGAGCGGGTGTACCCGATGCCGCTTTCGCAGGACCACAAACGGGCCTTCGACGGCGACAAGGGACCCAATACCGGCGGCATGGGCGCCTATACCGGCCTTCCGTTCATTACGGAGGAAGACCGCAGATTCGCCTATAAGGAAATCATGTGCAAGGCGGCATCGGCCATGTGCGCCAAAGGGCTGCCGCTTTCCGGCGTCCTTTATGGTGGCCTTATGAAGACTCCGCAGGGCATCAAGGTAATCGAGTTCAACGCCCGCTTCGGCGATCCGGAGACCGAGGTGGTGCTCCCGCTGCTGCAGAGCGACATTTACGATATTTTTGAAGGTGTCGCCATCGGCACTCCGGTTGCTGACCCCGTCTGGTCCGACGGCGTAACCCTCGGCGTCGTCCTTGCTTCCAAAGGCTATCCTGGCCACTACGAGAAAGGGTTCGACATCGCCGGCCTGGAGCAGGTCGATGCCAAAGTGTACCACATGGGCACGGCCGTCCGGGACGGGAAGGTCTTCACCAATGGCGGCCGCGTGCTGATGGTGGTTTCCGGCGGAGCGGACCTTGCCGACGCCCGTGACCGGGTGTACGCCCAGGTGGAGAAGATTGCCTGCGATAATTTATTCTACAGAAAAGACATTGCACACATCGCATTCGAAAAATAACAGATTATGGGAAATATCATTGACGGAAAAGCATTGAGCCAGGCCGTGAAGGACGAAGTCCGCGCGGAAGTGCCTCAGCTGGAGGCGGAATACGGTCGCAAGCCCTGCCTGGTAGTGATCATAGTAGGGGAGAACCCTGCCAGCCAGGTGTATGTGCGGAACAAAGTGAAAGCTGCCGCCTACACGGGGATGGAATCTCGCCTGGTGGAACTCCCGGCCGATATTACCGAGGAGGCCCTGCTGAAGCAGATCGTGGAACTGAACAACGACCCTGTGGTGGACGGCATCCTGGTGCAGCTGCCTCTTCCCAAGCATATCGACGAGGAGAAAGTGATCGACACCATCGCCCGGGAAAAGGACGTGGATGGTTTCCACCCCGGCAATGTGGCCGGTCTGTGGCTGGGCAAGGACTGCATTGTCCCTTGCACTCCCGCCGGCGTGATGCGTATGATTGACACCATCGGCTGCGAACTCAAGGGCAAGAACGCCGTTGTGGTGGGCCGCAGCAACATCGTGGGCAAGCCGATGGCCAAGCTCCTGCTGGACCGTCACGCCACGGTGACCATTGCCCATTCCCGCACCGCCGACCTGGGTGCGGTCTGCCGCACGGCCGATGTGCTGGTGGTGGCGGTCGGCAAGGCCGGCCTGGTGACAGGGGACATGGTGAAGCCCGGAGCCGTCGTGATCGACGTGGGCATGAACCGCAACGCCGAAGGGAAACTCTGCGGCGATGTGGATTTCGCCTCCGCCGAGCCCGTGGCCTCCTGGATCACGCCTGTTCCCGGCGGAGTGGGCCCCATGACCATCGCCATGCTCATGAAGAACACCATCCACTGCTTTGTGTCGCGGATGGAGAAAAAAGCCTAGAAACAGCTTCGGAGCACTTCCACGACGCTTCGGGATTTGCTCATGGTATAGAAATGGACTGCCGGTACCCCGCGTGCCAGCAGTCCTTTGCATTGACCGATGCACCAGTCCACGCCGAGACGCCAGACTTCTTCCGCATTGTCTCCGGCCCGGTCGACGGCTTCCGTGAGGGCGACAGGGATATCGATGGAGAATGACTCCGGAAGCAGCTGCAATTGCCTTTTGGTGGTAAGCGGCTTCAGGCCCGGAATGATGGGAACGGTGATGCCGGCCGCCCGGCAGCGCTGCTCGAAGCGGAAGAACACGTCGTTGTCGAAGAACATCTGGGTGATGATGTAGTCGGCGCCGGCATCGACCTTCTGCTTGAGGAAGGCAATGTCGGTTTCCAGGTTGGCGGCTTCGAAGTGCTTCTCGGGATAGGCCCCTACGCCGATGCAGAAATGGTCGAACCCGCGGATGGCCGCCACCAGTTCGCTGGCGTGGGAATAGCCGTCCTGGGTGGGCGTGAACCGCTTTTCACCGGCGAGGGAATCCCCTCTGAGGGCCATGACATTGTCGATGCCCATGAAACGGAAGTCCATCAGCTGGCGGTCTATGTCGTGCCTGCTCTGGCCTCCGCAGATGATGTGCGGGACCACTTCCACCTGGTAGCGGGCCTGGACGCTGGCGCAGACGGCGACCGGCGACACGCGGCTGTTCACCACCTGGCGCAGGAAACTGCCGTCGGCCTTGCGGATGTACTGGAATTCGTCCCGGTGCGTGGTTACGTTGATATAGCGCGGTTGGAATTCCATCAGCGGTTCTATGCTGCTGAGCAGTTCGTCCTTGGTGATGCCGCCCAGGGGAGGGACGATTTCCAGGGAAGGGAAGGGGCGGCCGGATTTGAAAAGTTCGGTGATTCTCATAGCAGGTGGGAAAGGAACGTGCGGGCCTGTGCGGGCGAAAACCCGCGGGCATGTGCATAAGCGTTGTACTGTTCGGGGGAGATGTGCCGGATGTCGGGATAGGCGGCCTCCGGGTGCAGGACCACGAATCCGCAGATGGAGGCGTCCGGAATCATGGCGCAACTGTCTGTAAGGGTGATTTGCAGCCCTTCCGGCAACAGAGACAGGATGTCCCGCTTGAGGCTGTGGTCCGGGCAGGAGGCATAGCCGGCGGCAGGTTTGGTAATCTTGGTGCCGGTCTCGGCGGCGAGGCGGCGGTCCAGCCACGCGGAGGCGGCTTCGGCCAGGGTAACCCGGACCGAGCGCCGCATCATGCTGTCGTATTGGTTGCGGCAGGCTTCGCAGGTGCATCCTTGCGGGTGACCCTGGTCGTGGACACTGATGGCGAAGACGCCGAAAGGTCCCGTACGAAGCTCCGGAACATAATCGGCCAGGGAACGGCAGACGCCTTCTTCCTGACGGAGCATGGGGAGGGAGACAGGTCCCAGGTCGATGGAATCGCCCTTCCGCCGGGCGGCGAAGAACCGGGCGGCGATGCGGATCCGGAGGCTGCCCTCCCGGACCATCTGCTCCAGGACGCCGCGGCCCTCCGCCGTAAGGGTGCGGGAAGGCTTCCTGACCCCCCAGACGGCGCGGAAGAGGTCCCAGTCAAACAGGGGAACCAGTTCTTCTGCAGGGATCTCCGTGAGGGGAAGATCGGCCGGACAGGCATCCAGATAACTGTTTTCCGGGAAAGGCTGCGGGTTGGCGGGCGCTGCCGGGCGGTCTTCGTGCAGGGCACGGAGCTGCTGCTGCCGGGCGTGCTGTTCGGCCTCGAAGGCGGTGCGGTCCTGCAGGCAGCGCTTGGCCATCACGGCGCCGGCCGAAGCGTCCGGGGCGTGGAACACGTGCGGATACAGTGGAGCCAGCTTGACGGCGGTATGGAGCGGGGAAGTGGTGGCGCCGCCTACGAAAAGGGGCGTGTCCAGCCCGCGGGCGCTCATTTCCCGGCAGAGTTCCTCCATCTGGAACAGCGAGGGGGTGATCAGGCCGCTGACCCCGATCAGGGCGGCATGGTGCTTCCGGGCCTCGGAGAGGATGGTCTCCTTGTCCACCATCACGCCCAGGTCGATGACCTCGAAACCATTGCAGCGCAGCACGATGCCGGCAATGTTTTTGCCGATGTCGTGCACGTCGCCCTTTACGGTGGCATTGATCACTACGGGACGGTCCGTACTGCGTTCTTCATCGGCCATATAGGGCTCCAGAACAGCCACGGCGTCTTTCATGATCTTGGCCGATTTCACCACCTGCGGCAGGAACATGCGGCCTTCGCCGAAGCGTCTGCCCACTTCTTCCATGCCTTCCATCAGCGGCCCTTCAATCACCTGCACGGCCGATCCCAGTTTTCCGAGCGCCTCCAGGAGGTCTTCCTGCAGCCGGGCGCCTTTCCCGGCGATGAGGGTTTCTTTCAGCCTTTCCTCGGGGGAAAGGGCCGGTGCTTCCACGGAGGGGGGCGCTGTGGCGGCATCGGCCTGCTGCATCTCTTGCTGGGAAAGGGCGATCAGGCGTTCGGTGGCACCGGCGTCGCGGCAGAGGATGACGTCTTCCACTGCCTGACGGAGGTCGGCCCTGATGTCATCGTACTGCTGAAGCATGCCGGGGTTCACGATGGCCATGTCCAGGCCGGCCTGGATGGCGTGATAGAGGAAGACGGCATGCATGGCGGAGCGGACGGGATTGTTGCCGCGGAAGGCGAAGGAGAGGTTGGAGATGCCGCCGGAAGTGTAGGCTCCAGGAAGATTTTCCTTGATCCAGCGCACCGCTTCGATGAAATCCACCCCGTAGCGGTCGTGTTCCGGGATGCCGGTGCCGATGGAGAGGACGTTGACGTCGAAAATGAGGTCTTCCGGCGGGATGCCGATGCCGGTAAGGAGCGCATAGGCCCTCCGGCAGATTTCGATTTTCCGCTGATAGGTGGTGGCCTGCCCCTGCTCGTCGAAGGCCATCACGACCATGGCGGCGCCCAGGCGGTGGATTTCGGCGGCTTTCTCCAGGAAGGCCTTCTCCCCGTCTTTCAGGCTGATGGAATTGACGATGCATTTGCCCTGGGCGTTCTTGAGGCCCGCCAGGATGCATTCCCAGTGGGAGGAGTCGATCATGAGGGCGGCCCGGGCGACGGCAGGGTCGTTCTGGAGGGTGCGGACGAAGGTCTGCATCTCCTTGGGCCCGTCCAGCATGGCATCGTCCATGTTGATGTCGATGATGCCGGCGCCGCCTTCTATCTGGTCGGCCGCTACCTGCAGGGCTTCATCGTAATGGCCGGCGGCGATGAGCCGGGCGAATTTTCGGGACCCGGCTACGTTTGTGCGTTCGCCGATGAGGGTGAAATTACGCTTCCGGGTGTCAATCGTCCAGGCTTCCAGACCGCTGACGGTGAGGCGTTTCTGCTTTTCCTTGGGAGGCAGGGGATGGAGGAGGGGATAGGCCTTGATGTGCTCCGGCCCCGTTCCGCAGCAGCCGCCGATGATGTTCACCAGACCGTCCATCCGGCCCACTTCCAGGGCCATCTGCTCCGGGGTCTGGTCGTATCCGCCCAGTTCGTTGGGCAGGCCGGCATTGGGGTAGCAGAGGACGGGAATGTCCGTGAAAGAGGCGATTTCCTTCACCAGGGGAAGGAGTTCCGCGGCCCCCAGCGAACAGTTGATGCCGAAGGCTGTGAGCGGGTAGTGCTTTACGGAGGTGAAGAAGGCTTCCAGGGTCTGTCCGGTAAGGGTGCGTCCGCTTCTGTCGCTGACAGACACGGAAACCATCACGGGGAATCCGGGTTTCACTTGCTGGACTGCGTACAGGGCGGCTTTTGTATTCAGGGCGTCGAAGGCAGTCTCGATAAGCAGCAGGTCTGCACCGCCTTCCAGGAGGGCCTGCACCTGCTCCCGGCAGGCATCGGCCATTTCGTCGAAGCTGTAGGGGCGCCAGCTGGGTTTGGAGATGTCCGGCGCCAGGGTGAGGGATTTGGAAGTGGGGCCGATGCTGCCTGCCACCCACACTTTCCGCGGGGCTTCATCGGCCGCTTTCCTGGCCAGCCGGGCGCCTTCCAGGGCCATTTTCCCGGCCAGCTGCTCCAGTGAGTATTCTTTCTGGGAGATGCGGTTGGCGCTGAAAGTGTTGCTTTCGATGATATCGGCCCCGGCCTGGATGTAGGCGCGGTGGATGTCCAGGATGACATCCGGGCGGGTGAGGTTCAGGCAGTCGTTGTTGCCTTTGAGGCCGGCCTCCGGGCTCAGCGGAAGTCCCCGGCGGAAATCGTCTTCCGTCAGGGCTCGGCGCTGGATCTGGGTTCCCATGGCGCCGTCCAGGATGAGTACTTTGGCCTTCAGGTCCATTGTTATTGTCCGTTTTCGTATTTGTCAAGGGCTTCCGCCATCAGGGCACGGCCGCGTTCCACGATTTCCGGGGCGTGGGAATAGCCGTATACGCCGTGGTAGGAGTCGAAGGGGAGTTCGGCGAGCACGTCCGGCGGGCACAGTTCGATGCCCATGCGGGCGATGGTATGGTTCATGATGCCGAAACTGCGCTGGAGGATGCTTACGTAGTTGTCGTCGGCACCGAGGGGAATGCGGTTTTCTTTGCTGTCGGCCATCAGCTGACGTTCCTGCTTCCCGGTCTCCCAGCGTTCCCTGATGAGCCGGGTGCCTTTCTCGCCGGCTTCCCGGGCTTTCTGGAGGAACTCGCCCCGCTCGTGGCGGAGGGTGTCTTTCAGGAGGGTCCGGGCTTCTTCCCGGATGGCGCTCTCGTTCTCCAGGAAGGCGGCCTTGCTGTGCAGGTAGCTGCTGATTTCATCGGCATCGATACGGTTCACATTGAAGCCTACGAGGATGTCACCGGGGGTCCTTTCCACGCGGTTCAGCGGGAAGGTGTTGGCCATGCCACCATCTACCAGGGTGCGTCCTTCCCATTTTACCGGGCGGAACATGGAGGGGATGGAGATGGAGGCGCGGATGGCCTGGAACAGGGGACCGCGGCGGAAGATCACTTCCTCGCCGGTATAAATGTCCGTCGCCACGGCGGTGAAGGGGATGGGCAGGTCTTCGATGTTCACGTCGGGCACGCGCTGTCTGATGGCGTCAATGACCCGGTCTCCTTTGACCAGGTAGTTTTTGCTCACGGAGAAATCCATGAGCGTGACCACTTTGACGGGATCCAGGCCGAAGAGCCATTCCTTGAAGGCCTGCATGCCGCCGGCAGCATAGATGCCGCCGATCAGGGCGCCGGCCGACGCTCCGGAGATGGAGGTGATGGAGTATCCTCGTCCGAGGAGTTCTTCTATGGCGCCGATGTAGGCGAACCCGCGGGGGCCGCCGCTGGCGAGGGCGAGTGCGACGTTTTTGCTCATATCAGTAGGGAAGGGCTTCCATGTGTTTGTGGACGATGTCCAGCATCCGGCTGCAGTTCTGCTGGTTGTTGGCGGCGAGGATGAAGGACGCTTTGTTGAGGGACGGCATCCTGCCTTCGAAGTTGCAGATGTGGCCGCCCGCTTCCTGCAGGATGAGGGTGGCGGCGGCATAGTCCCAGGGCTGGAGGCGCATTTCGAAGTAGAGTTCGATGATGCCGGCGGCCATCATGCAGAGTTCCACGGCGGCCGATCCGAAGCGGCGCGTGTCGTTGCACTGCATGTAGATGTCATAGATGATGTCCGAACAGGTTTTTGCATAGGCCTTCCGGTAGGTGCTCATGGCGGTGCAGAAGAGACCGTCTTCGAAGGGCCTGCCGGAAACCTGGATGGGATGGCCGTTGCAGAAGGCTCCCTTCCCTTTTTCGGCACAGTAGAGCTCCTGCCGCCAGGGGCTGTAGACCACGCCCATGTACAGCTGCCCGCCCCTGACCAGCGCTACGCTGATGCAGCAGTCGGCAATGCCGCGGGCATAATTGGCGGTGCCGTCAATCGGGTCGATGATCCAGATGTACTCATGCGTGAGTTCGCGGAAATCTTCCTCTTCGCAGAGGAAGCCGCTGCCGGGAAGCAGTTTTTCCAGTTTGTCTACCAGGAAGTGCTGCACGGCGAGGTCCGACGACGTGACGAGGTTCTCCCGGGACTCTTTCTGCATCACCCGGAATCCGCCCCGCACCATCAGGGTCGATGCTTCCTTAACGATATCGATAATCTGTTCCAGTTCCATGTTTTAGAATGTTTCTGCCAGTCTCAGGCCGAAGCGGACGGTCTTTTTTATCTTTTCTTCGATTTCTTCCGGGGTGGAGTAGTCCATGTTCCAGGCCGCCACCGTGTGGATGGTGCCCAGGTCCCAGAGGGTGGAGAGGGCGTGGAGGTAGGGGGTAGCCTGCTCCCGCGGGTCTCCGGTGGGGATGTTCATCCCCCGCGTGGTGATGTACATCACTTTTTCGCACTTGCACAGGCCGACGCAGGAATGACCGTTGTCCGTGAAGGTGACATCGAACAGGGAGATATGCTCGATGAAGGTTTTCAGGGCGGCGGGGAAGCTCATGTCCCAGAAGGGAGCGGCAATCAGGATGCGGTCGGCCCCGGCCACGGTTTTGGCGGCTTCCAGGGCCCATCCAGGGATGATCCCCGCCGCTCTCTCCGCGTAGGTCCTGGGGGTAAGCGGCTCCATCGGCATGTCTGTCAGATGGAAGATGGTGGTTTCGTATCTTTGCCGCAGCGCCTCGATGACGGGCGTCGCGATTCGGAGGGTCCGGGAGTCCTGCTGCCGGATGCAGGCGTCGATTACTACAAGTTTGCTCATAATTTACAAATATACGTTTTTTCTTTGAGAATCTCTTTTTGGCCGTGGAGGAAAAGTTTTGTACCTTTATGGCACTAATCACATGGTTTATGAAGAACGCTCCAGTTGGATTCGTCGCGGCTGCGCTGGCCGCCCTTATTCTGCCCTCCGCCCCGGTATCGGCCCAGGCTCCTCAGTCCTTCCGTACGGTCAGGGAGATTCCGGTTACAAGTGTGAAGAACCAGTATCGCAGCGGCACTTGCTGGGATTTTGCCACGCTGGGGTATTTCGAGAGCGAAATCCTCCGTAAAACGGGCAAGACGTACGACCTGTGCGAGATGTTCGTGGTGAACAAGGACTATATGGACAATGCCGCGCACTATGTGCGGATGCACGGCTACAGCCAGATCTCGGAAGGCGGTTCCTGCGACGATGTGCTGGAGGTGATCCGCCGCCACGGCATCTGCCCGGAAGAGGCCATGCCGGCGCCGGGATCCCTCACGGGGGATTCCCTGGCCAACTTCAAGGTGTTTTTCCCGGAGCTGGAGCGCCTGGTAAGCAGCATTGTCTGGAGCGAAGGCAAGCCGGAACTAAACCGGTTTACCACCGAGGAGCAGGCACCGCTGAGGAACAAGGCGCCGATGCTGCACTGGAAGGACAGCGTGCAGGCTTTGATCGACCGCTATGTAGGGACTTGTCCGGAGTCTTTCGTTTACGAGGGGAAGACCTATACGCCGCTCTCTTTTGCGGAAAGCCTCGGGCTCAATCTGGATGACTACGTGAGCCTGACCAGTTATACGCACCATCCTTTCGGAGAATGGTTCGTGATTGAAGCCCCCTATAAATGGCGGTTGAAGCCCAGTTTCAATATTCCTGTCGGCCAGTTGATGGATGTGCTGGATGCTGCGTTGGATGCAGGGTATACGGTGGCCTGGGGCGGCGATGTTTCCGGGGATTTCCTCCGCAAGGAAGGCGTGGCCTTCTTGCCTGAGGGCGTGGTCCCCACCCAGGAAATGCGGCAGGAGCAGTGGGACAGCTGGGAATTCACGTATGACCACGTGATGCTCATCTACGGAAAAGCCGTAGATGAAAAGGGTAAGCCCTATTACCTGGTAAAGAACTCCTGGGGCAACAGCGGCCCGTACGAGGGGACCTGGTACATGTCCCGGGACTATATGGTCCTGAACACGACCTACCTCTTCCTCAACCGCAATGCCCTGTCCGGTTTTCCCCGGTTGCTGGAAAGAATTTGAAAAAAGTTGCAAAAAACTTTGCTTATTCGAAAAAAGGTTGTACCTTTGTAATCCCAAACGGGAAACGGGGTATTAGCTCAGTTGGTAGAGCGTTTGAATGGCATTCAAAAGGTCAGGAGTTCGATTCTCCTATGCTCCACAAGGTTAATCGCTTGATTATCAACACTTTACAAGGTCTCTAAGCAACAAAACTTAGAGACTTTTTCGTTTGTTTAGGGCAAAAGTCATCGCTTTCTGAGGGCGCTTTACGGCCAGTGTTGTACAAATGTTGTACAAAATGTTTAACCGTAAATGCGCTGATTATGAATGCATTGGACAACGTGACCGTCTCCTTCGTGATTCGGGAGAGCTGGTGGAAGCAAAATGGGACCACTTTTGGCCGCCTGAGAATCACTTTCAAACGGGATAGCCG
>JAFUWW010000027.1 GCA_017471085.1 Bacteroidales bacterium | reverse complement strand
CTCGCAGAAATGCGGGGCGTTTTTGTTTGTGTACCGGTTGGTTTGCCCTGCTCGGCTCGTGTACAAGTCTCGCTTGTACAAGAAAACATCGGCAGAATGGTTCTCCCTTGTACAAGTCTCGCGGATTTAGTCGATTATCCGCCCGATTCCGGAAGACTTGAGCAGAAAACCCCGACCAGAGATGCTTTTTGGTGTACAAGCGAGACTTGTACGTCACGGCATAGACTCCACCGAACAGATTCACATCGAAGAGACCGGCATTGCACTCATCCCCGGTGTCGATGAATACTCTTTTTTCTTTTCGGCCGATTGACTTTTATGTAAGTTTACACCGATCAATCAATCATTTGATTTTCATCTCACCAGATGCCGGATGGCGGCGAACGGATGATGGAAGATCATTCTGGGGCCCGAATAACGCATGACGGCCCTGATTTTCTCCCGCATGTCGGGACTGTAACAATGCACCGGACACTTTTTACACGTAGGTTTTTCGTTACCGAATCGACAGTGTTCCAAGCGGCTGTCACAGTAAGAAGCCAGTGCGGAACAATCCGGACAAAGCCTTTTCCCATGATGCTTCCTTCGGCAGAATAGCCCGATCATCCAGCGGACCACCTGTTTTTCTTCTCCAATGCGATTCACCTTGCCGGATTCCAGGAATGATTATTTCACGTTATAAGTGTGAATGGACAATCCCTGGGCGGATGGCAGATAGTTGATGCCCCACCAGCAGATCTGGAGGCAGACGAAACTCACGAGCAGGATAACACAGGCGGTCTGCCACTCACCGGGCTTGGCCTTGCGCAGATGCATGTACACCAGATAGCAAAGCCACGTGGCGGCAGCCCAGGTTTCTTTGGGATCCCAGGCCCAGTAGGTTCCCCAGGCCTCTTTGGCCCATAGCGCGCCGAAGAGCATCCCGAAGGTCAAGAAGGCCAGGCCCACATAAACCAGATTGTCCGTAAGGTTGATCTCCTTCTCCGTGGTCTTCCCCTTCCGGATAAGCATGTACACGGCCATGACCGTGGCAGCGCCCAGCAGCGCATAGGAGAACATATACACGATGACGTGCGGCGCGAACCAGGGACTCTGCAGGGCCGGCATCAGACTCTTGGAGTGAATGCCCGGTTTGAACAGGTTCACACAGATGAACACGAAGGAGAGCAGCGTGCTGAAACTCAGGATCCATTTGTAGCGCCAGCGGCTGTAGACGATGATACCGGCAACCGGCAGGAAGAAAGAATACCATAGGCGGGTCTCTCCCATCGTCCGCAACGGTGGACGTTCCAGCGAGATCCACATCCCCAGGATGAAGGCGAAGAACAAGGCGATGCCGGTCAGCGTGCAGGCATACACAAGCGGCTTGCGCTCTTTCCAGGCAAAGAATGCGCCTGCGGCCCATAAGAGAACCGCCGTCAGCGCGAACCAGACAAACGAATCCCAACTCATGATCTCATCGGTTTAGGGGCCATGAAGAGCATCAGGCACAAAGCGCCTGCAATCATCATGAAAATGCCGATGTACACCCACAGGATCCAGGGATCATGTACCAGCTGGAATACGCTGTAGGGGCTCTCGGTGCCGTATTTCACATCATAGCCGTACTGGTAGACCTTCCAGCCGTTCACCTTCAAGGGCTTATTCACTTCCACCGTTCCCTGAACCGCCTTTCCATCTTCCGTATAGACGGTAATGTCCGATGCGAAACGCTTAGGCGTATGGTCCGGATACTCTTCCAGGGTGAACTTGTGCAGTTCGATGGCCAGGCCCGGCTCGTGTACCGTTCCGGCATCGTCCACGGCCCGCCACTCCGGTTCCCCCGTGAAGGCGGTCAGCTGCAGGCTCTGCGTATCGGCACTTCCCAGCGTAGCGGAAACGATGGCGACCACGACGCCCAGATGGTTCAGAATGAACGGGATCTCCTTCACTTTCCAACGGAGGAGA
This sequence comes from Bacteroidales bacterium, assembly GCA_017471085.1. The sequence continues at coordinate 2,279 of JAFUWW010000027.1, read as the reverse complement.
TGGTTCAGAGCGGCCAGGGCCGAAATCACCATCATCCAGGTCCAGATCAGGACGAATGGCCAGAACCGCAGCATCTGGCTCAGCCAAGGCATCCCACCCACACGTACCTGCGGAAGCAGGCCCATCAGGATGGTAAGGGCCGCGGCGTACACCAAACAGGGAACGGCCGCTCCCGCATGCATCATCCACTCGAAAGCATAGACTTTACGACCCAGCGCGAACATCACGCCGACAGCGGCCAGCAGCAGGATCAGCACGATCAAGTTGACCGGCCAGGCAAAGAGCTCCCACCGGATGGGGCCCGTCGCCACCTGCAGCAGCATTCCCGCAAAAAGAAGGCCTCCTCCGATGAGGAAGCCCTCCTTCATTTTCCAAGGTTTAACCCACATGCTTCTTAATAATCAAGTAGTTTGCCGTTCTCCTTGGCCATGGACAGCCACTGCGGGACGATGGATTCCATAAAGGCGGCCTTCTTGCTCTCCATGGCAGCCATATCCAGTCCGATGTAGGCCTGCGCCTTGGCCTTGGTGGAGATGTCCGGCATCGGCACATCGCCGGTGAAGCCGTGCCGGGCCAGGACCTTGGCAATCTTCAGGCGCGCTTCCTGAGCATAGGTGACTCCCTTGCCCATCAGGCGGAGCACTTCCTGCGGAGCATGGAAAGAAGCGCCATGGGAGGCGACGGCATAGTCCCAGCGCCACTGGCTCTTGCGGATGTCCTGCAAGGCGTCCTTCATCTCTGCCTCAGTCGCTCCCTGATCCCAGGCGAACTTGGCTTCGATGTGGGCCTTGGCCAGGATGTCCTCCAACTGGTCACGAACCTCCAGGCACTTCTCCTGACGCTCGTACACGTTCTGCCGGAGCGTCTCCTCACTCTCGCGGTGGCACACCAGGCAGGTGCGGTCCATCTTTGCCAGCGGGCTCTGGATGTGGTGGTCGGAGTATTTCACGCCACCGTCGGCGACATAAGGCATATGGCAGTCGGCGCAGGTTACTCCCCGCTGGCCGTGGATGCCCTGCAGCGAGGTCTCATAGCCGGGGTGCTGGGCCTTGAGGATGGGGGCCTTGGACAACGCGTGGATGTAGTCGGCATAGCCCATCTCATCGTAGTACTTCTCCGCATCCTCCAGCGTGAGGCCGTATTTCCAGGGGAAGGTGAGGTACTGGTCCTTCTCGGGTGTCTCGGGATAATCGTGGAAATAATACTCCACGTGGCACTGGGCGCACACAAGCGAGCGCATCTCGTTGTGCGTGGCCTTGTCCACGTCCTTGCCCATGCTGGCAAAGGCTTCGCGAAGTGCCGGGCGGGAGATGTGCAGGTCCATGGTCTCGGAATCATGGCAGTCGCTGCAGCCGATGGGGTTCACGACATCGGCGCCCCACTTGGCCCAGTTGGCCTTGTAGAATTCAGCCGGGCCGACTTCCTCCATCAAACGCGGCACATCCGGGCCTTTGCAGGTCCAGCAGGTGCCGGGCTGGTTGGAGCCGTCGTAGAGCTCCGTGGGAAAACCGGTGCGAAGGATTTCGCGATGGTCCTCCAGGGCGTGAAAGTGGCCGCGGGGCGAATTGTAGTCCCATGAGAAAGCGTAGCCTGCCCAAAGGACGACCATGTTGGGGCGTTCCTCGAGGACGTCCTGAATGTCCGAAGACATATACTTGGAACGGAAATCCGTTTCTTCCGTCGCCTTCCAGGTCTCATACTCGCGCGGGAAATCGCTCTTGAATTTCTGGTTCTGCGCCACGATGCCCTGCATGGGATTCTTCCGGTTGTTGAAGATGCTGGCGACCTCTGCCCTGCGTTCCATGAGGGCGGACACGACGAGGCCCAGGACGAAGACCACGACCATGGAGCCACCGAAAATCAACCAGCTGTGCAAGGGTTTCAGTTTCTTTTCACTCATATCGTTCAATTTTTATTTTCCATGTCGGTGACCGTGGGGAGAATGATGGCCGATGGCCTTCTGCAGCCATTCGGGAACAGGCGATTCGGGAAACGGAACTTGGGCATCCGGGGTTGCCGAGAGAGAATTCTTCCCTCCGTGGGGAACATCCCGGTGGCAATCCCAGCAGGCCTTCCCTTCGCCGGCCTGCGTCATCATATAATCCATCTTCCCGGCCTTCACCAACGCTGTCGTGAGCTCCGTATGGCAGCGGATGCAGTTGTTCATGACGACCTGCGCGCTGGGATCCTTGGCGGCGGGAACCTGCGGCTCGCGGAAGGCGACGAATGCCGCCGTATGCTTCATTCCGTCCATCCCCTTGAAAGCATATTTCCTGACG
>JAFUWW010000026.1 GCA_017471085.1 Bacteroidales bacterium | reverse complement strand
AGCCGTATGATTGCCACCGGGTGCACTGTATGTGGTTGAAAATGAGTTTGTTGCAAAAAGGCCGATGGCGAAGGTTCAGTTGAAGCCGTATGATTGCCACCGGGTGCACTGTATGTGGTTGAAAATGAGTTTGTTGCAAAAAGGCCGATGGCGAAGGTTCAGTTGAAGCCGTATGATTGCCACCGGGTGAGCCGTATGTGGCTGACTATTAGTTTGTTCTGCAAAACCATGTGGCAATGGCGGGCAAGCGAAGCGGAACGGAGTCCCCTGGACACCCCATACCCCTCCCTACATCACATAAAGAAAGGAGCCAACTCACTTTTGAGTCAGCTCCTTTATTGTAAAGGCTTGAAAACCAGCATCAGGCGTGAAACTACTATTATTTTCGTGTTTCTCCTAAAAATATTAGGAGATATAAAAATAATCCGTATATTTGCAGCAGAAACAGAAAGTTATGAAACAAAGACTTACAGAGAAAGAAGAGATGCTGATGAACATCTTCTGGCAGCACGGACCGCTTTTCATCCGGGAATTAGTCCAGTACATCCCGGAACCCAGGCCGCATTACAACACGGTGGCCACACTTGTCAAGTTCCTGGAAGAGAAGGGGTTCGTAGAACGGGAGCCGGTAGCCAACACCTTCCGCTATAGGGTGAAGACCACCGAGCGCCAGTACCGGGGCAATTCCGTGGGAGAGATGGTGGCCCGCTATTACAATAACTCCTATGCCAGCCTGGTGTCCCAGTTCGTGGAAGATGAACGGATGGACCTCCAGGAACTGAAAGACCTCATCGCCACCATCGAAAAGAACAGAAAATGAGCGATTTCCTGTTATATATCGGCCGAAGCGGACTCTATCTGAGCCTGTTCTACGCCTATTACCTGCTGGTGATGCGCCGCACCACGCTCTTCCGCTTCAACCGGATCGCGCTGCTGGCGGGATCGGCCCTGTGCCTGGTGCTGCCGGCTTTCCAGCTCCGCACGGCAGACGCCACTCTGCCGATGGCGGGAGAACTGACGATGGTTTCCATCCCGGACACGGGGCTGCAGGGGACGGCGGCATCGGCTTCCATTCCCTGGGCCCAGGTGCTCGGGGGCGTGTATTTCGCGGGTATGGCCGCCGTGTTGCTGCTTACCCTGCTGTCGGCGGTTAAAATGCGCCGGATCATCCGGCAGGGCACGCCGGAAAAGACGGGAGGCTGTCGCCTGGTGGTTGTCCCGGACCGCATCTCCTCGTTCAGCTGGAGAAAAACCGTGGTCATCGGCCGGGAAGACCTGCAGCAGAACCCGTCCATCCTCACCCACGAACAGATGCACGTGGAGTGCCGCCACTCCGTGGACCTGCTGCTTTTCGCGGTATTCCAGCTCCTCTTCTGGTGGAATCCGCTGGTGTGGATCACCCGCACCGAACTCAAACTCCTTCACGAGTACGAGGCCGATGAAGGAGTGCTTCGCAAAGGCATCGATGCAACACAATACCAATTACTTCTGGTGCGAAAATCCGTGGGGGAAGAACGCTTCTCCCTGGCCAGCGGGTTCCAGCACGCGAAACTGAAAAACCGTATTACCATGATGCTGAAAAATCCCACTCCGGGAGGTATGCGCTGGAGCTATCTGGCCCTCCTCCCCGTACTCTCACTCGCTATGTTCGCCTTTAACCCGGCGAAAGCCCTTGCCACGCCCGCCGAAGAGCACGCCGTTCAGGGAGAAACCGTCATTCCCGCGCCACAGGATACGACGGCTGCCGTTCCTTACCGACTGATGGAGGTGCATCCGAAATTCCGTGGCGGCGACATGAACGAATTCGCCAAATGGGTCAATGAAAACCTGGCTTATCCGGACGAAGCCAAGAAGAACAAGATCCAGGGGCGGGTATCCCTTCAGTTCACTGTCAACACCGACGGCACACTCACGGATGCCCGGGTGTTAAAGGGTGCGGCTCCGGTGCTGGATGCCGAGGCGCTCCGGGTGGTGAATTCCTGTCCGCCGGACTGGACGCCGGGCATGCAAAATGGCAAGCCCGTCCCGGTCAAGGTTATTTTCCCTGTCATCTTTCAACTGAAATGAAACGACTTCTCGTGATGCTGCTGTTCGCTGTCTGCGTCCCGCTGGGGGCACAGACAGGGACGCAGCGGGATTCGCTGCTCCAGGCGGCCCGCTCCCTCAAGCAGCAGTACAAGTTTGACGCCGCGGCTCAGACGCTGTCGGCACTGATGGACCCCGCGCACATGGATGCCGAACTGCTGGGGGAACTGGCCGACTGCCATTTCCTCTCCGGCGATTCGGAGGATGCCACCGCGCTGTACGGCATTCTGACGCAGATGGCTCCGGAGCATACAGGCTACCGGATGCGCTATATGACCCTGGCCTACCGGGCAAAGGCGTAGCCGGAGGTGGTCGGCGCCGGGAAAGAGCTGCTGCAGCGCGATTCCCTCCTGCCGGCCCTGACCCTGGTGGGGGACGCCTTCGGCCAGCTGGGAGAACTGGATTCGGCCCTGTGCTATTACCGGGCGGCCTTGAGGCAACAGCCGGAAAAACCCTCCCTGATCGTGAAGACGGCCGATGTCCTGCTCCGGCAAAAGCAGTACCGGGAAGCGCTGGCCCTGACCACGGAGTTTCTGGAGGGGAATCCCACTTACGTTCCGGTGCGGCAGCTGCAGGGCATGACGTACTACCTGATGGGGCAGTACGAGCAGTCGGCCCAGGCTTTCCAGGCGCTGGTGGACGACGGAGACGACGGATACGCCACGCATTACTACCTGGGACAGAGCTACAAAGAAATCCGGCGGCCGTTCCTTGCCGCACCGGAACTGGAAGCAGCCTGGCAGAAGGATTCCAGCAGCGTGGCGCTGGCCCTGGACATCGGCATGGAAAAATCCAAATATGCCCACCCCCGGGAAACGGAGGTGCTTCCCTGGTTCGACAAAGCGGAGCAGCTGCTCAAAGAGTCCCTCAACCAGTTGTATTATACCTACAAGGGCCGGGGCGATGTCTACTTCAGCATGTCCCAGTGGAGAAAAGCCCTCTCCGAGTACCGGTCGGCCCAGATATATAAGCCAGGTTTCATCAACACCTATCCCCGGATGGGTTACTGCCTGGAAAAGCTGGGAGACAAGAAAGGCGCCCTTCAGTGGTACCAGCGCTTCCTGGATGCCGCCAAGCCCGGCGACCAGTGGTACGACTATGCCACCCAGGCTGTTTCCGACCTCAAGGCTGCGCTGTTCATGGAAGAATAGTGCACCACCGAAAACGACAGGAATAGGGATTTTGCCGAATTCTTCTTATATTTGCGGATTATGGCAAAGTTCTGGTCGGACATACTGGTCCCGGTAGCCATCGCCGGAGCCGTCGCAGCGCAGACCCTGGGAGTGGAAATTTCCCGGGCGTCCAGGCTGCACGCATGGTTCCCCGACGCCGTGCGGGACACCCTGGTGCAACAGGACACCCAGCCCCGCCGGAAATCCCTGACTGCACCCCAGGACAGCCTGAAAACCACGCCCGACTCCTTGAAAGCCATCCAGGACAGCCTGAAAGCGCGCACGGACAGCCTGCAGGAAGAGGAAGAACTCTGGTTCTTTGACGAAGAACCCCAGGCAGATACCACCCCCAAGGTCACGGCACGGGACACCATGCGGGTGCCGGACAGTCTCCGCCTCACAGACCCGTTCCGCTATCAGTGGTACGTGGCGCTCAAGGATCCCCTCACCCACCGGATCGTGGTGGATTCCCTGATGCAGGCGGGCGATTCCCTCCTTTCATTCCGGATAGACTCCACCTATCTGGCCGATTCGGCCGCCGTCGCCAAAGAGGAATTCGAAAAGTGGTATGCCGGCCTTTCCAAATCGGAGCGGAAGCGCTATGACTATGAGCATTACCAGCTGCCGGCCATCCTTCACAGACGGGATTCCATCCAGCATGTGAAGGACAGCATCAAGCACATCAAGGACAGTATCCTGGAAAACACGCCCCGCATCCTGGAAACGGCCTTCCTGCCGGATTCCCTGTACTATAAGCGCCTGGTTGCCTGGAAACACGACCGCTACTTCAACAAAGTGGAAGTGATGGAATGGGACACCACGGCCAACTACCATTTCTACGACTATCCCTTCATGCGGGAGGATGTGGGCGCCACCTGGCTGGGCCTTCCCGGATCGGCCGTGCAGACTTACAATTTCTTCAACCGCAAGGACGATGAAACCGTGAGTTTCTACGCCCCGTACGAATCCTGGACCTACTCTGCCTCCAGCCTGCCCATGTTCAACACCAAGACGCCCTACACGGAGCTGGAATACTACGGCAACCTGTTCAACAGCAGCACCACCAGCGCCGATGCGTACCGCGTGTTCACCACCCAGAACATCCTGCCTTCGCTCAATATCGCCCTGGAAATGAAACGTTACGGCGGAGCGGGCAACACCAAGAACGACCAGGCCGGCAACAGCACCTATGTAGTGGCCGGCAACTATCTGGGCAAGAAATACCTGGCGCACGGCGGCGCCATCTTCAACTCCATGACCCGCCAGGAAAGCGGCGGCATCCAGGACAATTTCTGGATCCGGGACACCACCGTGGACGTTCGCGAGATAGAAGTGAACCTGGCAGCTGCCAGCAACCGGTACAGCAAGCGGACCCTCTTCTTCGACCAAAGTTACCGCATCCCGTTCGAATTCATCGAACAGCTGCGGCACAGGGGCGACACCACCTGGGTGAAACCGGACTCCCTGAATACGGACATGACCACCGGCTTCATCGGCACTTCGACCGAGTATTCGGTGTATTCCAAATTGTATGTGGACGATACCTCCTCGCCTCTGTCCAGCTTCTATAACGATGTCTTCAACATCAACCCCGCCGAAAGTGCCGACTCGATGCGGGCCATGAGACTGGACAACCGCATCTTCGTGCGTCTGCAGCCCTGGCGCGAGGATGCCGTCGTCTCCAAAATTGAAGGCGGTATCGGCGACAGGCTCCAGAAGTTCTACAAATTCGGGCCGGGCGACTTCCTGAAGAAACCGCAGAACGTACTCTGGAACTCGCTGTACACGTATGTCGGAGCGGAAGGGCGGTTCAGGAAATTCATGGAATGGGATGCCATGGGCCTTTACAATTTCGCCGGATACGAAGCCAACGATTTCGCCGTCAAGGCCAACGCCAAATTCAACTTCTACCCGTTCCGCCGCCAGCCCGCAAGCCCCATCTCCATCGGAGCGCATTTCGAGACCACGCTCAAAGAACCCGGTTACTACGAGCAGCACTTGTATACCAACCATTACAAGTGGGACAACGAATTCTCCAAGATTTCCACCACCCGGATTACCGGATCCGTGGATATTCCCAAATGGAAACTGAAAGCCTCCGTGGGATATGGCCTGCTGGCCAACAACATCTACTACGACACGCTGGGGGTGGCCCGGCAGAACACCACTCCCATGAGCGTGCTGTCCGCCGCCCTGCGAAAAGACCTGGTCCTGGGTCCCGTGCATCTGGAGAACAGCGCCCTGTTCCAAGTGAGTTCAGAGCCAGACGTGCTTCCGCTGCCCATGCTCTCCCTCAACCTCCGCTGGTTCCTTCAGTTCGTAGTCGTGGATCCCAAGACCATGATCCTGCAGCTTGGTGTCAATACCCGTTACACCACCCAGTGGCATGCCCCCGCCTTCAATCCCGTGGCCGGTGTTTTCATGAACCAGAATGAAGAACTCTACGGCAACTGCCCTGTCTTCGACGTGTTCATGAACATCCAATGGAAGAAGTGCTGCCTCTTCCTCAAGCTGGAGAATGCCGGAAACGGCTGGCCCAACGAGCGCCACGACTATTTTACCGCCCACCACTACGTGCAGACGCCTACCGCCCTCAAGTTCGGCATTTCCTGGCCGTTCTACCCGCGTCTGGGCAAGCAGAAGACCCTGTCAGAGAGAGCCGGCAGCTCCGGTCTGGGCGGTGGCAGCGGTTCTTCTCTGGGAGGCGGTCTTTCCGGTGCCTTGAGAGGAGCAGGCCGATGAAACCCGAACACAGACTATACCTGCTGATCGCCCTGGTCGCCCTGATCCTTCTGCTGATTCCCGGGAAGCAGCACCACAGTCCCCTGCAACTGCGTCCGCAAGACACGCTCCGCTGCATCCTCCCCTGGGAAGGAGCGGCCATGGAGCAGGCGCTCGTGCAGAAATTCACTTCAGACCACGAGCTGGAGACCACCATCACCGTCGCCGAAGAAGGCCGGAACTATCTGGATTCCCTGATGGAGGGTTCCATCGACCTGGTCGTCCTTCCCCGGGCCGATTCCCTCCCGGAAAAACTCGCCGCCACGCGTCCTTTCCCCGACGGGACAGTTTGGGTGCTGAGGAAAGAAGATTCCAAGGCCCTGATGCTGATGAACCGGTGGATCGGTGAATTGTCGGCAGAAGCCCGGTTCCACCAGCTGCAGAAAGACTATCTCAAAGGAAAACCCGTGCACCTGACCACCATCAGCAGCTACGACCCCCTGGTGAAGCAATACGCCGCCGGCATCGGCTGGGACTGGCGCCTTCTCAGCGCCATCATCTACCGGGAATCCCGCTTCCATGCCGACGCCAACTCGCACAAGGGCGCAGTGGGCCTCATGCAGATCCGGAGCAGCCGCTACAGCACCGACACGCTGCTGATTCCTTCCGTCAACCTGTCGGTCGGTACCACCTACCTGAAACGGCTGCAGAACATGTTCAGCCGCACGGCCGCCGACACCACCGAGTGCATCAAGTTCACCCTGGCGGCCTACAATGCCGGGGAAGGAAAGATTCTGAGGACCATCCAGACGGCTGAGGAAAAAGGCGTGGACGCCACCCGCTGGGACAGCGTTTCCTCCGTGATTCCGGATGTCCCCGGATTCAAGGGAACCCAGACCCTGGTCTATGTGGAAGACGTTCTGAACATCTACGCCTTCTACACCCGCTTCTATCCCAGATAGTTTTCCGACACACGGTCCCCCTCCGGGATGCGTCGCTTCGCGACCCTGTTCGGGCCAATGCATCCGGGAGGGGGACCGTGTGTCAGAGAGGGACTAGTCGGCTTTGACGGAAACGGCAGGGTCTATCCTGGAAACATACCTGGCCGTCAGGAAAAGCAGGGCCAGGATGACCAGAAAAGCAATGACATCGGCCGCCAGGATCCACAGGACATCGATGTGGACAGGTACCCAGGAGACGAAATAATTGGCCGGGTCAAGGGGAATCAGATGCGTAGTGCCCTGGACAAGGCAGAACAGCAGGGCGAGCGCATGGCCGGCAAGCATGCCCTTCAGCACCACGCCGGAAGCCACCCGGACAAACACCCCGCCCACGGAACTGTCTTCCATTCCCAGGGTTTTCAGCGTGCCGATGGTGGAGATGTTCCTGAGCAGGAGGATCAGCAGCCCCGAAATCATGTTGAAGCCTGCCACGATGGTCATGAGCACCAGAATGGCCAGCACATTGGAATTGATGAGCTCCAGCCAGTCGAACACCTGCGGATAAGCCTTGGCAGAAGAAGTCACATAAAGCGATTCCTCCTCTTCGTATCCGCTGCCGAGCAGGCGGGCGCCGATGGTGGCGGCCAGGTTGTCCAGGCGCTCGCGGCTCCTGTAATCGGCCTTCACCTCCACTTCCAGGCAGGAAACCTGGTTTTCATCCCAGCCGTTCAGGCGCTGCACATCCTGCAGGTTGGCATAGACCAGGAGATTGTCGTCCATCTCGACCAGGTCGTGGTGGACATGGGTGACGAGGAACTTGCGCACGCGCACGCGTTCCCCGATAAAATAAGTTGTGAGCGTACCGCCTTCCCCTACGCCCGTAATGCGGGAAAGCCTTTCCGGCACCGAGACGGCCAGGGCGGAATCGGGACGTTCCACGCCCTTGACCACCACGCCGTGGATCACGTCCCCGTCCTTGACGATGCCGCTGCGCAGGACTGCGGGATGAAGGGCCTTCACCCCGGGAATGGACAGGACGGCTTCCTCCGAGGGCAGGTGCCGGGGCATGGAGACATCTTCCCCGGTGCCCTGGTCCAGCGGAACGATACGGATATCGCCGACCATAGCCGCCACGCCGTCCCGCACGGCATGGCGGAACCCGGACGAGACGGCTACGGCGACGATCATGACGAAGAAACTGACGGCGATGGCTACCGCCGCCACGTTTCCTTGGAATTTGAGCCTCCGGGATATGAAGCGGGAGGCTTTCACTTACCAGATGTGGACGCGCTCTTCTTCCGGACGGAACATGGCGTCACCCTCGTGGATGTCGAAGGCGTCGAAGAAGGTCTGGAAGTTCCGGACGGAGACATTCACGCGGTTCTCGGCCAGCGAGTGCGGATCCATGTTGGTGAGACGGGCCTTTTCCTGGTCTGTGATGTTCTGGGCCCAGATGGCGCCGTAGGAAAGGTAGAAGCGCTGGGCGGGGGTGAAGCCGTCGATAAGTTTTTCGGACTTGCCCTTCAGGGCGTTCTCCATGGCTGTGTAAGCGATGGACAGACCGCCGTGGTCGCCGATGTTCTCACCCAGGGTGTAGCGGCCGTGGGCGTGAACGCCCGGGAGCACCTCCACGGCATCGAACTGGGCGGCGAGCTTGCTGCCGAGTTCATCGAACTTGGCCTTGTCGGCGGCCGTCCACCAGTTCACCATGTTGCCGGAGGCATCGAACATGGAACCCTGGTCGTCAAAGCCGTGGGACATCTCATGGCCGATCACCACACCGATGCCGCCGTAGT